>DATKLW010000131.1:0-24750 GCA_035542215.1 Thermoanaerobaculia bacterium | reverse complement strand
GGTTTTCGCGCCACTTACTTCGGAACCGGGATCGAGCCGAGCAGCCCCTTGAGGTCCTCGTCCTTCCAGCGGATGCCGGCCCCGATGAAGAGCGAGCGCAGGCCGGGGTTCAGGACGTCGTCCACGCCGCTCGTCGCGTAGAGGTTCGGGCTCGCGTTCCAGCGTCCATAGAGCTTCACGTGCCCCCGGTAGTCCGTGCGGGAGAAGTCCCAGATCTCTCCCGCGAGGCGGAACGTGTCCGCTTTGAACGTCTGCTCGACGGCCGCGCCGCCGCGCGACTCGATGAGGCCCGCGCGCAGGATCGTGTCGTGCAGGCGGTACCCGAGCTGGAGCGAGAGGAGGAGCTTGTCGACGTACTGCTCGCCCGTCGTCGAGATCGTCTGCTGGCTCCCGTTCGGGAACGTGACGGTCGTCGTCTGGTTGATGTTCTCGCGCATGCCCTTCGGCGTCGCGCCGATCTCGAGCCGGTAGAACTTGTTGTCGCGCGGGATCGCGTCGAGCGTGAAGTAGTACTTCCCGTCGCTCGGGCGTGAGGCGTACTCCGCCCGGAACCCGAGGTCGAGCTGCAGGCGGTTGACGCGCGAGAGCGTCTGGTTCAGCGACTCGACGCCCGTCTTGACGGAGGTGAGCGCGTCGTTGAGGTTCTTGTGCGTCTCGTCGTCGTTCAGGAGCTTCCCGATCGTGCCCTGTCCCGAATCGATCTTCCCCGTGATCGAGTTCAGGTTGTCGGCCGTCGTCTTGAGCTTCTCGGAGATCTCGTCCGCGTTCGTCACCGTGGACTTGAAGGTCGCCCGGTTCTCGTCGAGGATCCGGTCCATCCGGGCGAGCGTCTCCCTCATCTGGCCGGAAAACTCCTTGAGGTTCGTGAGCGTCGCGTCGATGTTCCCGCGGTTCTGCTCGACGAGCTCGCGCAGCGCCTCGGCCAGCGCGCCGACGTTGTCGACGATCCGGTTGAGCTTCTCCTCGCCCTGCTTGCCGCCCATGGATCCGGCGAGCGCCGAGGACAGCTCCTTGAGGTCCTTGCCGATGTCCGTCGCCATCTTCGTGAGGTCGTCGAACCCGGTCGACGAGACGCCTTCGAGGAGAGCGCCCTGCGGGAGGCGCGGCGCGCCCGGCGTCCCGGGCTGCAGCTCAACGTACTTGTCGCCGAGCATGCCGAGGCTCCGGATCTGGGCCGAGGCGCCGTCGTGCAGCTCGACGCCCGGATCCAGGGCGAGGTGGATGACCGCGGTCCCGTCGGGGCGGAGCGTGATCCCGTCCACCTTGCCGATCCTCACGCCCGCGATCCGCACGGCGGACTTGTCGTCCAGCCCCGCCACGTCCTTGAAGTGCGCGTCGACCGTATTCGTGCGCGCCTTCTTGCCGAAATGGAGGTCCTCGATCTTGAGGATGAGGACGGCGAGCGCAACGAGCACGACGACGAAGAAGGCGCCGATCTTCGCGGTGGTCGTCATGCGGTCTCCATCATACGGGGGGCGCGGCGGAGGGAGGGACGCCCGGGCGCCGCTCGGGCTCAATCTCGGGCGGCGAGAGCTCGCTGTCGCCCTTCACGAACGCCGCGACGCGGGGGTCGGCGGACGCCTCGAATTCCTTCGGGGCCATCTCGATCTCGATCTTGCCGTGCGCGAGGAGGCCGACGCGGTCCGCGATCGCGAAGGCGACCTTGAGGTCGTGCGTGATCGTGATCGCCGTCGGATTCATGCGCTTCCTCATCTCCTCGATGACGCGCACGAGGACGTCCGTCGTGATCGGATCGAGCCCGGTCGTCGGCTCGTCGAAGAGGAGGATCTGCGGCTGGAGCGCGATCGCGCGCGCGAACCCGACCCTTCGGCGCATCCCGCCGGACAGCTCCGAGGGGCGCTTGTCCTCGATCCCCGGAAGGCGGACGAGCTCGAGGCACTCGGCGACGCGGTCCGCGATTTCCTTCCGGGACTTCCTCGTGTGCCTCACGAGAGGGAACGCGATGTTGTCCCCGACGCTCATCGAGTCGAAGAGCGCGCCTTCCTGAAAGGACATCCCGAACTTTCTCCGGAGGACGTCGCGCTCGCGGGAAGATACGGCCCAGAGATCCTCGCCGTCGATCTCGACCGAGCCGGCGTCCGGCTTCAGAAGCCCGACGACGTGCTTCAGGAGGACGCTCTTGCCGATCCCCGACTGGCCGAGGAGGACGAGCGACTCGCCCTTCTCCACGGCGAGGTCGAGGTGGTCGAGGACGACCTTCGGCCCGAAGGCCTTCGTGACGCCGCGGAGGCGGATGGCCGGGACGCCGGACGGCGAGGGCGCGACCATCAGAACAGGACCTTCGTGAGGAAGAAGTCCGCGATCAGGATCGCGAGGGACCCGAGGACGACCGCCGACGTCGTCGAGGTGCCGACGCCCTCCGCGCCGCCCTTCGTGTCGTAGCCGGTCTGGCACCCGATCATCGAGAAGAGGAGGCCGAACACGGCGGCCTTGATGAGGCCCGACGTCATATCGTCCATGTTCAGGTACTGGAACGTGTTGTTCATGTAGACGACGGGGTTCGCGCCGAGGTACTGGACCGCGACGAGGTAGCCGCCGAGGATGCCGGTCACGTCCGCGAGGACGACGAGCATGGGCGCCACGATGATCGACGCGAGAACCCGCGGCACGAAGAGGTACTGGACCGGGTCCGTCGCGAGGGACACGAGAGCGTCGATCTGCTCCGTGACGCGCATCGAGCCCAGCTCGGCCGCCATTGCGCTGCCGGCGCGGCCCGTCACCATGAGACCCGTGAGGACCGGACCGAGCTCGCGCAGCATCGACAGCGCGACGACCGAGCCGATGTAGCCCTCGGCGTGGAAGCGCTGGAAACCCTTGAACGTCTGGAGCGCGAGAACGCCTCCCGTGAAGAGCGCGGTGAGGAAGACGACCGGCACGGAGTCGACGCCGACGCGCACGACCTGCTTGGCCGTCATCGCGATCTGGTACGGCGGCCTGACGAAGCCCCGGAGCGTCTGGCCGAACAGCTCGAAGAAGCGGCCCACGCCTTCGAGAAGCCGCAGGACGGGGCGCCCGATGGCTTCGAGAACGGCCTTCACGGGAACCTCGTGACGCGCGCCACTTCGCGGCCGCCCTCGACGGCGACGCGCGGCACGCGCGGCCCGATCCCGCACAGAATTTCCCAGGCGACGGTGTCCGCCGCGTCCGCGACCTCGCCGACGCCGATCCGCTCGGCGCCCTGCGCTCCGAAGAACACGGCTTCGTCGCCGCGCACGGGCGGCGACGGCAGGTCCGTGACGTCCACTTCCGTGAGGTCCATCGAGATGCGCCCCGCGATCGGGCAGCGGCGGCCGCCGATCAGGACCTGCCCGCGCCCCGCGAGGTGGCGCCGGATCCCGTCCGCGTAGCCCGCCGGCACGATCGCGAGCGTCGTCGTCCGCCCGCAGACGAACGTCCCGGCGTAGCCGACCTTCGTCCCCGCGGGGACGGTCTTGACCTGGTCGACGACGGAGACGAGAGACATGATGTCCTGCAGCGTCTCGCCGGCCACGGACGGGACCTCTGGGACCCGGGCGTAGAGCGCCAGGCCGGGGCGGACGTGTGTGACGACCGAAGAGAGAGATTTCTTAGAAGGTGAAGAGGGCGACGGCGCCGTCCGTCCGGTGCGAGCGAGCGTCGCGCCGCTGTTGTCCGTGTGCACCATCGACGGCCGGTGACCGGCCGCACGAATCGTCTTCACACCTTCTAAGAAAATCCTCGCCTGGTCTTCGTTCTGCTCCGAGTTCACATCGTAGGCCGTCGCGAAGTTCTGAAAGACCCCTTCGACGACGACGCGGCTCTTCAGCCGCTCGAGGAGGTCGAGGGCGCGCGGCAGTTCCTCGGGCCGCAGCCCGAGCCGCGTCATGCCCGTGTCGAGCTTGAGGTGAACGGCGAGCGAGACGCCTCTCCCCTCTTCACCTTCTAAGAAGTTCTTCAATTCCTCCGCTTGCTCGATGGAATGGACGTTGGGTGTCAGCCCGCCCTCGACGAGGGCGCCGATCTGGTCTTTTCCGATCCACCCCATCACGAGGATCCGCTGCGTGATCCCGGCCCGCCGAAGCTCGAGGCCTTCCTCGACGACGGCGACCGCGAGCGTCGTCGCGCCTTCCTTCGCGAGCCGGCGGGAGACGTGCACGGCCCCGTGGCCGTATGCGTCCGCCTTGACGACCGGGAGCACCGTGCAGCCCTCCGGCAGGCCCGTCCCGAGCGCGCGATAGTTCGAGGCCAGCGCGTCGAGATCGACGACGGCGCGTGTCGGCCGCAGCGGAAACGTCACAGACCGGGGCCTTCGCCGACCATCGCAAGGTCGGAGAAGCGCGTGTACTCGCCCGCCCAGCCGAGCGTAAAGCGGTCCGTCGGGCCGTTGCGCTGCTTGGCGATGATGACGTCGCAGACGCCCTTCTGCTCGGTGTCCTTGTCGTAGTACTCGGGCCGCGAGAGGAAGAGGACGACGTCGGCGTCCTGCTCGATCGCGCCCGACTCGCGCAGGTCGCTGAGGACGGGCTCCTTCTCGGCGCCGCGCTGCTCCGTGCGGCGCGAGAGCTGCGAGAGGGCGATCACGGGCACGTCGAGCTCCTTCGCGAGAGCCTTCAGGCCGCGCGAGAAGGCGCTGACCTCCTGCGTGCGGTTCTCGACCTTGCCGCGCGTCCCCATGATCTGGAGGTAGTCCACGAACAGGGCGTCGAGCCCGGCGCGCTGCTTGAGCTGGAGCGCCCGCGCGCGCATCTCGAGGAGAGTGATCGCGGGCGTGTCGTCCACGTAGAGCTGCGCCTCCCGCATCTGCTGCGTCGAGAAGAAAAGGGCCTTCTTCTCTTCCTTGCTGAGCCGCCCCTCGCGCAGGCGCTGGAGGTTCACGCGCGCCTCGGAGCACTGGATGCGGAAGCCCAGCTGCTGCGCCGACATCTCGAGCGAGAAGAAGCCGACGATCTTCTTCTCCCGGATCGTGAGCGTCGACGCGATGTTCAGCGCGAACGCGGTCTTCCCCATGCCGGGCCGCGCCGCGACGACGATGAGGTCCGTTTTCTGAAGGCCCTGCGTGAGCGCGTTCAGCCGCGTGAAGCCCGACGGAAGGCCCGTGAGCATCCCGCCGCGGCCGTGCAGGTTCTGGATCTCGACCTCGTTCTTCTCCGCGATGTGCGAGAGCTTCACGAAGCCGCCCTTGATCGAGCCCTTCGCGATCTCGACGAGCTCGCGCTGCGCGTTCTCGAGGACGGTCTCGGCGTCGGGCGCCGACACGGCGTCGCGGATCGCGCGCCGCGACTGGAGGATCACGAGCCTCCGGAGCGACGCCTCGCGGACGAGGCGCGCGTAGCCCTCGACGTTCTCGACGTCCGGGACGAGGTCCACGAGCGAGGAGAGGTACGCCGGGCCGCCCGCGCGCTCGAGCCGGCCCGTCTTCTCGAGCTCGCTCTGGACCATCACGAGGTCGATTCCCTCGCGGCGGTCCGCGAGCGCGAGCGCGGCTTCGTAGACCACGCGGTGGGCCTCGCTCGCGAAATCGTCCGGGGCGAGGAACTCCATGACACGGGCGATCAGGGCCCCGTCGATGAGGACGGCGCCGAGCAGGCTCCGCTCGACGTCGGGCCTCGACGGGAGGGTCTCGGGGCTGACGGGAGCAAGGGCGGACATCGGGAGCGCAGAGGATATATCGTCAGGCGTGATGATCCTCACGCGGGCGTCGGGGGGCGTAATCCCCGGCCCGCGTCTTGCGTCATCCAAACGGGAACAGTTACTTGTAGGAGGTTCAAAAATGCTCCGCGCTCTTACCCGGGTTCTCGTCGTTGCCTTGGCCGTGTCGGCATCGGCCGCCGTGGCCGACAGCTTCACGTTCCGGATCGGGGTCGCCCCCCCGGCGCCGAGGGTCGAGGTCATGACCGTGGCCCCGTCTCCGGCGCACTTCTGGGTTGCCGGCCACTGGGGCTGGAACGGACACTCCCACGTCTGGGTCAGCGGCCGCTGGATCAAGTCCCGCCCCGGCCAGGTCTGGGTCCGCGACCACTGGGCCCACCGCGGAAACGAGTGGTTCTTCTACCCCGGCCACTGGGTGAAGGGGGCCGGCCCCGCGGAGAGCATCGTCGTCGCGAGCGGGCCGCCGCCCGCCGTCCGGGTCGAGACCGTCCCGCCGCCGCCCGGACCCGAGTCGTTCTGGGTGGCCGGCCACTGGCGCTGGGAGAACAACGCTCATGTCTGGGAGGCGGGCCGCTGGGAGAGCCGCCGCGTCGACGAGGTCTGGGTGCCCGCGCACTGGTATCACGACCACGGGCACTGGTCCTACGCCGGAGGCCACTGGCGCCACATCTGACCCGCCGTCCGGATCCGGCCGTTCCGTCAGCGCGGCGAAAGGTCGAGCGGCGGACGGCCGGACTCGGCGCGCCTCTCGCGCGCCGCCGCGACCATGCGCTCCCAGCCGGCGGCGTCGAGGCGGCACGCGCCGACGCGCCGCTTGCCTTCCGCAGGGCCGTGGTAGTCCGAGCCCGCGGATTTCAGGAGGCCGTGCTGGTCCGCGAGAGCGCCGAACTCGTTCTCCTTGCCGGCCTGATCGAGGTGGTAGACCTCGAGGCCGTCCAGTCCGGCGGCGACGCCGGCCGCGACGACCTTCCCGGGATTCCGGTACCAGATCGGGTGCGCGATGACCGACAGGCCGCCGGCCGTTCGGATCGCGGCAATCGCTTCTTCGAGCGTCCATTTCGGCTTCGCGACGTAGCCGGGCTTTCCGTGAGCGAGCCACTTGTCGAAGGCCTCGTCGAGGCTCTTCACGTACCCCTTCGCGACCATCGCCCGTGCGACGTGCGGGCGACCGAAGGAGCCCTCCCCCACGACCTCGCGGATCGCGGCCACGTCGAGCGGCATCCCCAGGGCCGCGAGCTTCTCGACCATGGCTTCGCCGCGCGTGTCGCGATCGATCCGGAAGCGCTCGAGGTGCGCCCGCATTCCGGGCTCTCCGGGGTCGAGGAAGAGACCGAGGACGTGGACGTCGTCGCCGTCGCACCGCGTCGAGAGCTCGCTCCCGGCGACCGTCACGAGGCCCGTCCCCTTCGCGGCGGCCTCGAACTCGGCGAGGCCGAGCAGCGCGTCGTGGTCCGAAAGCGCGAGGACCGAGAGACCCGCCTCAACGGCATAGCCCACGAGGCGGGCGGGCGCGTCGACGCCGTCCGAGAACGTCGAATGGCAGTGCAGGTCGGCGCCGCGGAACGGGGGCATCCGCGGATGGTAGCAGCGGGCGCCCGGTGACGGCGTTCCTGTACCCTTTCGGCGTGCGCCGCGCGCCCCGCTCCGCCTTCGTCGCCGCGCTCGCGCTCGCACTCGCGGGCTGCACCGTCCGCTCGCGTGTCGAAACGGCCGTCGAAGCCTCCGGCGCGCGCGCCGACGTCTCCGTCTGCGTCCTGTTCTTCGACGGCCTTTCGAAGGAGGCGTTCGACCACATCCTCGCCGAGGGCGCGCTGCCGAACCTGAAGAGGGAGATCGTCGACCGCGCGCTCATCATCGACAACGCGATCGCCTCCGTCCCGAGCGAGACGTACCCGAACCTCGCGGCGATGCTCACGGGGCTCCTGCCCGGCCACCACGGCATTCCCGCGAACGTGTGGCTCGACCGGCGTCTCCGCGTGCGCGAGGCCCACACGAACATCTTCCGCATCTACTCGGCGAGCGACTTCCTCTCGCCGCAGGCCAGGACCCTCTACGAGCGCCTGCCGGCCGACACCGTCGCCGTGACGGCGCCGATCGCCCGCGGCGCGACCGTCCACGTGAAGAACACGATCTCCGTCATGGCCGCGTACGCGCGATACGACTGGCAGTTCCTCGACCGCAAGACGCTCGACGACGCCGGGGACGCGTACGCCGGCGCCGCGGACGAGGGCCGGCTGCCGCCCCTCGTCTGGACCCACCTTCTTGGCCCCGACGAGGTCGCGCACGCCGAGGGCCCGGGCAGCCAGGAATTTCACGCGACGCTCGCGTCCATCGACAAGGCGTTCGGGCGCCTCGTGAAGCGCCTCCGGAAGCTGAGGGTCGAGGACCGCGTTCTTTTCGTCGTGATCGGCGACCACGGCAACCGCTCGTACCACACGTTCGTGGACGCGAACGAGCTCGTGAACCGGGTCCTTCGGGCGAACCCGACCGAGGCGGACTGCTCGAAGGGCGACTGCGTCCTCGTGCCCGCGCCGCGGAAGGACAAGAAATACGACGTCGGGGACGCGATGATCGCGAGCGGGGCGTATCGAGGCCTCATGATCTGGCTCCCTTCGGAGCGGCCGCCGGAGGAGGTGCCCGGAGCGTTCCGGACCCGCAAGCAGAAGCGCCGCAAGGGGCCGCCCGCGGCGCACCTGAGGATGCCGCCGGTCTCGGCCTTCGCCGCGACACTCGCCCGCGCGCCCGAGGTGCGTCTCGTCGTGACGCGCGGCCCCGCCGCGGGCCGCGTCGTCGTCTACGGGCCGGCCGGCCGCTCCGAGATCGCCCGCGAGGACAGCACCACGCCGACGCGTTACCGGTACACGGTTCTCGACGGCGAGGACCCCCTCGGCTACACGTCGGACCCCGCGGTCCGCCCCCTCGTCGGCACGGCCCGCGAGGCGGACGAGTGGCTGAACGCGACGGCGGCCGGCCCGTATCCGGACCTCGTCGTGCAGCTGCCCGAGTTCTTCGACTCTCCGCGGGCGCCCGACGTCTACGTCTCGCCCGCCGACGGCTACGGCTTCACGTCCGGGAAGGCCGCCGGGCACGGCTCGCTCTCTCGCAGCGAGATGGTCGTCCCGCTTCTCTTCGCGGGTCCGGGAGTCGTGCCGGGCCACCGCCGCGCGGCGCGGACCGTCGATCTCGCGCCGTCCCTCCTCGGGTACCTCGGCATTCCATTCGACGCCGACGAGATGGACGGCGAGGACCTCGAGATCGCCCCGTCGAGGACGTTCGCGCCGGCCGCGCCCTGAGCGTCAGCGCAGGCGCCGGAGGCGCACGACGTTCGTCGCGCCGGTCGAGGGCGACGCCCCGGAGACTTCGACGATCGTCGCCCCCCTGAGGCGCGGGACCTTCGCGAGAAGCGCGTCCGCGGCTTGGATCCTCTCCTCGACTGTCCTCGCCTTCGGGACGCGGAACGACACGACGTCGCGCAGGAGCGAGAGCTTGCGGCGCACGGACTCGCGGGGCGTGAACGCGACGATCGGGAGCGGGAGCGCGCTCTTGGACGCGAGCCGCGCCGTGCGGCCCGACTCGGTGTGGACGACGAGCGCCGAGGCATGGCCGAGGCGGGCGGCTTCCGCAGCGGCGCGCGCAATGACGGCCGTGAAGTCTCCGGCATCCGGGGCCGGAAGGTCCGCGGGGGCGCCGGCGGCGTCGGGCGCCTCGGCCGCGCTCGCGATCTCGCCCATCGTCCGGACGGCCTCGACGGGAAACGCCCCTATTGCGGTCTCGCCGGAAAGCATCACGGCATCCGCGCCGTCGTGGACCGCGAGCGCGACGTCCGAGACTTCCGCCCGCGTCGGCACGGGGTGTTTGATCATCGACTCGAGCATCTGCGTCGCGACGATGACGGGCACGGCATGGCGCCGGCCCGCCGCAAGGATCTCGCGCTGGGCGGCGGGAACGCGCGCGAGGCCGATCTCGACGCCGAGGTCTCCGCGGGCGACCATGAGCGCGTCGGAGGCCGCCGCGATCCGGTCGAGGTCGGCGAGCGCCTCCGGCCGCTCGATTTTCGCGACGATCCACGGCCGGCGGCCGGGGTCGACGCGCTCGAAGAGGCGCCGGAGCTGCGCGACGTGCGCCGCGCTCCGGACGAACGAGAGCCCGACGAAGTCCACGCCGGCCTCGAGCGCCTCGTCGAGGTCGCGCCGGTCCTTGGCGGTCAGCGCGGGCGCCGTCAGCGTCGAGTCTGGGAAGTTCACGCCCGCTTCGCTCTTGACGCGTCCGCCCGTGAGCACGACGGCCCGGAGCGAGGCGCGGAAACGGCGCGTGACGACGAGCCGGATCTTCCCGTCGTCGATCCGGATCTCGGCGCCTTTCTTCACGTCCTTCAGGAGGGCCGGATACGTCACGGAAAGGCGCACGAAACCGGGCCTCTCGCCGTGAGACTCCGAGCCGGGGACGATCTCGACCGTGCGGCCGTTCCGGAGCGTCACGGACCCGCCCGGCAGGGCGCCGAGCCGGATCTTCGGCCCGCCGAGATCGAGCAGGACGCCGACGGGCCTCCCCCGGCGCGCCGAGACCCGGCGCACGAGGCTCGTCCGCCGGCGGATGTCGCCCGGCTTCGCGTGAGCGCCGTTCAGGCGGACGACGTCCACTCCCGCGGCGATCAGCGCGTCGAGCGCTCCCGGCTTTTCCGCGTTGTCCGCGATCGTCGCGACGATCTTCGTCGCCCCGTCCCCCGTCGTTGCCACGGTCCGTCCTCCCCTGTCGCGCCGTATGATGCCTCGATGGCTCCTTCCTCGATCCTCGAACCCCCTGAAGTCGCAGATCCCCGCATCGAAAAGCTCGCCGCCCACGTCCGGGCGATGATCCGGATCCTCGGCCTCGACCCCGAGAAAGACGCGAATCTCGTCGACACCGATCAGCGGGTCGCGAAGATGTACCTCGAGATCTTCTCGGGCCTCGACGCGGAGAACCGGCCGAGGCTCACGACGTTCCCGAACGACGAGAAGTACAGCTCGATGGTCATGGAGAAGGACATCCCGTTCTATTCCATGTGCGCGCACCACTTCGTCCCGTTCTACGGGCACGGGCACATCGCCTACATCCCGAACGAGCGCATCGTCGGGCTCTCGAAGCTGCCGCGCCTCCTCGAGTTCTACGCCCGCAGGCCGCAGCTCCAGGAACGTCTCACGGAGCAGGTCGCGACGACGCTCGAGGAGGAGCTCAAGCCGCAGGGCGTCATGGTCGTCGTCGAGGCGCGCCACCTCTGCGTCGAGATGCGCGGCGTCAAGAAGCCCGGCGCCCTGACGGTAACGTCTGCGCTGCGCGGGATCTTCGCGCAGAAGGCCGTCCGGGAGGAGTTCCTCGACCTCCTGAACCGGCGAGGCTGAGAAACCTCCCGCGGCCCCGGGCGTCCCTCTGACCGGCGCCGGGGCGGGCTGCTCGGGCGTCAACGTCCGCCTCGGGGATCGGATCACGGCCCGCGGGGAGGAGGACGGGTTCTCGTCCGGCGTCCGCGTCGAGACGTCCGCCCACAGCCCGTTCTCCTGCCGGGCCGCGGCCTGCGACGGCGCCCGCCGGACGGAAGGCAGCCGGACGCGCCTCATCGAGACGGGAACGGAGAGCGCCACCGTGCGGCTCTCGACCGTCAACGGCCCCGTCTCGATCGTCGCCGCGGGCTCCTAGCGCTCCCCCTCGGCAAGCGCCTCCACGCGTTTTCGCGCGCGGTCGACGCGGAGGCGGGCCTTCTCGACGGCGGCCGTGCGCTCCGAGAGGCCCGCGGTCCACGCGGGCGGAGCGTTGCCGGGCGGCCGGGTCCGCTCGAACCGGTCGCGCTCGGCCAGCGCGCCGGCGAGGGCCTTGCGGGCGGCGTCGAGCTCGCGGTGCGCCGCGTCGTCCCCGGTCGGCGGCGCGAGGCGCACGCGGTCGCCGAGGGCCGTCGAGCCTCCTACGAGGGGCTGCGCGGGCGAAGTCTCGAGCCCGCCGGTGCGCGCGCGGTTCGCGGCGGCGGTTTTCGCTTCGTCCACGTCCTCGACCCGGATCGAGACGAGCTTGCCGTCCGGGAACAGCGTCCCGACGAGGACTCCTCCCTTCCTCTTCGGCTCCTGCGCGAGCTGGACGATGCTCCCGTCGCGCTGAACGACCACCCATCCCGGTGAGGGCGTCGGCGCGCCGGCGAGGGCGAGCACGAACGCCAGCCCGATCACGCCGGGCTCTCGGTGAGCTGGCGCGCGACCCGCCCGGCGGCTCCGAGCCCCCGGAGCGTGCGCGTGCCGTGCCAGGAGAAGTCGTCGCCCCTGACGAGGACGACGCGCGAGGCGGGCAGCTTTCCACGCCAGAACTCGGCGTCCTTCTCGGCGAAGCGGTAAGGCTCGTCGGGCAGAACGAGGAGGTCGGGACGCGCGTCCACGACCTCCTGCTCGGAAACCGTCGGGTAATCGTGCGTCCCGGCGCCCTTCTTCTCGAACGCGTTCCGGCCGCCGACGCGCCGGAAGAGGTCCGAAACGTACGTGTCGCCCCCGACGGTCATCCAGGGGTCGCGCCAGATCAGATACGCGAAGCGGAACGAGGAGCGGGCGCGCGCCTCGAGGCCGCGGAGCTCCTCTTCGATCCGGAGGGCCCACATCTCGGCCGCCGAGCCGCGGCCCGTCAGTCGGCCGAAATGGCGAAGGAGGTTCGGGACGTCCGCAGCCCGGCGCGGGAGCGAGACGTCCACCGTGAACTCCCGGGCGAGCGTCTCGACGTCCTCCCGGCGGTTCTCTTCCGCGTTGCAGAAGACGAGGTCCGGTTTCGCGGCGCGGATCGCGGCGAAGTCCGGGTTCTTCGTTCCGCCCACGCGCGCGACGCCCGCAAGGGCCGCGCGGGGATGGACGCAGTAGCGGGTGACGCCGACGAGCTCGCCGGCCAGGCCAAGCGCGGCGAGGCTCTCGGTGATCGACGGGCAGAGCGAAACGAGGCGCACGAACCCGGATTCTTCCACGCCGGGGCCGGCACGGGTAACATCGGCTCAAGCCGCGGCGAGACCGCGGGGAGGAGACGTGTCCATGTCCAGCGTTCTGACTGAAGCCGCCGCCGGCGCGGGGGCTTCCTCCGGAGTCGTCGTCAACGACTTCTCCTTGCAGGTTGCCACTGCGAACGGGTCCGGGTCGCAGACGGCAAACAGCGTCCTCATGCGCTCGATCTTCCAGATGGGCGTCCCCGTGTCCGGGAAGAACCTCTTCCCGTCCAACATCCAGGGCCTCCCGACGTGGTTCACGATCCGGGCGAGCAAGGACGGCTACATCGGCCGAAAGCGCGAGCTGGACGTCCTCGTCTGCATGAACCCCGAGACCGCCGAGGAGGACGTCCGCGAGGTGCGCGCAGGCGCCCACGTCGTCTACGAGAAGAAGCTCGGCCTCGAGAATCCCGGGAAGAGGCGGGACGACGTCACGTACTACGCCGTGCCGTTCTCGGAGCTCGTCGTCAAGATCACGTCGGCGCCCGAGCACGCGAAGCTCCGCAAGCTCATCGTGAACATGGTCTACGTCGGCGTCGTCGCCGACCTCATGGGGATCGACCCGGCCGAGGCCGAGAAGGCGATCGCCAAGCAGCTCAAGGGGAAGAAAAAGGCCGTGGACCTCAACGTCTCGGCCGTGAAGCTCGGCCTCGAGTACGCGGCCTCGAACTTCCCGGCCAAGATCCCGTACCGCGTCGAGCGCATGGACGCCACGAAGGGCAAGATCATCGTCGAAGGGAACGCCGCCGCCGCGCTCGGCTGCGTCTTCGCCGGGGCGACCGTCTGCGCGTGGTACCCGATCACGCCCTCGTCCTCGCTCTGCGAGTCGTTCATCGACTTCTGCGACGACCTCCGCGTCGACGCCGAGACAGGCAGAAAACACGTCGCCATCATTCAAGCCGAGGACGAGATCGCCTCGATCGGCATGGTCCTCGGCGCCGGCTGGGCGGGCGCGCGCGCGTTCACGTCGACGTCCGGCCCGGGCGTCTCGCTCATGTCCGAGATCATCGGCCTCGGGTATTACACGGAGATCCCCGCCGTCATCTTCGACGTCCAGCGCGTCGGCCCGTCCACGGGCCTCCCGACGCGGACGATGCAGGGCGACATCCTCCTCTGCTACTTCAACTCCCACGGCGACACGAAGCACCCGGTGCTCTTCCCCTCGTCGCCCGAGGAGTGCTTCACGATGGCGCAGGACGCATTCGACCTCGCCGAGAGGCTTCAGACGCCGGTCTTCGTCCTGACGGACCTCGACCTCGGGATGAACAACTGGATGTCAGACGCGTTCGCGTACCCGACGGCGCCGCTCGCGCGCGGCAAGGTCCTCGACGCGGCCGCGATCGAGAAGGTCAAGGACACGTGGGGACGCTACAGGGACGTCGACGGCGACGCGATCCCGTACCGCACGCTCCCCGGCACGAACCACCCGGCCGGCGCGTTCTTCACGCGCGGCTCGGGCCACAACGAGAAGGCCCAGTACTCCGAGAAGGCGCGCGATTACGTCGCGAACGTCGACCGCCTCAGCCGGAAGTTCGACACCGCGCGAACGATGGTGCCCAAACCGGTGATCGAGGACCGCCCCGGCGCCGCCGCCGGCCTCCTCGCGTACGGGACGTCCCACTACGGGACCGCCGAGGGGCGTGACCGGCTCTCGGAAACGTTCGGCGTCCCCCTCGACTACTGCCGCCTCCGCGCGCTCCCGATCGGCCCCGAGGCCGCGGCGTGGATCCGGAGTCACGAGCGCATCTACGTCGTCGAGCAGAACCGCGACGCGCAGCTCGTCACGATCCTCCGCGACGAGTTCCCGGAGATCGCGGCGCGCTTCGTCCCCGTCCGTCAGTACGACGGCCTCCCCCTCGACGCGACGACCGTCGTGGATGGCGTCCTCAAGGACCGCGAGAAGTCCGGAAAGAAGGGTTGAAGAAATGAGCGCTGTCCCGAAGACGAACCGCATCGGCCTTCCGAAGGCCGACTACGAGGGCGCCAAGTCCACGCTCTGTCTCGGCTGCGGGCACGACGTCATCACGAAGCAGATCGTGAACGCTTTCTACGAGATGGGCGTCACGCCGCACAGGGTCGCGAAGTTCTCCGGCATCGGCTGCTCGTCGAAGACGCCCGCCTATTTTCTGAACCGCGCGTGGGGCTTCAACGGCGTCCACGGCCGCATGCCCGCCGCCGCGACAGGCGCGCTCGTCGCGAACCCCGAGCTCACCGGGATCGGCGTCTCCGGCGACGGCGACACGGCCTCGATCGGGATCGGCCAGTTCGTCCACCTCGTGCGCCGGAATCTTCCGCTCATCTACATCGTCGAGGACAACGGCGTCTACGGCCTCACGAAAGGCCAGTTCTCCGCGACGGCCGACCTCGGCGCGACGCGCAAGAGCGGGGCCGTCAACGAGTTCATCCCGATCGATCTCTGTTCGCTCGCGATCGAGCTCGGCGGGACGTTCGTCGCGCGGTCGTTCTCGGGCGACATGAAGCAGCTCCAGACGATCCTGCAGGCCGCAATCGCCCACAAGGGCACGTCCGTCATCGACGTCATCTCGCCCTGCGTGACGTTCAACGACCACGAGGGCTCGACGAAGAGCTACAAGTACGCCAAGGAGCACGAGACGCCGGTCCAGGAGATCGGCTTCGTCCCGTTCTTCGAGGACACGATCGCCGAGATCCCCGCGGGCGACACGAAGGACGTCACGTTCCCGGACGGCAGCGTCCTGAGGTTCCGCGGCATCGGCCGCGACTACGACCCGTCCGACCGCGACCAGGCGCTCCGGACGATCCATGAGAGCCACGGCAAGCAGGAGATCCTCACCGGCGTTCTTTACGTGGACCCGTCGAAGCCGTCCTTCTCCGAGGTCCTCGGCGCCACCGGCAAGTCGCTCGTGGACCTGCCGCTCGAGGTCCTCAGGCCTTCGCGCGAGGCGCTCGAGCGCGTCATGGAGTCGATGCGGTAGGAGTCCCGCGATGCCCGTCCGGATCGTCCGACTCGGCAGCCCGCGCCTCCCCGGCGAGGGGCTGCGAATAGGCACGGTCCGACGGCCGCCGCGGGGGGTTCCGAAGGCGGACTTCGCGAAGCGCGGCTTCTACGACGTCTGGCTGCCCGTTGTCGCGCCGAGCGAGGAGCTCGTGAAGCTCGGCCTCGGGGCTGGGGACGAGCGGAGCTGGAAGACGTTCGCGAGGCGCTACCGGGCCGAGATGAAGCGGCCCGAGGCGCGGCACGTTCTCGACCTTCTCGCGGCGCTGTCACACGGGACGCCCTTCTCCGTCGGGTGCTATTGCGCCGACGAGAACCGCTGCCACCGCTCGGTGCTGCGCGAGCTGCTCGCAGAGCGCGGGGCAGCGCTGGCTCCCTGAGGCGCTCCGTCGCCCGTTCTCAGGCCAGGTGTCCCATCAGCCCGCTGCGGTAGTCCGCGATCGCCTGCCGGATCTCCTTCTCGGTGTTCATGACGAACGGTCCGTAGCCGAAGACGGGCTCGTCGATCGGCGCGCCCGAGAGGAGCAGGACCGTGGAGTCCGCCCCTGCCTCGATCGAGAGCGTCTCGCCGTCGCGGGCGAGGACCGCGAGGCCGCCTTCGTCCACAGTCTTCTCGCCGTTGACGAGCCCGCCGCCGTGCAGGAAAAGGAGCGCCGTGGACTGGCCGGCCGGCACGTTCAACTTCGCCGTCTTCCCGGCGCGAAGCCTCAGGTCCCACAGCTCGATCGGCGTGAACGTCCGCGCCGGGCCCTTCGCCTTCTCGAATTCACCCGCGATGACCCGCACCGACCCCGCCTCGCCGGGAAGCATGACGACGGGCGTGCGGCTGCCGACGACGTCCTGATAGCCGGGCGGGGCCTTCTTGAACCGCGCGGGAAGGTTCACCCAGAGCTGCACCATCTCGAGCGTGCCGCCCGTCTTCGTGAACTCCTTTCCGTGCATCTCCTCGTGCACGATGCCCGAAGCCGCGGTCATCCACTGGACGTCGCCGGGACCGATGCGGCCCTTGTGCCCGGCCGAGTCGCGGTGGTCGATCTCGCCCTGGTAGGCGATCGTGACCGTTTCGAAGCCCCGGTGCGGGTGCTCGCCGACGCCGCGCGGCACGAGGGCCGGCTTGAACTCCGCCGGGGCCGCGTAGTCGAGGAGGAGGAACGGGCTGAGATACGGCGCGGAGTCGTACGAGAACATCGAGCTCACGGGAAAGCCGTCGCCGACCCAGTGCCGGGGCGGCGCCTGCTCGATCCCGAGGAGCTGCTTCGTCGCCGTCATGTCAGGAGTCCTTTCCGGGGGGAACCGGTCATGCCGCGGCCGGAGCCGGGGCGGGCTTGCGCCTCAGGGCGAGGTTGAGGAGGCCGCCGAGAATACCGGCGACGAGGACGGCCCCGTCGAGCGCCGGGGTCCAGCGCGACGTGAGTCCGAGGACGCCGTCGAGCGACAGGCTTCCGGGCCCCGTGAGGGCGAGGGCCGCGCCGCCAATCCCGTAGAGCAGAGGCATCTCGACGCCGTTCTTTGCCGCGAAGAGCCCGTTCCGGCCGTGGACGCTGACGGCGGCCACGATCATGACCGACACCATGACGGCGGGACCGACCGGGCCGAAGAGACCCGACGCGATCAGGAGGCCGCTCCCGACCTCGCAAACGGCCGCGGCCGCCGCGAAGAGGCGTCCCGGGCGGAACCCGAGGGATTCGAAGAACCCGCCCGTGCCGACGAGGCCGTAGCCGCCGAACCATCCGAAGAGCTTCTGCGAGCCGTGCGCGGCCATGAGGAGGCCGAGGGCGAGTCTGAGCGTGAGAAGGCCGAAGTCCATGGGTCGATCTCCTTTCCGCGGGGCCGGAGCCCCTCGCGGTTCGATGACTATATTAAGTATAGCGACTACTTGTCAAGTAGCTGCTTGTCCTTGGGCCGCCCGTCCCCTATCCTCGTCCCGTGAAGCCGTCGAAGGCCGCCTCCGCGCCCGACCTCGCCCTCTGCGGCCGGTATCACCGGGCCATCGAGCTGATCGGGCGCCGCTGGACGGGCGCCATCGTCTTCCTGCTGCTCCGCTCCCGATGCCGGTTCGCGACCCTGCGCGACGCCATCCCGGACATCACGGACCGGATGCTGAGCGAGCGCCTGCAGGAGCTCGAGGACGAGAACGTCGTCGAGCGCGACGTGATCCCCGAGACGCCCGTCCGCGTCGAGTACTCCCTGACGAAGAAGGGCCGCGACCTCGCCGCCGCGATCGACGCGATGGCCGCGTGGGCCGAGCGATGGGTCGAGCTCGACGCGCCGGCTGCGAAGACCCGGCGCCCCTCGCGTCCGCGCCGGTCGCCGTAGCTCGACTCTCAGGTCCCGATTCGCCGCACCCTGAGAATGGGCCCGTCGGGCGCGGACGCGTCCGTGAGGTCGATCTCGGCGAAGACGGCCCACGTCCGGTCGCCCTTCGGGTCGAGGAGCGTCTGGGCGACCTCCCACCGCCGCGCGCCCGCGGGCTTCAGGTGCGTGAGGTCGTGGAGGCGGGATTCGGCGCCCGCGAGGAGCTCGCCGTACTCCGCGAAGAACGGCGCGAGCGCGGCCTCGAACCGCGCGGCATCCCATGGGTCGCCCGCGTCCTCGAAGACACGCTCCGCCGCCTCGTCCCAGTCCTGTCGCGCGAGCGCCCGCACGAGGAGCTGCGCCTCCGCCCGCACGCGCGCGGCGAAGACGCGCGGGTTCGCGAGGAGCTCGGCGAGCCACGTCGACTCCTTCTTCTTCGGCGCTGCCGCGGGCGCGGCCTTCTCCTCGAGCAGGAGCTCGGGATGCCGCAGGCGCTCCCACTCCTCGAGGAGGCTCGCGTCCGTCTCCCCCACGAGCGACCGGAAAAAGCCGAGGACGTCCCAGACCTCGTCCGTCTTCGCGGCCTCGGGGACCGTCTGGTCGAGCGTCCGGTAGAGCTGCGAGAGATAGCGCAAGAGGACGCCTTCGCTCCGTTCGAGGCCGTAGCTCTTCACATAGTCCGAGAAGCCGGAGAACGTCTCGAACATCTCGCGCCCGATCGACTTCGGGCTCACGTCCGAGCCGGCCGTCCACGGGTGCGCGGTGCGGAACGCGTTGAACGACGCGTAGAGGAAATCCGCGAGCGGCTTGGGGTGCGTGACCTCCTCGAGGCGCTCCATCCGCTCCTCGTACGGCACGCCCTCCTCCTTCAGCTCGGCGACGAGGCGGCCCTTGGCGCGGTCCACCTGCCGCCTCAGGATCACGTCCGGGTCCTCGAGGATCGACTCGACGACCGTCAGGACGTCCAGGGCGTACGCCGGGGACGCCGGGTCCAACTCCCCGAGCGCCGAGAGCGCAAAGAGCGAGAGCGCCTGGTGGAGCGAGAAGTCCCACTGGAGGTCCTGCGCGACCGCGACCCGGTACGGCCGGCCGCCGGTCAGGACGATGATCCCGGCGCGGTAGAGCGAGCGGACGAGGACGGCCGCCTGCTTCACGAGACGGCGTTTCGTGCCGTCGTCTTCGTGGCAGCGCGCGATCAGGTCCCGGAGAGCCGCGAAGTTCCGGGCCGGCCGCTCGCTCTCGTCACGTTGCAGGAGCGACAGGACCATCCCGTGCGTGAGCCGGAAGCGCGAGACGAGCGTCTCGGGCGGACGCGCGATAAGTTTCTGGAACGTCTCGACCGTCCAGGAGACTTCTCCCTTCGGCGGGCCCTTGACGATCCGGGACTTCTTCCCCGAGACCTCGGACTTCTTTTCCGCCTGGCGCTTCTCGACGATGTGCTCGGGCGCCTGCGCGACGACGCTGCCCTGCGTGTCGAAGCCTCGGCGTCCCGCGCGCCCCGCGATCTGCTTGAAATCGCGGACCGAGAGGAGCCCGACCTTCGTCCCGTCGAACTTCGCGAGCTTCGTGAAGAGGACCGTCCGGATCGGGATGTTCACGCCGACGCCGAGCGTGTCGGTCCCGCAGACGACGTGGAGGAGGCCCCTCTGCGCGAGCTGTTCGACGAGGAGGCGGTACTTCGGGAGGAGGCCGGCGTGGTGGACGCCGACCCCGAAGGAAAGGAACCTCCGGAACTCCTTGCCGTACGGCGTCGCGAGGCGGATCCCGGCGGCGATCTTCCGGATCTCCTCGCGCTCGTCCTTCGTCCCGATCTTCACGCTCGTGAGGGACTGCGCGAGCTCGGCGCACTCCCTCTGCGTGAAGTTCACGACGTAGATCGGGCTCTTCTTCGCCGCGAGGAGGTCCTCGATCGTCTCGTGGAGCGGCGTCTCGCGGTACTCCCAGTCGAGCGGGACGGGCCGCTGGTCGGACGTCACGTGCGCGACCGCGCGTCCCGTGTCGCGCTCGAGCCGCTCGGCGATCGCGCGCGTGTCCCCGAGCGTCGCCGACATGAGGAGGAACTGCGTCCGCGGCAGGACGAGGAGCGGCACCTGCCAGGCGACGCCGCGCTCTTTGTCCGCGTAGTAGTGGAACTCGTCCATGACGACGTACGGGACGTCGAGCTCCTCCCCGCGGCGGAGCGCCATGTTCGAGAGGACCTCCGCCGTGCAGCACACGACGCTCGCGTCCGGGTTGATGCTCGCGTCGCCCGTCGTCATCCCGACGTTCTCCGGCCCGAGGTCGTTGCACAGCGAGAAGAACTTCTCGCTCGCGAGCGCCTTGATCGGGCTCGTGTAGACCGAGACCCTTCCCTCACAGGCGGCCTTGAAGTGCATGCCGAGCGCGACGAGAGACTTCCCGGACCCGGTCGGCGTCCCGAGGATCACGTGCTTGCCCGCCATGATCTCGAGGAGCGCCTCCTCCTGCGCCGGGTAGAGCGTCAGCCCGGTGGACGCGACCCACTCGAGAAACAGGCCCAGGATCTCGTCGGGGTCATCCGTCCCGCGCGGCGGGATCCGGTCCGCGAGCGGAGCGACGTCCGGCATCCGGATCAGGGAGTCTTTGCCGGGAAGTCGACCGTCACCGGGCGCCAGGTCGCGGGCTCGTTCACGAGGCCGTCCTTCTCGCTGACGACCTCGAGCCGGCGCGGCACGAACTTCAGGAGCGCGAAGTCCGCCCCGCGGCTCTCGTTCCTGTAGAACGGCGCCCACGATTCCTTCCAGTGCTTCCCCTTCACGGACGGGTCCGTCACGACCGTCGCGGTTCCGATCAGCGTCACGAACGCCGGCATGGAGGGCTCGAAGAAGCTGACCGTCACGCGCGGGTCCTTCGCGATCTCGGCGACCTTGCGCGTCGCCGGGTTCGTCGCGACCCAGACCGCGAAGTCCTCGTCGGGGCCGAGCGCGTCGACGATGCGCGCCTGGGGCTGGCCCTCGGGACCGATCGTGATGAACGTCGCGAAGCGGGCCTTGCGCGCGATCTCGCGCGCGGCCTTGAGGACGGCCTCCCGGTCGGCCGCGCCGGCGGGCAGGGCCGCGGCCAGCATGAGTCCGGCGAGCGCGAGCGAAAGGACGCGGTGGAGCGCTTTCATGCGGCCCTCCTCACTTCGCCGCCGCGAGCGCGGCGGCCTCGGCCTTGCAATCGCGCGAGGGCGCGAGGCCCTTCGCACGCACGTTCGCGAGCTCCTTCTTCGCGGCCTCGAGGTCCGCGCGGAACGCGGGGTCCGCATGCAGGCGCGCGACCGTCGCCGCGCCCAGGATGCGGCCCTCGTTCACGTCGTTCTGCCAGTGGACGTTGCAGACGACCCGGCTCTGGCCGAACTCACGGCCGCGCACGACGATCTCGTTCGCGCGGTCCGGTTCGACCTCGGCGAGGACGAGCGCCCACGCCCACCCGGCGGCGCTGTGACCCGACGGGTACGACCCCTGCTGACCGAGCTCGGCCTCTTCGCCCGGCGTGCACGAAGGCTCCTTGTTCACGAGAAACGGTCGGGGGCGCTCGTACCGCTTCTTCGCCCGGCCCGTGGACCCGGCGGCGTCGCTCAGGACGCGGCGCAGGAGGACGTAGAGGTGCGGCGTGTCCGTCTCCGTGACGGGCGCGCCCAACGCGCACGAGAACGTGCCGGCCGCGCGCGGGAAGAGCAGATTCGCGTCTTCGGTCGCCTGCGCGAAGCGCGGCGTGCCCCGAAGAGCGAGGGCCCTGCGGTTCGCGTCCTCGTCCAGCGCGAGCGCGGCCGAGCCCGGCGCGGGCGGAGGCGGCACGAGCGCGAGGCTGTCCGGGAGCGCGGATTTCGTCAGGTAGCCGGCGAGGTAGCCCGGCCAGACTTCCGGGACGTCGGCGCTGGCGGCCTTTGCGGCGGTGGCGGGCGGCGGCGCGGTTGCGCAGCCGGCGGCCGCGGCGCACGCGAGGAGGACGACGACGCGCGAAATCCCCTTCTTCATATGAGCGAGAGTATGCACGGGCGCCGGATCAGACGGCGGTCTTCTCCCGAGCCCTCACCCGGAGCGCCTCGGTCACTTGACCGGCTGGAAATCCCCGTGCCCCGTCTGCCAGAGCATGAAGGCGTCCTGGGCGGCGAAATTCCGGAAGGTGACGACCTTCTCCTCGGTGAAGTGACCGTTGTCGTAATTGACCTTCAGGAGGACCGGCTTGCCGGACGTGCTGGCGTTCTGGAGGGCCGCGGCGAACTTCCCCGGCTCCCACGGAACGACGCGCGGGTCGTTCCATCCTGCGACGCAGAGGACGGCCGGGTACTTCGTGCCCGTCTGGACGTGCTGCACGCCGTCCATCTCGTACAGAGCCGCGCACTCGGCGGGGTCCTTCACGGTCCCGAACTCAGGGGTGTTGACGGGGCCGTTCGGCGAGAACTCCATCCGCATCGCGTTCGCGTCGCCGACGTTGCAGACGGCAGCCGCGAAGAGGTCCGGGCGGGACGTGACGGCCCGGCTGATCAGGATGCCGCCGGCGCTCGTCCCCGTGCCCGCGAGGTGCGCCGGGCTCGTGTAGCCGTGCTTCACGAGGTACTCGGCGCACGAGATGAAATCCTTCCAGGTGTTCGGCTTGGTCGCCTTGTAGCCCGCCTTGTACCAGGCCTCGCCCTTCTCGCTGCCCCCACGGACGTGGGCGTAGGCGATCACGACGCCCCGGAGCGCGATGGAGCGCCTGACGCTGAAGGACGGGTCGTAGCTGATCCCGTACGCGCCGTAGCCCTCGAGGATGCAGCTCGCGCTGCCGTCGAGCGGGAGGCCCTTCTTGTGGATGATGGAGAGAGGGACCGGCGTGCCGTCGTGCCCCGGAACCTCGACCTCCTCGGTGACGAGCGTGTCGAATCCGGGGTACGTGACGTCCGTGTTGAAGATGCTCTTCGTGAACGCGCCCTTCTCCCCGTCGAGGTCGTAGACGGTCACCGGCTTCGTCCAGGACGTGAGGGCGACGAGGCACCGGTTCGTGCGGAAGTCCGGGCACGTCACGTTCAGGGTCCCGGAGGCGGGAAGAGGGATCTCGCTCGCCTTTCCCGTCGCGAACTCGTACCTCACGAGCCGGCCCACGATGCCGTTCGAGTACGCGGCGAAGAGGTAGTCCTTCGACTTCGTGATCGCCTGGACGGAGTCCTTCGCCTCGGGAAGGACCGTATTCGCGTGGGCCCAGTCGGGGTGCTTCACGCTCGTCCGGACCACCTTGTACCGGGGCGCGCCGGCGTGCGTGACGGCGTAGACGTCCTCTCCGTGGAAGGCGAGGCCGCGGACGAGGTCGTCGGAAGGCGCGCAGAGGGCTCTCCACTTGAGCTTCCCCGACGTCAGGCCGGAGGACGGGGCGTAGAAGACCTTGAGCTCGTTCTGCACGGTCGAGACCTGGCCGAAGACGTAGTCCGGGTACGACTCGTCGACGGCGGCGAAAGGGAACTCCTTCGGCTGGATTCCGAGCTCCGGGTAGCTCTTGTTGCTGAAGAAGTCGGCGTCCCCGGCGAAGTCGCTCCCGACCTTGTGCAGCTTCGTCTTCCGGTTCTGCTCGATCTCGAGGCTCTTCGTGTCGGAAGTGTTCCCGGCGTCGTAGAAGAGGTACTTGCTGTCCATCGTCCAGCCGATGGGGCCGTACGACGGGTAGAAGCTCTCGGGAAGGAGCGTCCCCTTGTCCACGTCGAGGATCCGGATCTCGGAGTACTCGGCTCCCTTCGCCGAGAACCCCATGGCGACGAGGCGGCCGTCGATGGAGGGAACGATGGCCTCGATCGTCGTCGTCACACCCGCTTTGTAGCCGGCCGGATCGAACAGCAGCTTCTCCGTTCCGTTCCAGCCCTGACGGTAGTACGCCTTCCCGACGTTCTCGCCCCCGAGCGTCTTCTTGTAGAAGACGCGGCCGTTCTCCCAGGTGATGGCCGTGTACCTGGCCGGCTGCAGCTTGTCCAGCGCCGTCCATTCCTTGACGAGCGCTTCCGTCCCGGGGATCTTCGCCATGACGCCGTCCGTCATCTCCGCCTGCGCTTTGAACCAGGCCTCGACGTCCTTGCTCTTGAGGTCCTCCAGCCAGCGGTACGGGTCCTTGTAGGTCTTCCCGAAGTACGTGTCGGCGGCATCGACGGTCTTCGTGGGGGGATACGACCACTGCGCGGCGCAGGGAGCCGACAGAAGGAGAACGAGGAACGCAGCTCTTTTCATGGGTCGCCCCTCTCGCGGCTCGACGGGTCCAGCGTGGGACCGCCGGCCTGACCTTGAGAAAGCGTATCACCACGGGAACGGGTCCCGGGAACGCTTACGGCCGCGCGCGAGGGGTCGTAGCGTTCGGGCCAGCGGATCAGACGGCCGCCTTCTCCCGTGTCCCGACGCGGAGGGTCTCGGCCACGAGCTGCTCCTGCTCGTGGGCGAAGACGTGGTGCGAGCCGGGGGCGGGGCTCGCGAGCTCGCGCCGCCCGATGTAGCGGAGCGGGCGGTCAGGCGCGAGTCCCTCGACGCGCCCGTCGAGGAACTGCTCTCTCACGAAGCGCCACGCGCCCATGTTGCGCGGCTCTTCCTGCACCCAGGCGATCTCCGCGTCCTGCGGGTAGCGTTGGAGCGCGTGTCCGAGCTCCTTGCCCGGGAACGGGTAGAACTGCTCGAGCCGGACGATCGCGACGTCGCTCTTGTCCGCCTTCTCGCGTGCGGCGATGAGGTCCCAGGCCACCTTGCCGCTCGCGAGGACGACGCGGCGCGCGCGGGACGGGCCGGCCGGGTCGTCGAGCACGGGGTGGAACGACCCGTCCGCGAGCTCGTCGATCGTCGAGACGGCCTTCGGGTGGCGGAGAAGGCTCTTCGGCGTCATGAGGACGAGGGGCTTGCGCACGTCGCCCTCCATCTGC
>DATKLW010000130.1:0-17021 GCA_035542215.1 Thermoanaerobaculia bacterium | reverse complement strand
CCGGCGCGCCGAGCGCCAGACGCGTTTCGACGCCGGCGAGCTCCCCGGCTTTCTCCCCGAGACGAAAGCGATCCGCGAATCCGACTGGAAGGTCGCTCCGGCGCCGCCCGACCTCCAGAAGCGCTGGGTCGAGATCACCGGCCCCGTCGAGCGCAAGATGATGATCAACGCGCTCAACTCCGGGGCGAGCGTCTTCATGGCGGACTTCGAGGACTCACTCGCTCCGACCTGGGCGAACGTCGTCCAGGGCCAGCAGAACCTCAAGGACGCGATCCGGCGGACGATCGTGTTCTCGACCCCCGTGGGAAAGCAGTACCGGCTCAACGCCGAGACCGCGACGCTCCTCGTCCGGCCCCGCGGCTGGCACCTCCCCGAGAAGCACGTTCTCGTCGACGGCGCGCCGGTCTCGGCGAGCCTCTTCGACGCCGGCCTCTACCTCTTCCACAACGCGTACGCGCTCATGGAGCGAGGCACCGGCCCGTACTTCTACCTCCCGAAGATGGAGAGCCACCTCGAGGCGCGCCTCTGGAACGACGTTTTCGTCGCGGCGCAGGCGCGCCTCTCGATCCCGAAGGGGACGATCCGCGCGACCGTCCTCATCGAGACGCTCCCGGCGGCTTTCGAGATGGACGAGATCCTCTTCGAGCTGAGAGACCACATGAGCGGCCTCAACGCGGGCCGCTGGGACTACCTGTTCAGCCTCATCAAGAAGCTCCGCACGCACGCGGACGTTTTGCCCGAACGGGGCCAGGTCACGATGACGGTCCCGTTCATGCGCGCCTACTCGGAGCTCCTCGTCAAGACGTGCCACCGCCGCGGCGCCCATGCGATGGGCGGGATGGCCCCGTTCATCCCGACGCGCAAGGATCCCGAGCTCAACGCGAAGGCGCTCGCGAAGGTCAAGGCCGACAAGGACCGTGAGGTCGCCGACGGCTTCGACGGCACCTGGGTCGCGCACCCGGACCTCGTCCCGACGGCGTGGGAGGTCTTCGAGAAGGCGTTCGGAACGAAGCCGAACCAGAAGGAGCGCCTCCGGGAGGACGTCGTCGCCGACGCGAGGAAACTCACGGACCTCGCCGTGCCCGGGGGCACGATCACGGACGCGGGCCTGCGGCTGAACGTGAACGTGACGCTCCAGTACCTGAACTCCTGGCTCATGGGGAACGGCGCGGCGGCGATCTTCAACCTCATGGAGGACGCGGCGACGGCCGAGATCTCGCGCGCGCAGCTCTGGCAGTGGATCAGCCGCAAGGCGAAGCTCGCGGACGGCCGCACGATCACGAAGGACCTCTACCGGCAGGTGCGCGACGAGGAGCTCCCGAAGGTGGGCGGCCTCGCCGCGGACCGGATGAAGGAAGCCGTCGAGATCCTCGACCGCCTCGTCCTCGACGACACGTTCGCGGAATTCCTCACGATCCCGGCGTACGCGTACCTCGAGTAGCGCGACGGCTAGCCGGCGGCCCCGCGGACCGTCCGCGCCGCGAGGAACGTCGCGAAGGCCCGGTCCTGCGTCCGGATGTGGCCGGCGAGCCACGACCTCAGGCCGTCGACGGCGACGTGCGTCATCGGATGGTCGCCCTCGCGGCGCGCGGCCCTCAGCTTCAGGAGCTCGGCGAGGAGCTCGCCGTGCTCGGCGACGTGAGCCTCGTAGCCCGGGAAGCCTTCCACGCGCATCATGAGCTCCTCGGCGAGGAAGTGGACCTGCGTGAGGTCGAGGAGCTTCTCGAGGATCTCGTCGGCGACCTCGCGGCTCTTGCCCTCCACGACGAGGCGGCCGAGAGCCTCGACGAGGTCGATCTGGAGCCCGTGCTCGAAGTCGATCGACGGGACGTGAAGGCGAAGGTCGCCGTCATTCGTCATGCCGCCACGATAGCGCAGGAGCCTCGGAGCATGCCCCGAAGTTCTAGAATGCGCGAGTGACCCCCAGCACGCGGCCCCCGCGCGTCGCCGTGATCGACGACGAAGAAGCTGTGCGCGAACTCGTCCGTTCGGCGCTCGAGCGCGCCGACGCGAAGGTCGACACGTTCGCGAGCTCCCAGCTCTTCATGGACCGGGCCGTGTTCGCCGACTACGACCTCATCCTCTCGGACCTCATGCTCCCGGGTCTCTCGGGGATCGATCTCCTCTTCGAGGTCAAGGCCCGGGCCCCCTCGGTCCCGTTCGTCATCATGTCCGGGCAGGCGGCCGTGCCCGACGCGATCGAGGCGATGAAGGCCGGCGCGGCCGACTTCGTCGTGAAGCCTTTCCGCCTCCAGAGCCTTCTCGACGTCGTCGCGCGTCTCACGCGCGACATCCAGCCCCGGTCCGTCTCGGGCGTCTGGAAGCGCGAGAAGGAGCAGAACTTCGCCGTCGGCCATTCGCCCTCGTGGAAGAGCCTTCTCGAGAAGTCCAAACGCGTCGCCGAGCTGTCCTCGACGGTCCTGATCCGGGGCGAGACGGGCACGGGCAAGGAAGTCGTCGCGAAGTACATCGCGTCCTTCGGGCCGCGCGCCGGCAAGCCATTCGTGTCCCTGAACTGCGCCGCGATTCCGGACGACCTGATCGAGAGCGAGCTTTTCGGCCACGTGCGCGGCGCCTTCAGCGGCGCGACGAACGCGCGGCGCGGCCTCTTCGAGGAGGCCGAAGGCGGAACGCTTCTCCTGGACGAGATCGGCTCGATGCCGCTCGCCGCGCAGGCCAAGGTCCTGCGCGCGCTCGAGGAGTTCCAGATCCGCCGCGTCGGCGACAACCGAAGCGTCAACGTCGACGTGAGGATCCTCGCGGCCACGAACCTCGACATCGAGGCCGCCGTCAAGCGCGGGACGTTCCGCGACGACCTCTATTACCGGCTCGCGGTCGTCACGCTCTGGGTCCCGCCGCTCCGCGAGCGCGGCGACGACAGGCTCCTCCTCGCGGACCACTTCCTGCGCCTGTTCTCCGGCAAGTCGCAGTTTCCGCGGCGCCTGTCGGCGGAGGCGCGCGACCTCATCCTGAACGACCCGTTTCCCGGCAACGTGCGCGAGCTCAAGCACGCGATCGAGCAGGCCTGCGCCCTCACGCCGAAGGACGAGCTCCTCGCGGACGACTTTCCGCTCCTCCTCGCACGAGCAGACGCGAGCGCCGGCGCTGAAGAGATCGCCGGCGCCGGGGTGCGCGAGGCGACGCCCGAGAAGGTCCAGGAGATGCTTGTCAGGACGGGCGGCAACCGCGTCGAGGCCGCAAAGCGCCTCGGGATCAGCCGCTCGACGCTCTACCGGCTGCTGCGCAGGAGCCCGGCCTGAGCGTCAGTTGTACGCGACCGTGACCGGGAAGGTCCCCGCGTAACGGCCGGGAGCAGCGCTCCCTTCTGCGCGAAGGTCCAGAGCCGTCTCGTGCCGGCCGCTCTCGGGCAGGGAGCGCGCGCCGGCGTCCGCCGGTCTCATCACGAGATCGCCATGCGGGCCCATGGCGCGTACCTCGGACGGGACGACGACCGCATACGCGGCTCGACGCGCGCCGGCGACGGAGAACGACCCCGCGACGCGACCATGACCGTCGTCCGCGAAGGGCCGCCTCGCGGACAGCGTGACGGCGGACGCCGCGGGGTCCGCGCCGCCCGTCCCGAGAATCGTGACTCCGATCGACGCCGTCGCCGTGGCGGCGTCGGCGCGACCCCCTGCGGCGAGAAGCACGGAAACTGCGGCGACGAGGAGAGATTTCACGGCGGTGTCTCCGCCGGGGTTCATTGCAACCCGGTGGCCACGCCGCCCCGCCACGAAACCGCTTGACCTTCAACGACTTGAGCGCGGGCGTCCTCGAAACAATGTGCCGCTGGAACACCGCAGGCACAGTGTCAGGGAGCTTTTGTCTCCGCGGCGGGCGCGCCCGGGTCCTCGATCACGAGGTCGAGGCCGTCGAGGATGGAGCCGGCAGGCGCGATCGTGATTGCTCGCGGCTCGGGCGCGACGAGGCCAAGCTTCTCGATCTGGGACGGCGACGCGCGCAAGCGGTAGCGGCCTGGAGGGAGGCCGGGAATGTCGAAGAAACCGTCGTAGGCGCTGCGCGTCCTCGCCACGACACCTCCGCCACCGTCCACGACCTCGATCTCGACGCCCGACGCGGGCTCGGACGCACCCCCGCGGAGGCGGTACGCGGTGCCCGTCACCTCGCCACGCATGACGATCGGGAACTCGAGCGGCGTGACGCGGCCGGGCCGCGTCACGAGCCTCACGCCCGGCGTTCGCGGTTGCGCGAGCGGGTCTTCGAGCGTGCTCGTATCCAGTCCGACGTCGACGTTCTGGTAGGGCTGGAGGCTCGTGAGAAGCGCAACGCCGTCGGCGTTGGCCCGCACCGCGCTGCCGCCAGACGACGTCACGAAGCCAGCTCCCTCGACCGCTTTCTCGCCGGCGTCGCGGATGCCGTTGCCGTTTGCATCGAGGAACGTGAGAGCCGACACGGCGCCCGCGCCGGACAACGCGCGGCTCTGGACCCGCCAGGTCCCGGTGTGAGGATCCCGGACCAGGCTCGCGTTGAACGTGAGAACCACGCCGAGTCCGCCGGGGCTCGACGCCTGGAGGCTGACGCCGAAGCCGACGGGCCCTTCGATGCGCGTCACCCCGGCCGAGACCTGGGTGACGCCCGGATTGAAGGAGCGCGTGATGCCGGCGTTCACCTGCCACGCGTTCGGCAGCTTCTTCTCGGCCGTCAGGGCCGCGCTCGTGACCTGCGTGATCGGCCGGAGGCCGTAGAGAAGCTCGGCTCGCAACACGAAGCTCCGCACGACCTGGCTGACGAGAAGGTCCCCGAAGGCGAAGGCGGGCGGCGCGTCCGTCCCCTCGTACGCCTTCCAGTCGATGGAGTTCGACACCGCGAGGCTCCGGTAGCCGGTCGAAATGCGGTTCAGGATCTCCCAGACGTCGAGGCCAGTCGTGATCCGGTCGAGCCGCCCTTCGAGAAGGACCGGGATCGGCGGCAGCATCCCTTTGGGGATCGTCGCGTCGAGCCGGAGGTCGGCGCGCGACGCGATCGGTCCGAACGTCGGAAGGAAGACCTCGCTCGAGAAATCCTGCAGCTTTGCGTACGAAGCTGACAGACCGAGCGGCCCGACCCGTGTCTGGATGGCGGCTTGCGCGAGCCATCCCTTGCCGAAGTCCCCGATCACGTCGGCGGTTGCGTAGACGGGCCCCGTGTAACCGCGCAGCCCGAGATGCCCGTACTGGTGGTTGACGTCGCCGAAGTCGGCGGAGGCGACGCTCGCGTCCAGGGAGAGGTTGCGCGCGAGGCCGTATTCGAGGTCCACGTGCCCGCGGCGTCCCAGCAGCTTCGGGTCGGTCCCGACCGCCCGGTAATAAAGCGCGCCCGTCGGCGCCAGCGAGTCGGCGAGGTTGAAACGGCTCGTCTCTTCGCGCCGCTGACCCTCGGGCCCGTAGAAGACGAGACGGAACACGTTGAGGCCGAAGAACAGAGGGATGTTCGGAAACTCGTAGAGGCCGTCGCTCCGCGAGCTCTGGAAACCGACGAGCGACTCGTTCTGATAAAGCTCGACGTCCCAGCCCGCCGGCAGCTCGCCGCGAAACGTGTTCTGGTTGGCCTGTGTCTGGCGGTCGAGCGGGAAGTTGCTCAGGAGGAAGCCGGGCGCGGTCTGGGGAAACGTGAGGTCCGCGAGACCCGGGTCGAACACCGACCCCACGGCGTACTCCCGCGCGTCGAGCCCGAGGAGACCCCCGTTCGGGTCCTTGCGGCCGAGCGTCGCGCGCCAGTCCGTCACGCCGCCCTTGCTGTCGAGGAGCGCGTAGGCGGAAGCCTCGTGGTAGAGGAAGTCGCCCGCGAGATACGTCGAGGATTGCACCCGCGACTCGTGCCCTCCCCCGACCTGCGGGAGATAGGAACCCAGGAGACTCTCATCGAGGACCGGCCAGTCAAAGAGCTGGTAGGGATTTGGAACCGGCGGGTACGCCGGGACGGTCGATGAGCCGCCGCGAAGGCTCTTCGCGGCGAGGTCCTCGCGCTGCTCGCGGCGCTGGACCGGCAGGGGCTCGCGCGGGCGTACCGAGACCAGGGACGCGCCGTAGTCGATCGTGAGGTCCAGCGGGAGCCACTTCCCGATGAGCTGCGTGTCGACGTACAGGTCGTCCCGGTGGGTCTCGACACCCGACTCGAACGAGGTCTCCCGTCCCTGGACGACCACACGCTTCGCGCTCGCGTCGAGAAAGAAGCGGCGATTCTCCGAGATGAACCAGCCCGTCGCCGTGCCGTGCGCGACGTCCGTCTCGATCGCGAGGCCGAGGAGCCGGCAGAGTTCGCCGAGCGGAACGAGCAGGCCGCCCCGGATCGGATACGCGGGGAGGGCGTCCGACAGGATGCTCCGGTCGAGGCGCAGCGCCATGATCAGGAGCTCGGCGTCGGGCCTCTCGACGAAGGCGGGGGCGGTCTGCCCCTCAGCCCGGACCGGCGAAAGGGTCGTCGCGACCGCGAGGGCGGCGGCGAAGGCCGTCCGGCGGACGAGGCGCGGAGCGAGCACGGTGGCCCGCTACGGGACCGCGACCGTCGCTTCGGCCATGCGCTCGCCGTTCTCCTCCGGCTTCGAGAACGCCACCTCGAGTCGCCCTCCCGAAAGGGAGAGTCCCGGCGGAGGCTGAAGGGAGATTCTGACGGAGCGAGCCGCGAGCGGCGGATACACGGCGATGCCGTTCATCGTCCCGACGACGCGCGGGGCGCCGCCCTGCGCGGGCCGGAAGGTGACCGAGGCGTTTCCGTAGATGGACTGGCTCCCAGCGCGCGTCAGGCGGCACCGCAGAGCCGGCCCTTCCTTACCCGCGCCGGGCTCGAAGACGAGATCCGTGAGGCCTGCGGTCGCGGCGGTCGAGCCGTGGCGGACGATCAACGGGATCGAGACGCCGTAGATCGGGATGAGCTGGACGCTGAGCTCGCCGGGCTTCATCTCCTTGTTGCTCTCGATCTTCCGTTCCGGGGCGACGTCTTCGCCCGGGATTGCCCGAAACAGCAGGTGGGAGCGGTACTCGCCGGCTGGAAGATCGGCCGGAAGACGCAGCTGGAGCCGGACGATCTGAGACGCGTTGGGCGCGAGCGTGACCTGGCGGGGCGAGAAGCGCACGAGGTCGTCCGCGAACGGCGCGCCGGCCTCCGGCTGCTCGATCTCCTTCAGCTCGCCGGCTTCCGTCATCGCGAGGTGAAGCAGTGTCACGCGGTAGGTCGCGGGCGCCGTGCCGATGTTCACGAGAGTGATCTCGGCGCTCCGCGTCCGTCCTTCGAGCACAACGCGCGTCGGGGCCACGAGGAGGTCGCCGGCGCCTCCCGTCCCCGCCGGCACGGGCGTCGGCGTCGGCGCGGGTCCCTGTGCGAGAGCCGGCAGAACCGCGAGGAGGATGGCAAGGCTCGCGCATGCGGCGTACCCGCGAACGCCCACGGGCACGGCACGACGAAGACCCTTCATCTGTGGATGCGATTGTCTCGCGAAGGCGGGATCCCCGCAATGGCTCACGATTCGTTCACCGTCACCGGAAAGGTGCCCACGTACCGGCCGGGGGCCTGATCCGGTCCGATGTCGATCGTGAGGCCGACTTCGAGCGTGAGCGAAGACCCTCTGCAGTCGCTGCCGGGACAGCCCGCGATCCTGCCGACGAAATCGCGGGCAACGACCGTCTCCCCGCCGCCGGCGCGGCTCAGGACGACCGCCGCGGGGAGCGTGACCTTCAATCGGGTCGAATCCGTGAAGCCCGCGATCCGGAAGCCCGCCGCGTTCGACGGCGACGCGACGAGCGCCACGTCGCCGCGAGTCGTCCGCTCTGCGTCCGGAGCGACGGTGACGGAGCCGCCGGCGAGACCGGCTCTGACGGCGCCGATCTCGAGGTCGCGCGTCTTCGCGATTGTGAGGCCGGAGACGACGCGCGCCGAGAGCACGCCGAACGCGTACGCCGCGGGCTCCGCCCGAAGACCGGCGCCGCCCGGAACGAAGTCGTCGCCGGCGCGGGTCGGACGGGCAGACAATGCGCCGAGCGCCGCGATCACGGCTGCCACCCGGCGTCGTCCCGCGAATGAGGTCGGACTCTTCATGCGCTTGCGTCGGCTCCTTCAGAAATGCAGAAAGAAGATCGAGTACGTTCCCGTGTACGTTCCAGCGGCCTGGTTGGCGCCGACGGCCAGCGTCGCGCCGACATACAGGACGGCGCTCCCGGGCGGGCCTGGGACCGTCCCCGGGCTGCCCGTGTTGGCCGTGAAGGTGCTCACCGTCATCGAGTTGCCGCCAGAGGAAAGAGTTGCGTTGTTCGGCAGAAAGAAATAGAAATTCGCGCTGCCCGACGTGATCGTGACCTTGAACGCGCCCGGCCCGTACGTGCCCGAGACGCCTTTCACGCCGCCCGTCGTCGTCCGGCCGCCCGCCGGCGTGATCACGACGGTCCCGGCGGCGGCGCTCGGGACGAGGGTCCCGAAGTCGAGCGTCGCCGTGTTCGTCACCGTCATCTGCGCGCGGCTCGCGCAAGGGACGAGAAGAAGGGCGGCGCCGGCGATGACGAGAGCGAATCGCGTGACACGCATCTTGCCAGCTTGCGCCCGAGACGGGAGCCGGGAAGGCCTGTTGGCCTCCCCCGCGCTCCCGGCGTAGGAATCAGTTGTAGTTGACCGTTACCGGGTACGTGCCCGTGTAAGCACCGGCGGCCTGGTTCGCGGCGACGTTCAGCGTCGCGCCGACGTTGACCGTGGCCGTGCCGGCCGTGAGCGTGCCCGTGCCCGACGGCGTCGAGGCGAAGGTGTTGACCGTCATGTTGTTCGCGCCGGAGGTGATCGTCGCGCTCACCGGAAGGGTGATGGCGAAGCCGTAGCCCGCGGCGCCGGTCACCGTGAAGACGCCCGCCGTCGGGGCGTTCGCGCCGTCCGTCACGGCCCCAACGCCGCCCGTCACGCTGCGCGCGCCGGCCGGGGTGATGACGACGGTCCCGAGCGCCGCGCCGGAAGCGATCGTGCCGAAGTTCAGGTTCGCGCCGGCCGAGATCCCGATCGGCGTGAGCACCTTCGCCGTCGCGGTTCCGTTGGCGCTGGCTGCCTGGGCGTTCGCCGAGTTCGTGAGAGCGAGCACGGCGAGGGCCGCCGCGCTGATGAGAAGCTTCTTCATGATGTCCTCCTGGTCCTTTTGACTCACGTCTGGGTTCGATCTGCTTTGTTTTCTGTCTTCACCGTTCCCTCCCATCGAGGGGCGATGTCCATGACACACCTACAGCAAACTCAATGCCTATGATCGACAGGACCTGAGAAGTGGTCTCTATGGCGTCGTAAAATTAGGTCTAAATATCTATAAACAAATTAAATGCTAAGGATCATAATCAATTGATCTGACACACTTCATCGCTCCCGACATGCTACTGAAGGCTGTGTCACGCTCTCGCGTGCGTCACACTGTCGACATAAAATGTCGTCCACGCGGACAGTCAGGTGACAGTAATCAGCGTCCCGGGGCGGAGCGGTACCAGGCGAGCGTTCTCTCGAGGCCGTCCGCCAGCTTCGTCTTCGCCCGCCAGCCGAAGAGCTGCTCCGCCCGCGAGACATCCAGCCTCCTGCGCGGCTGACCGTTCGGTTTCGACGCGTCCCAGCGGATCGCGCCCCCGTAACCGGTCGCGCCAGCGACGAGGCGCGCGAGGTCGCGGATCGCGATCTCCTCGCCCGAGCCGAGGTTCACGGGCTCCTCCCCGTCATACCGCTCGGCCGCGGCGGCGATTCCCTCGGCCGCGTCATCGACGTACAGGAACTCGCGCGTCGGCGACCCGTCGCCCCACAGGACGACCTCGGAGGCCCCCGCCGACTTGGCCTCGAGGAACTTCCGGATCATCGCGGGGATCACGTGGCTCGTCTCGAGGTCGAAGTTGTCGCGCGGCCCGTAGAGGTTCACGGGCAGGAGGTAGACGCCGTCGAAGCCGTATTCCTGCCGGTAGGCCTGGAGCTGCACGAGGAGCATCTTCTTGGCGAGGCCGTACGGCGCGTTCGTCTCCTCGGGATAGCCGTTCCAGAGGTCGTCCTCCCGGAACGGCACCGGCGTGAGCTTCGGATACGCGCAGATCGTTCCGAGACAGACGAGCTTGTCGACGCCCGCGCGGCGCGCCTCCTCGATGAGCTGGATCCCCATGATCGCGTTCTCGTAGAAGAACCGGCCCGGATGAGCGCGGTTCGCCCCGATGCCGCCGACGACGGCCGCCGCGTGAATCACGAGGTCCGGCTTTTGCCCGGAGAGGTACGCCCGGATCGCATCGCGCTCGCGCAGGTCGAGCTCCGCGGCGCGAGGGGCGAGGATGGAGCCGGCTCCGCGCGCGCGCAGCGTCTCGACGACCGCCCGCCCGAGGAAGCCCCCTCCCCCGGTGACGAGAACGCGCCGGTCCTGCCAGAAGCTCATGCGGGCCGGAGTGTAATTCGGCCGCACGTCGTCCTCCCCGCGATCACACGGGGCCGCCGCCGGCGAGGCCGAGGAACGAGGGCTGGCGGAGCTTCCCCTCCCCCGTCCACTCGGCAAACGCCACGCGCGCGATGAGCCTGGGCGCGACCCAGCTGGCGACCTTCACCTCGCGCGGAACGGGCGTGAACGGACAGGTCTCACGCTGGAGGGGCTGGAGCCGCTCGAGCAGCGCGAGGAGCGTTCTCCCGGAGAAGCCCGTCCCGACGGACCCGCAGTAACGCAGCGTCCCGCCGTCTCGAAGCCCGACGAGGAGCGCCCCGAACCGTGGCGGCGCGCCCCTCGCGAGCGTGAAGCCGCCGATCACGAAATCGCCCTCGCGCCGCGCCTTCACCTTGAGCCAGCGCAGGGACCGCCGGCCGGGCTCGTACCGGGAGGCGAGATCCTTGCCGACGACGCCCTCCCAGCCCTTCCGGACCGCGTTCTCGAACGCGGCGATCCCGTCGTTCCCGAGGCGCTCTGCGAGCGCGAGTGGCTTTCGCGGCCTCTTGCCGACCAGCGCCTCGAGCGCGGCCCTCCGCCCGGACAGGGGAAGCGAGACGAGCGGGACGCCGTTGGCCTCGAGGCAGTCGAACAGGACGAGGATCGGCGCCTTTGCGCCGGGCTCGTGGCGCTCCTGCAGCAGCCGGAAGCTCGAGACTCCTTCGCCGTCGAGGACGACCATCTCGCCGTCGAGGACGAGGTCGCCGCCCGGAAGGGCCGCGACGGCCCGCGCGAGCGCAGGCTCCCCGGCCGCGAGGTCGAGCCCGCCGCGGGTCAGGAGCGCCACCCGGCCGCCGCGGCGCGACGCGACGACACGCCAGCCGTCGTACTTCGGCTCGAACTCCCAGCCGGCCCGGCTGAACGGCGCCTTGACCTGCGTTGCGAGCATCGGGGCGAGGCCGTTGCGGGGCCGCTTCATGCCGGGTCGGGGGAGGTTACGCCCACTCCCCGGACGATTTCCGGGCGTTCTCCCGTCCCGCCCCCGAAGTTGCTACGCTACGGCACGGCCCCACCGCCACCATGAACCTCGAACGCCTCCGCCAGAAGTTCTTCGAAGGACTCACGCGCTATCGATGGCTCGAAACCGTCGGTCGCGGCGGCATGGGGATCGTGTTCAAGGCCCAGGACCTCGACCTCGAGGACGTCGTCGCGATCAAGGTCCTCTCCCCCGACTGGGAGACGGACGACCAGCAGCTCCTCCAGAGGTTCAAGCGAGAGATCAACCTCAACCGCAAGATCAAGCACCCGAACGTCGCGCGCATCCACGACTTCGGGATGAGCGGCGACTTTCCTTACATCACGATGGAGTACGTGCCGGGGAAGGACCTCCGGACGATCATCCAGGCCGAGGGCCGCCTCACGCAGGCGCGCGCGATCTCGATCCTCCGCCAGATCGCCCTCGGGAGCGACGCGGCGCACCGGCTCGGGATCATTCACCGCGACCTCAAATCGCAGAACGTGATGGTCGAGGACTCGGGCGCGGTCGCCATCCTCGACTTCGGTCTCGCCCGCGGCAAGACGACCGAGCAGCTGACGCTCGACAGCGTGATGGTCGGAACGCCTCACTACATGTCGCCCGAGCAGGCGCTCGGCCGGCCGACCGACGCGCGGAGCGACGTCTACTCGATCGGGATCATGGCGTACGAGTGCCTCACGGGGCACGTGCCGTACGACGGCGAGTCGCCGCTCGTGATCGCGATGAAGCACGTCTCCGAGCCGCCGCCCGACGACCTGAGGCACCACACGGACGTCGCGCCCGAGTTCATCGCGATCGTCTACCGGGCGCTCGCGAAGGACCCGGCCGCGCGCTTCCCCTCGGCGGCGGATCTCGAGGCCGAGCTCGCGATGCTCCCGCCGTTCCGCGAGGGCGTGACCGCGGGCGCTCCGTCCGGCGCCGCACCGGCGCCCAAAGCGCCGACGCCTCCGGCAGCGCCGCCTCCGGTGCCGAGCGCGGGCATCCCGACGCCCGCCGTCACGCATGCGAGCGCGATCCTCGACATGGCCGGAATGCCGACGCCCGTGCGCCCGATGACGGCCGTCCCGGCGAGCGTGATCCCGACGCCGCCCGTCACGAAGAACCGCCCGCCCGTGATCCTGCTCGTGGAGGGCGACGCGAAAGGCCGCAAGGTGCTCGCGGATCTCCTCGGACGGCACGGCTGCCGGACGCTCGAGGCCAAGGACGGGCCCGAGGCGCTCGAGCGGCTCCTGCAGGACACGGTCGACCTGCTCCTCATGGACGTGCAGCTGCCCGGAATGGACGGCTTCGACGTCACGCGCGTGATCAAGGCGCAGCCGCAGACCGCTGCGTTGCCGGTCGTCCTCACGACGGCGCGCCTCGACCGCAGCCACTTCGCGTTCGCGATCCAGTCGGGCGCGACGGACGTGATCGGCAAGCCGCTCCTGAACGAGGCGGTCGTCGGCCGGATCTGGCACATCCTCACGCACCACGGCTTCCTGCCGCCCGAGGGAAACGAGCCCGTCCTCGCGGCGATGAAGAAGACGCTCCCCTCGGCGATGACGCCGCCCTCGACGCCGGGCAAGCGCTAGGAGAGAAGCGGCAGCAGGTCGACGAGCCGGCGGACGTAGACGACGGGCTGCGGCGCCGCGCGTCCGTGCCGATCGAACCAGATCGGAAACCAGCCCGCCGCCTTCGCGCCGACGACGTCCGTCGCGAACGAATCGCCGACATAGACGCGCTTTCCCTGCCCTCCGCCCGCGGCCTTCCACGCGGCGTCGAAGATCTCCCGCGCCGGCTTCATCGCGCCGACGTCCTCGGACAGGACGACGTGCTTCACCCAGCGGTCGAGGCCGAACCGGGCGATCTTTCCGCGCTGCGTTTCCCGGAAGCCGTTCGACAGGATGCCCGCGACGCCGAAACGCGCCGCGTGCTCGAGGACCTCCTCGGCCCCCTCGACGAGCGCCCAGTGGCGCCCGTAGGCCTCCATGTAACGCTCGCCGATCGGGGCGCCGTGCGCCGCGTCGAGGCCGAGCGCGCCGAGAGGGTCCGCGAAGCGATGGCGCGAGAGCGTCGGACGGTCGATCTCGCCCCGGCCGTAGCGCTCCCAGAGGGCGACGTTGCTCTTCCGGTACGCGGCGAGCCAGGCCTCGAACGGCACCCCGCCGAAGAGGGGGGCATGCGCCGCGTGCGTCTCGCGATGCGCGCCCTCCTCGGCCGCGTGATGGTCGATCAGCGTGTCGTCGAGATCGAAGAAGAAAAGCGGCTTCACGACGGGCGCGTCAGACGCCCGCCGGGTGCCACGTCGTCTTGATCTCGAGGAACGGCTCGAGCGCCGCGAGGCCTTCCGCCTTCGCGGCCAGGAACCAGTCGGACGCGGCGACGGCCTTCGGGCGCGAGACGCGCCGCACGCGGTCGGCAGCCTCCTCCTCGATGAGCTTTCCGAGGGCCGCGTCGCCGGAGCCGTCGTCGATCGCGTCTACGTCGCGGTGCGTCGCAAGCGCGGGAACGAGCTCCTTCTTTTTGCCGGAGAGGAGGTTCACGACGCCCGCCGGAAGGTCGCTCGTGGCGGCGACCTCCCCGAAGAGGAGGAGCGGGATCGGCGTTTTCTCGGGGCCGATCGCGACGACGGTGTTGCCGGAAACGATCGCCGCCGCGACGCGCGTCACGGCGGGAACGAGGGCGGGCGCTTCCGGCGCGACGATGCCGGCGACCCCCGTGGGCTCGGGCGTCGAGAAGTCGAAGTAGGGCGCCGCCACCGGGTTCACGCTGCCGAGAACGGCCGCGATCTTGTCGGCCCAGCCGGCGAAGTGGACGAGCCGGTCGACGGACGCGGCGACCTCGCGCCTCGCGGCCGCGCCGGACGCGCCCGTCGAGGAACGGATCGCGTCCACGAACTCGGCCGAGCGCTGCTCGAGCATCTCGGCGGCGCGGTAGAGGATCTGGCCGCGGTTGTACGCCGTGCGCCCCGACCAGCCCGGGAACGCGCCGCGCGCCGCCTTCACGGCGTCGCGGACGTCCTTGCGCGAGCCGAGCGGCACGTGCGCGAGGAACGTCTTCCCGGCGCCCGCCGCGGCGTAAGCGCGGCCGGATTCGGTGCGCACGAAGGCGCCGTTGATCAGGAGCTTGTACGTCTTGCGGACATCGAGACGCGGCACGGAGAGGATTCTAGCCCGCGGCTCGGGAGCGTCGCTCCACTAAGATGCCCCCGATGGCACCGTCGAAAGTGCTCCCGTCCGAGGCCCGCTGGCCGGTCCTCTTCGCGCTCCTCGCGCTCGGCCTCCTCAACTTCGCGCTGCCGACGGCGCTCGTCCTCGGCCCGCGCTGGGTCGTCCTCGCGGTCCTCGTCGTCCTCGCAGTCCCGACCTGGCTCGCGCATCGCGCGCGCCGGGCGTCCCTGACGCGGAATCTCGGGTTCGCGATGAGCGGCGTCGTGACGCTCGCGCTCGTCGCGTCGCTCGTGCTTCTCCTCGCGGGGCTGCCCTCGAAGGCCGAGACGCCGGCGGAGCTCGCGCGGTCCGCGGCGTGTCTGTGGATCGCGAACGTCCTCGTCTTCGCGATCTGGTACTGGAGACTCGACGCCGGCGGGCCGTTCGCCCGGAGCGGGCGGGGCGCTCACACCGAGGGAGACTTCTTCTTTCCCCAGATGATCGGCGGCTGCCCCGGCCCGAAAGGGTGGTCTCCCCGGTTCGTGGACTACCTCTTCATCGCCTTCAACACCTCGACGGCCTTCTCACCCACCGACACGCCCGTCCTCTCGCGCTGGGCCAAGGTCCTCACGATGCTGCAGGCTGTCATCTCGCTCCTCGTCGTCGCGGTGCTCGCCTCGCGGGCCGTCGGGCTGATCTGACGCGCGGGGGCCAGAAACGCGTCAGACGCGCCGGCCGAGGAGCGCAGCCCCGATCATCTTCGCGGACCCGAGGACCCCGTAGCGCTCGACGAGGATTTTCCGGTAGAGCCCCGTGTGCGTTCCGGGCGGCGCGACGGGTCTCTCCTTCGGGGCGAGGCACAGCGCCTCCGACGGGCAGGCCACGACGCAGGCGCCACAGCCGATGCAGCGCGCGGGGTCGACGGCCGTCTTACCATTCGCGCCCGAGAGCGCGTCCATCGGGCAGCGCGCGCGGCACGCGCCGCAGTCGAGGCACGCGTCGCCGCTCACCTCGGCCCGGAAGTTCGAGTGGACGACGTCCGCGGGACGCGGGAACTCCTTCGCCATCCGGAGGACGCCGCAGCAGCACCCGCAGCAGAAGCAGATGAAGAGCGGGTCCTGCGCGTTCCCGGGCTGGACGACCATCCCGTCGCGCTCGGCCCGATCGAGGAGTTGGAGCGCCCCCTCGCGCGTGAGCTCCTCCGCCGCCCCGGTCTCGAGGAGGTGGCGGGCGACTCCCTTCAGGGCGAGGCAGTTCCTTCGCTCGTTCGTCTGGCGGCACGGCTCGCCCACGAGGTCGCGCCCCTGCCGGCAGACGCAGTTCATCACGGCCCACGGGCCTTCGCCACCCGCGACGAGCGCCCGCGCGTCGTCGTAGCGGCCGACCCTTCGCTCCACGACGACCTTCGCGTTGACCGGGATCGTGCGCATCTGCTTCGTCTTCGGCCCGAGGAACGCGCCGGCGAATCCCTCCGCGATGTACCGCTCCATGTCGCGTTGCAGCTCCGGCGTGATCCGGTCGACCTGGAACTCGTACATGCCGACCGCCAGCATCGCCTTGCTCCACGCCTTCTTCTTCCCGCGGGATTGGCCGTGGCCTCCCATGACGGCGCCCTTGGCCGCGAGGCTGTCGAGGAGCGCCTCGAGCTCTGCCGCCGTCCAGCGCCCGTGCGCGCGGCGGTGAATCCGCGCGAGCGATTCCGGCAAGGCCGAGAGGAGGAGCGCGGCCTCGGCCTCCTCTTCCGTGAAGAGCCGGCGGAGGATCGAGAGCTCCACCCCGCTCTCCGTCGCGGGGAAGCCGACGGGCATGACGTCGAGGTGCTCCCGGAGCCTGCTGTAGACGTCGGGAACGCCGGTCACGATCGGTCTCTTCGGGCGGGCGACTGGTGCAAACGGCCCATGGCGAGGAAGCCATTCTGCGCCCTGGGGCGGGATCCCGACTGGTTCAAACAGCCCATGGCCGGCCGGGGCCTCTCTCGCCTAAGGTCGCACGCGGAGGGCCATTCTGTGTCTCATACGGGTCGAGCGTTCCGCAACTTCGTCGCGTCTGCCGACAGAGAAACGAGCTCGTGGGTCGTCGTGACGCTCGTCACGGGCGACGAGATCAATGCCCGCATCGTCGAGCGCGGGCCCGACGACCTGCTCCTCGATTCGGCGGCGGCTCCCGCGTCGAATCCGATCTACGTGCCGCTCTCGAGCGTCGCGGTGATCCGGCACGCTCCCTGGCGCGCGCCGAAGTAGGTCCGGTCCGAAGCGCCCGGGCGGGCGCCGCTCGGGAACCGCAGCGCGGCGATCCGGATCCCGAAGTACGCGAACCGCCCCGAGACCGCGCGCTTCGAGTTCCGCCCGCCCGACGCCACGTGCAACCCGTACCTCGCGATGGCCGCGCAGCTCCTCGCGGGCCTCGACGGCATCGAGAAGCGGATGGACCCGACGGCGCTCGGTTTCGGGCCGTTCGAGGGCGACGTCCTCGCGCTGCCGCCCTCGTCCCGCGCTGGATCCGGAGGAAGCGCGAGGAGGAT
>DATKLW010000129.1:0-15995 GCA_035542215.1 Thermoanaerobaculia bacterium | reverse complement strand
TCCTCGGCGAAGAAGGGACAGAAGGCGCTGGACGAGAAGAAGACGGACGAGGCGCTGACGCACTTCCAGGAGGAAGTCGCGCTCGATCCGAAGGACCCGACGGGCGCGTACAACCTCGGGACGGCGGAGTCGCGGGCGGGCCGCGCCCCCGAGGCGCTCGCCTCGCTCGAGAAGGCACGCAAGGAGGGCCGCGGCGCCCTCGCCGCCGACGCCGCGTTCAACGAAGGGCAGACGCTCTTCCGCGAGAAGCAGTACGAGCAGGCAGCCGCGGCGTTTCGCGAATCCCTGAAGCGCCGGCCGGGCGACGCCGACGCCGCCTGGAACTACGAGCTCTGCGTGCGCCGCGCCGAGGAGCAGAAGAAGCAGCAGGAGCAGCAAAAGAAGGACCAGCAGCAGAAGAAGGACGACAAGAAAGACAAGAAGAACCAGCCGGGCAAGGACGACAAGAAGGAGCAGCAGGCGGGCAACAAGGACGACGAGAAGCGACGCCAGGACCGCGAGTTCGAGCAGAAGGCGAACATGACGCCGGAAAAAGCGGAGCAGCTCCTTTCGGCCATCGAGCGGTCCGACCTCGAGGAGCAGAAAAAGAAGATCGCCGAGCAGCGCAGCCGGCGGAAAGTGGCGAGGGACTGGTGAGACGCGCTCTCGCCCTCGCAACGCTCGCCGCGCTCGCGGCCGCGCCCGCCCGCCTTTGCGCGGCCGACGACGTGTCCGTTCAGGTGACCGTGGACAAGCCCCGGCCGGCCGCGGACGAATACGTGCGGCTCACGTATTCGTTCACGGGCAGCGGGCTCTCGGGCGAGATGCACATCCCGTCGCCGATCCCCCTCAAGAATCTCTCGGTCGCCGGCGGACCCTCCCGGTCCGAGCAGGTCTCGTTCGTGAACGGCGTCTTCAGCCGGACGCTCGCGATCACGTACGTCCTTCGCCCGCTGTCCCCCGGCCCCGCGGAGGTCGGCGAGGCGGCGTTCGGGTTCGGCGACAAGACCGTCAAGGCGGCGAGCTACCTCCTCGAGGTCGGCCCCGCCCGTCCTCCGGGCGCGACGCAACGTGCCGCGCAGCAGGAGCCGGACGCGGACGACCCGTTCTCCTCGTTCTTCCGCCGACGCGACGCGTCGATGGCGCCCGGCGGCGCGCGCGGCGCCCGCCCGTTCGTCGAATTCCGGGTCACGCCGGACCGGACGACGGCCTACGTGGGCGAGGAGATCACGCTCACGTACGAGCTCCTCACGCAGGCCGACGTGCAGGGCCTCGAGTATCTCGAGCCGCCGAAATTCCCTGGCCTCTGGGCCGAGGACCTCGAGAAGCCCGAGCGGCCCGAGGGCAGGCGCGACGTCGTCGAGGGACGGACCGTCATGCGCTTCACGCTTCTCAAGAAGGTCGTCTCGGGCCTGACCCCCGGCAGCGTGACGGTTCCGGAATCGAAGATCCGGACGAGCGTGCGCGTCGGCCCCGACCCCTTCGGCGACCCGTTCGGGTTCTTCCCGCGGCCCCAGACGATGGACCTCGTCTCAAAGCCCGTCACTCTGAAAATCCTCGCGGTTCCGGGCCGTCCCGACTTCAAGGGTCCGGTCGGCCGCTTCGAACTGACCGCGAAGGCGGACAGGACACGCGTCGCCGTGGGGGAAGCCGTCACGCTCAAGGTCCGGCTTTCCGGGAGCGGCAATCTCCGAACCGCGTCGGATGCTCCGCACCTCGAGGTACCGGGAGCGAAGGTCTACCCGCCGAGCACGAAGACCGACCCGAGCCACCTCGGACGGACGCAGACCTCCACCGAGTGGAGCTGGGTTCTCGTGCCGACGGCTCCGGGCCCGGTCACGATCCCGCCCGTGTCGATCGAGGTCTTCGACCCGGTCGAAAAGCGCGTCGTGACGAAGACGAGCCAGCCCATCGCCCTCGTGGCCGAGACGGGCGCCGCAGGAGTCTCGGCTTCCCCGCTCAACGCGGCGGCCGGCGTCGCCGAGACGACCCTTCCTTCGGCACCCGCGGCTCCGCCCGCGCCTTCCGGCCCGGCGCCGGCGTCTGCGGCCGCGGTGGACCTTTCCCACGGCACGGTCACGCTTCCCATCTGGGCGCTCGGCGCGATCCCCGGCGCGGCTCTCGCGGCCGGCGGCGCGTTCCTCGTTGCGCGGCGCCGCCGCCGGCGGGAAACCTACCGCCAGGCCCTCGAGCCCGAGCCGGGCGAGACGAAGGAGCGCGCAGCGGCTCGCATCGACCGCGCCCTGCGCGAAGCGCTCGCGCGCCGGCACGGCCTGCCCGAAACGCTCGGCCCTGCGGACCTTCTCGCGACGCTCAAGGACCGCGGTCTGGCCGAGGCGCGCCTCGCCGACGTGAAGACGCTCCTCGACGACGTGGACTTTCTCCGGTTCGCCCCGCAGCTCGGCGAATACGACGCCCGCATCCGCGAGGCCCGCGCCCGCGCCGCGCGCGTCCTGCCACTCGTCGGCTGACCGCCGCGCCGCCCGAACGCACGGCCGGGCGTAAAATGGACGCAATCTTGCGGAACGCGCGGGTCATCTCTCCGAAGCTGCTCACGCGGTACATGGAGCGGCATCGTCTCCTCGACGAGACGAGCGGGACCGCGCCGGACCGGTTCCTCGTGACGCTCGTGAACCGCGCGATGGAATTCGTGCCCTCGGAGACCTGCCTTCTGCTCCTGGACGATCCCGTCTCGAAAGAGGACGACCGCTCGCGCAACGAGCTCACGGTCATCGTGACCGCGGGCGAGGTGCACGACGTCGTCGCCGGCCGCAAGGTGCGGCCGGTCGACGGGATCGCGGGGTTCGTTTACGCGCGCGGCGAGCGGACGTGCGTGAACGAAGTCGGCGGCGCCTACGCGCTCTCGCGCGAGACGGACGCCCTCCTGGGCCGGGCCGTCCTGAACGTCCTCGCCGTGCCCGTCGTGATCGAGAACCACGTCTGCGGTTCGCTCGTCCTCCTGAACCGCGAGGGCGAGCCCGCGTTCACGCCCCGCGACGAGCGCCTCATGGAGCTCTTCGGCGACACACTCTCCCTCGCCCTGCAGAACCTCCTCGACGAGCGCCGTGCGCGCGAGGTCGCCCGCCGCGACTCGCTCACGTCTCTCTACAACGACCGCTATTTTCACCGGAAGCTCCAGCGCGAGATCGACCGGCTCGCCGAGACGAAGGACGGGAACCTCGCGCTGCTCTTCCTGGACTGCGACCACCTCAAGAGGGTCAACGACGAGCACGGCCACCTCGCGGGGAGCCAGGTTCTGAGGGAGGTTTCCTTCATCCTCCAGCGCACGCTCGCGGACACGGTCTCGCTCGCCTGCCGCTACGGCGGCGACGAGTTCACGGTCATCCTCCTCGACGCGTCGCGCGACAAGGCCGTCGACATCGCCGAGAAGGTGCGGAGGGCGATCGAGGACTGGGTCTTCCTTCCGATGTCGATAGGCCCCGGCGAGCCGGCGCTCAACCTCAAGAACCAGATCACGATGTCGATCGGCGTCTCGGCCTGGGGAGAAAACGTGAACCACGCGCTCACGGCTCCCGAGCAGAAGAACGAGCTCCTGAAGCTCGCGGACTCGGCCCTCTATCAGGCCAAGACGCGGGGGAAGAACTGCGTCGTCGCGGCCGGCGGCGAGGAGGCCGGAGAGGATTCCCTGGCCGTCGTCCTCAAGACCTGATCTCAAGCCGCCAACCGCTTCGTTTTCAGTGCGTTAAGGGGCTTCCTGCGGGCGGGTTATCATGCCGCCATGGCGCATCCTGCCGCTCCCCGGCTGACCTCGAATCTCGACCCGAAGCAGGTCCTCGACTCCCTGTCGAGCCACATGCTCGTGGACGGGTACCACGTCGTGATGGACCTGAAGAGGTCCCACGGCAATTTCATCCACGACGCGCTCCACGACGTCGAGATCCTGGACTTCTACTCGCACTTCGCGACGTGCCCGATCGGATACGCGCACCCGAAGACGACGACGCCCGAGTTCCTTGACGAGCTCGCGTGGGCGGCCGTCACGAAGCCCGCGAACAGCGACATCTACACCGAGCAGATGGCGCTCTTCGTCGAGGCGTTCGCGCGCCTCTCGGTCCCCGAGACGCACGGGAAGCACATGTTCTTCGTCGAGGGCGGCGCCCTCGCGAACGAGAACGCCCTCAAGGCCGCATTCGACTGGAAGGTCCGGCGGAACTTCCGGAAAGGCCACCGCCGCGAGGTCGGCTCCAAGGTCCTCCACTTCGAGCAGGCCTTCCACGGGCGCAGCGGGTACACGCTCTCGCTCACGAACACCGCTGACCCGCGCAAGACGATGTACTTCCCGAAGTTCGACTGGCCGCGCGTCGTGAACCCGAAGCTCTCGTTCCCGCTCACGCCGGAATCGCTCGCGCGGACGGCCGCCGTCGAAGAGCTCGCGATGCGCCAGATCCACCAGGCGCTCGCCGCGAACCCGGACGACATCGCGGCGCTCATCATGGAGCCGATCCAGGGCGAAGGCGGCGACAATCACTTCCGCCCCGAGTTCCTCCAGCGCGTCCGGACGATCTGCGACGAGAACGACCTGCTCTTCATCCTGGACGAAGTCCAGACCGGAATGGGCCTCACGGGCTCCATGTGGGCCTTCCAGGGGCTCGGCGTCGTCCCGGACATGTTCACGTTCGGCAAGAAGACGCAGGTCTGCGGCTTCGCCTCGAACGACCGGATCTCGGACGAGCCCGAGAACGTGTTCAACGTCTCCTCGCGCATCAACTCGACCTGGGGCGGGAACCTCGTCGACATGGTCCGCTGCCGCAAGTTCCTCGAGATCATGACGGAGGAGAAGCTCGTCGAGAACGCGAGGACCACGGGCGAGTTCCTTCTCGGAAAGCTCGTCGAGCTCGGCGCGGAGTTCCAGGGAAAGATGACGAACATCCGCGGCCGAGGGCTTTTCATCGCGTTCGACCTGCCGGACGGCAAGACGCGCGGCGACGTCCTTTCGTGCTGGCTCAAGAAGCACCACGTCATGGCGCTCGCCTCCGGCGACCGCGCGATCCGGCTGCGTCCGCCGCTCACGCTCACGAAGGAGGAGGCGGCGCTCGGAGTCCAGAGGCTGCGCGCGGCGCTGACCGAGATCGTCGGCTGAAGACCCGCGAAACTTCGCTTCTTCTCTCGATCTTCGTCTTTCTCTATCTGACGCTCGTCTTCGTCCCGCTTCCGCAGATCGTTCTCCTCCGCTGGCGGGACCCGTCGACGACCGCGTTCATCCTCGCGCGCCAGGAGCGCCTCCGCGCCGAGGGGAAGAGCGACGCGATCGACCGGCGGCCGGTCCCGCTCTCGCGGGTCTCCCCCGCCCTCGCCGCAGCCGTCGTCGCGTCCGAGGACGCACGGTTCTTCGAGCACCACGGGATCGACTGGGCGGCCATCGCGGAGGCGCGCGCGTACAACCTCCGGCACGCCCACGACCGGCGCCCGCGAGTGCACGGCGCCTCGACGATCACGCAGCAGCTCGTGAAGAACCTCTGGCTCTCGGGGCGCAGGACGTGGTGGCGCAAGGCGCGGGAGGCGGCCATCGCCCTCACGCTGGACGCCCTCGTCCCGAAGAAGCGGATCCTCGAGGTGTATCTGTCCGCGATCGAGTGGGGCGAGCGCACGTACGGCTGCGAGGCGGCTGCGCGGGCCTTCTTCGGCGTGCCGGCCTCCCGCCTCACGTCCGGGCAGGCCGCGCAGATGGCCGCGGCGATTCCGTCCCCCCTCCGGCGTCGCGTCCATCCGATAGAATCCGCCCGATGAGCTCTAGACGGTTTGCGGCGTCACGCGGCCTCGCGGCCGTGCTTGGCGTTGCCGTCGCCCTCGGCTGCGGATCGAAGCCCGCGGAAATACGCGTCACGCCCGCGAAGCTCACGTTCTACGGGCCCGGGCGCAGCCAGACGTTCAAGTTCGACGTCCTCGACAAGAAAGGGCGCGACCTGCCGCCGATCGCGGGCGCGTGGACGAGCGACAAGCCCAAGGTCGCGACGGTGGACACCAACGGCCTCGTGCGCTCGGTCGCTCCGGGCCGCGCGATCCTGACCGTGACGGCCATGGGGGTTTCCGGCAGCGCGGCCGTCGAGGTCGTGGACATCGCATCGCTCAACGTGACGCCGAACCGCATGACGCTCGTCGGTCCGATCGGCACGAAAATGGCGCTCGTCGCCGAAATCAAGGACTCGAAAGGCAATGCCGCCCCGTTCAAGCCTCGATGGACGTCGGCCGACACCAAGGTCGCGACGGTCGACACGGACGGCGTCGTGACCTCCGGAGCCGAGGGACGCACGACGATCATCGCGAGCCTCGGGAACGACCAGAGCTCCGCGGCGGACGTCCGCGTGCTCCACCGGGAGATCTCGACGTTCGAGATCAGTCCCCTCACGCTGATCCTGAAGGTCGGCGAGGTCCAGCGCATCAACGCCGTCGTCAAGGACGCGAGCGGGCTCGCGGTCGAAGACGCGGCGCTCGCGTGGTCGAGCTCGGACCCGAAGACGGCCAGCGTGTCGAACGGCGCGGTTCTCGGGGTCGCGCGCGGCACGGCCGTGATCTCCGTCGCAACGTCCGCGAAGACGCTCACAGCCACCGCCATCGTGGACTGAGGATCCCCTGAGGATCACGCACCTCGCCGCCGAGTGTGTCCCGTTCGCAAAGACGGGCGGGCTCGGGGACGTGGTGGGCGCCCTCCCGAAGGCTTTGGCCTCCGGCGGGAACGACGTCGACGTCTTCCTCCCGTTTCACCTCGAGGCGGCAGAGTGGTATCGCAGGCGGAACACCTGGCCCGAAGAGGCGATGCCGTCCTTCGACGTCTCGATCCTCGGGCTGCCGTACCGCGTCGGTCTCCTGTGGGACCTCCTGCCCGGCACGACCGTTCCGATCTACTTCGTCGCCCACGACCCGCTTTTTCACCGTCCGGGGATCTACGCCCCGAACGAACGCGGCCAGGACGACGGGCTCTGGCGTTTCTCGCTTTTCGTGCGCGCGTCGATCGAGGCCCTGAAGCGGCTCGGCCGAAAGCCGCGGATCCTCCACGTGCACGACTGGCACCCCGCGCTCGGCGCGATGCTCGCCGCCTGGAGCAGCTGGCGGGACCGGTGGTTCGACGACGTCGCGTCGGTCCTCACGATCCACAACCTCGGATACCAGGGCGTCTACGGCGCCGGCGAGTTCCCGGCGCTCGGGCTCCCCGCGGACGCATGGACGGGCGGCGGAATCGAGTTCCGCGGCGCCGTGAACCTCCTCAAAGGCGCGATCGTCGCCGCCGACATGATCACGGCCGTTTCGCCGACCTACGCCGACGAGATCCGGACGCCCGAGGGCGGCTTCGGCCTCGACGCGGTCCTCCGGGGGCGCGGCGACCGGGTCGTCGGGATCCTGAACGGGATCGACCGCGGGATCTGGAATCCCGCGACAGACGCCAGCATCGCCGCCCGTTACTCCCCTTACGACCTCTCCGGCAAGGACGCGTGCCGCGCGGACCTCTGCCGCCTCGCGGGCTTCGACCCGTCCGACGGCGGGTTCCTCGTGGGCGCGATCGGCCGCCTCACGGACCAGAAGGGCTTCGATCTCCTCCTCGAATCGGCGCCCGAGCTCGTCCGGCGCGGGGTCAGGATCGTCATGCTCGGATCGGGCGAGCCCGCGTACGAAGGATCGATGCGCCTCCTCGAGGCGCGCCACCCCGGGCACTTCAAGGCCTTCGTCGGGTACGACGAAGCGCTCTCGCACCGGATCGAGGCCGGCGCCGACGCGTTCGTGATGCCGTCGCGCTTCGAGCCGTGCGGGCTCTCCCAGATGTATTCGCTCGCCTACGGGACGCCGCCGATCGTGCGCCGGACGGGCGGCCTCGCCGACTCCGTCGTGGGGTACGACGGCTTCAATCTCGACCGGGCGACGGGCTTCACGTTCGAGGTCTCCGCCCCGCACGCGCTCGCGGCCGAGATCCTCGGCGCGCAGCACGTTTTCTTCCAGCGCGACCGCTGGCGGAGGATCGTCGAGAACGGGATGGCGCAGGACTTCTCGTGGGACCGTTCCGCCGAGCGCTACGAGGCCGTCTACCGCCGCGCCTGCGAGGTCCGCGGCCTGCCCTGGTAGCACTGCGGAGGTCAGCGCGCGATCACCGCGCGTGCGGCGGCGGCCAGTTCGTCGGCCTCGGGGCCGCCTTCGGTCCACGGGACGCTCTTCCGGTACGGCGGCGACGGGTGCGGCAGCGGCTTTTTCGCGGCGAGGAGCGCGACGACCGGGAGCTCTTCGGGAACATAGGCCGATCCGTTCTCGAGCCCCTGTTTCAGGAGACCGTACTCCTCCGCCGCGGCGAGAAGGTCGACATCGGTCTCGTCCGCGAGGCGCGACAGGTTGCAGCGAACCGTTTTGCGCTGCAGATCGACGTCGAAGTAGCGGAACTCCGACGCGGGAGACGTCGCCGTGACGCGGCCGCCCGGCACCCGGGTCGCGAGGCGGAGAACCGGCCGCCCTGCGAAACCGATCTCGTGGAGCGAGGCCGGCCCGACGGTCTCGAGCGCGAGGACGAGATCGCTCCTCACGAGGCCGCGGACGACCCACGCCGTGCGCCGCACGCCCTCCGCCTTGAGCTCGGCCTTCGCGACGTCGCAGACCCGGTTGCCGCGCCCGTCGACGATGCGCTCGAGCGTCACCCTCGGGGGCTCCTGCGCCCGGGAGGCGACCGAGTGGAGAAAGAAGAGAAGGAAGATCTCCTTCATCGGACCGGGCTCTCCGTCACGATCGCGGGAAACGGCGGGAGGTCGAGCGGGAGGTGCGCAAGGCCGCGCCAGGATGCGAGGTCGCCGGTCGGGGACGGGTCCGGCGCGAACGCGAGCGTCCTGCTCTCGGGCGGCGCCGCCTGGTCGCGGAACGCGACGTTGACCGCGAGCAGCGGATCCCGGAGGTGGAAAGCCGGGAGTTCCGTCGAAAGGGACTGATTGCTGTCGACCGACGTTCGAAGCAACAGGACGAGGTCCTTTCGCTCATTCTCGTCGAACGTCCCGGCCGTGATCTCTCCGAGAGCCGTCCTCACGGTCTGGGTGCCGAGATCGTCGAGCAGGAAGGTGAGCGTCCCGCCTTGCGCACGAACGCGCTGTCTCATCCCCTCGCAGGGCCCCGCGTCCAGAGTCGCGGCCGCAGACGCCTCTCCGGCCGTGCCCGACGTCCAGACCTCGAACGCCGCGCGTTCCGAGGCGACCCGCTGCCACGGACGCTCCTCGTCGAGGCGGTTCTCGTCGAGGAAGCCCATCGACGACTCGAGGACGTAGCGCGCCCCGGACGGCATCGTCGTCAGGAGGAGATTGCGGTAAGGCCACCAGCGCCGCTCGCTCTCGGTGAACCCCGCATATCTCAGGACGACCCAGCGCGCACGGAAGAGCGGAGGCGAGTCCGGCGGCGCGGCTTTCTCGCGCACGACGAAGCTCGCGTCGCCCTGGAGGAACGCGCGGCCCCGGAATGCGTCGAACCAGTCGGGGGACTGCGCCTCCGCCCTCATGGCGGCCGAGACGGTCCACAGCGCGAGCAGGATTCCCCGCGCCCTCATAGGTCTTTTTCTTCGACCCCCAGGTCCTTCACGGCGGCGACGAGCGCGGCGTGGACGCCCGGCGTCGCCGCGAGGATGTTTCCGCGCGTCCGCCACGACCCGAACCCGTCGAAGTCCGAGATGAGGCCGCCGGCCTCCGTCACGATCAGGGCGCCCGCCGCGGCGTCCCACGGGGACAGGCCGAACTCGAAGAAGCCGTCGAAGATCCCCGCGCCGACGTAGGCGAGATCGAGCGCCGCGCTGCCGGCGCGGCGCATCGAGCGCACCTTGAGGAACAGCGACCTGAAGATCTCGAGGTAGCGGTCGATCTTGTGGGCCTGGCGGAACGGGAAGCCCGTCGCGAGCGCGGCGCCCCGCAGGCCCGGGCGCGGAGGGACGCGCAGGCGGCGCCCGTTGCGAAACGCGCCCGAGCCGAGCTCGGCCGTGAAGAGGTCGTTCTTGAGGGGATCCCAGACGACGCCCGCCTCGATTTCTCCGAGGAGGCCGCCGCGCGTCCGCGCGATCGAGACGGCCCAGTGCGGGAAGCCGCGCACGAAGTTCGCCGTCCCGTCGAGCGGGTCGACGATCCACGAGGGCGACGTCTCGTCGACGCCCGTCAGGCCCGTCTCCTCGCCGAGAAACCGGTCCGCCGGGAATTCGCCGAGGACGGCGCGGCGGATGACCGCCTCGCTCTCCTTGTCCGCGATCGACACGACGTCGTTCGCGCCCTTCTCCTGGACGGACGCGGGATCGAGGCGGCCGAAGTGCCCGGCGAGCACTTCGCCCGCCTCGCGGGCGGCCGCGATCGCGACGTCGAGAGGGCTCTTCATCGGTCCGCGCTTCGCTCCTAGAATGATGTTCTCATGGCGGAAGGACGCCCCCGCATCTTGATCGTCGGAGGCGGCTTCGGCGGCCTCTACGCGGCGCGCGCGCTCCGGACGGCGCCTGCGGACGTGGCGCTTCTCGACCGGCGTAACTTCCACCTCTTCCAGCCGCTCCTTTACCAGGTCGCGACGGGGGCGCTCTCGCCCGCGAACATCGCGGCGCCCCTGCGGTCGATCGTCAAGAGGCAGCGGAATACGCGCGTTCTCCTCGCGGAGGTGCGTGGATTCGACCTTCGCCGGCGCCTCGCGCTCACGGACGCCCTGGAGGTCCCGTACGATTTTCTCGTCTTGGCGACCGGCGCGACGCACGCCTACTTCGGACACGACGCGTGGGAGCGCGGAGCGCCCGGGCTCAAGACGATCGAAGACGCGACCGAAATCCGGCGGCGTGTCCTGCTCGCGTTCGAGAAGGCGGAGGCCACGACGGACCTCGCCCGGCGGCGCGCGCTCCTCACGTTCGTGATCGTGGGCGCCGGACCCACCGGAGCCGAGCTCGCGGGCGCGCTCGCCGAGATCGCCCGGCGCACGCTGCGCCACGATTTCCGGACGATCGACTCCGCCGACTCCCGCATTCTTCTCGTCGAGGCCGGCCCGCGCGTTCTCGCGACGTACACCGCGGATCTCTCCGAAAAAGGGCGCTCGGCCCTCGAGTCTCTGGGCGTCGAGGTGCGGCTCGCGACCACCGTGACCGACGTCCGGGACGGCTCCGTGGACGTCGTGCGGGACGGAATCAAGGAAACGATCGAGGCCTCGACGATTCTGTGGGCGGCAGGGGTCGCGGCCTCCCCGCTCGGAGCGGCGCTCGCCCGCGCCTCCGGCGCCGAGACCGACCGCGCGGGCCGCGTGCGCGTGTCGACCGACCTCACGCTGCCCGGGCACGCGGAGGTCTTCGTGATCGGGGACCTCATGACGCTGTCGGGCCGGGACGGCAGACCCCTTCCGGGCGTCGCCCCGGTGGCGATGCAGCAGGGCCGGCACGTCGCGCGCACGATTCTCGCGAGGCTGGCAGGGCGCCCGGAGCCCGGAGACTTCGTCTATCGCAACAAGGGCAGCATGGCGACGATCGGCCGCGGTCGCGCGGTCGCCGACCTCGGGTTCGTCCGCTTCGCGGGCTACGCCGCATGGCTCGCCTGGCTCTTCATCCACCTCATGTACCTCGTCCAGTTCGGGAACCGGGTCCTGATCCTCGTCCAGTGGGCCTGGAGCTACCTGACGTGGAACCGCTCGGCCCGGCTCATCACGGGGAGACCTTCATGACGTACACGATCTCCGCGCTGCTTCTCGCCGCCGCCGTCACGACCCCCGCTCCGACGCCCGATCCCACGCCCGCCCCGGCGACACACTTCGCGTACGACCCGAAGGCGCCGATCGACGCGGTCACGACGGGCGTCGAGACGCGGGGCGACGTCGTGATCCAGAACCTGACGTACGCGAGCCCGGGGGGAGGACGCGTCCCCGCGTACCTCGTCGTCCCGGCCGGCCGCGGCCCGTTCGCGGCCGTCGTCTGGGGGCACTGGTACTGGGAGAACTCGCCGATGAGGAGCCGGCGCCAGTTCCTCGACGAGGCGGTCGTCCTCGCGCGCTCCGGCGTCGTCTCGCTCCTGACGGACGGGCCCGTGGCGCGCCCCGGGTATGTTCCCGACAGGACCCCGATGAACGAGAAACAGTTCACCGACCTCGTCCAGCAGGTCGTGGACATGCGGCGAGGGATCGACCTCCTCCTCGCGCGGCCGGAGGTCGACCCGCGGCGGCTCGCGTACGTCGGGCACAGCTACAACGCTGCGGTCGGGGCGATCCTCGCGGGCGTCGACAGGCGCTTCAAGGCGTACGTCCTCATGGCGGGCGCGCTGTCGGACCAGGTGGACTACCGGTCAGAGGAATACAGGAAATACATCGCGAAGATCGGCAGGGCGAAATGGGACGCGTTCGTCGCCGCGCACGCGTGGGCGGACCCCGGCCCGTGGGTCGCGACGGCCGCGCCGGCCAGGGTCTTCCTCCAGTACGCGAAGCACGAAGACTTCCTGACGCCCGCCCGGGCGAAGGAGTACGCGGCGGTCGTGAGCGAGCCGAAGACGCTCAAGATCTACGACGCCCCTCACGCCCTGAACGCCGAGGCGCGGCGCGACCGGATCGCGTTCCTCGCGGACGTCCTCTCCGTGAAGCCGCCCGACCCCGCAGCGGTCGCCGCCGTCCCCGACCTCGTCCAGCCGCCGGCGCCGAAGCCCTGACGGCGCCGCGGCCTAGTGCCGCTTGACGATCGAGTCGAGGATCATCAGGAAGGCGTTCTGCTGGTTCGGCTCGTGCTTGTTGATCACGGCGAGACAGCTGCCCTCGGGGAACAGCACGTGGAGCTCGTCCGCGTCGCGCGAGGAGAGGATGACCATGCGGCGCGGAGCGACGCCGCGCTCCTTGGCGAGCTCGAACATCTTCCGTCCTCCGAAGAGCGGCAGCTCGAGGTCGATCATGAGAAGCGAAACGTCCGGGCCGAGGACCTCGAGCGCCTTGAGAGGGTCCTGGTACATCTCCACCGCGATCGCCGGGCCGTAGCGCGTCGCGAGCAGCGCCCTCCAGACCTCCGCGAAGAGGGGCTCGTGCTCGACGATGATGATTCGCTTCGGCCTGCCGAGCGCGACCGGGTTCTCGGCCGACACCGGCTTGAGGTACGCCCCGGAGTCCTCGGGTCCGCTCATCGCGGGGTTCCGGAGCTCCGCGAGAAGACCTCGCGGCCGCCGACCCACGTCCTCTCGACGCGTCCTTTGAGCGTGCGCGCGAGCCACGGCGAGTTCTTCGAGCGGCTCTGGAAGCCGTCCGGCGTCACGGGAGTCGACTTCGACGTCGAGAAGAGGACGACGTCGGCCGCGGCGCCTTCCGCGAGCGTGCCGTACGGCAGGCCGAACACGCGCGCCGGCGCCGTCGAGAGGACCTCGACGAGGCGCAGGAGCGTGATCGTGCGCGGGACGAGAAGGCCGTCGACGAGCGCCGGCAGCGCAGTCTCGAGGCCGATGACGCCGAACGGCGCGTCCGCGAACTCGACGTTCTTCTCGTCCTCGTGGTGCGGCGCGTGGTCCGTCGCGACGCAGTCGATCGTGCCTTCGACGAGGGCGGTGACGAGAGCGGCCCGGTCGGCCTCCGCCCGGAGCGGCGGATTCATCTTGAAGCGGGTGTCGTAGCCGGATCGCGCGACGTCCTCGTCCGTCAGGAGAAGGTGGTGTGGCGTGACCTCGCACGTCACGGGAACGCCGAGCTTCCGCGCCGCGCGGATCGTCTCGAGACTCTCCCGCGTCGAGACGTGGGCGACGTGGAGCCGCGCGCCCGTGAGCCCGGCGAGCTGGACGTCGCGCGCGACCATCGCGCTCTCCCCGACGTTGGGCCAGCCCGCGAGGCCGAGGCGCGTCGACGCCCAGCCCTCGTTCATGACTCCCGCCCCGACGAGCGACGGCTCCTCCTCGTGGACGACGACGGGCAGACCGAACATCGAGGCGTACTCGAGGGCCCGGCGCATGAGGTTCCCGTTCGCGACCGGCTTGCCGTCGTCCGAGATCGCGACGATCCCCTCGACCTTCATCGAGCCGATCTCGGCGAGCTCGACGCCCTTGAGGCCCTTCGAGACGGCGCCGATCGGGAAGACGCGGACGGCCCCTGTCTCCCGGGCGCGCCGGACGACGAACGCGACCGTCGGCGCGTCGTCGGGAACGGGGTCCGTGTTCGCCATGGCGCAGACCGAGGTGAACCCGCCGGCGGCCGCGGCCCGCGTGCCGGTCGCGATCGTCTCTTTGTACTCGAATCCGGGCTCGCGCAGGTGCGTGTGAAGGTCGACGAAGCCCGGCGCGACGACGAAGCCCGCCGCGTCGACGATCTCGGCGCCCTTCGCGGCGATCTTCTCGTCCACCTTCGCGACGACGCCGTCCTTCAGGAGGACGTCCAGCGTCTGGTCGAGGTTGCGGGACGGGTCCACGACCCGTCCGCCGCGGAGAAGGACCGCCTCGCCGCTCATTCGTCCTCCCCGCTCGCGCCGATCAGAAGGTAGAGGACGGCCATGCGCACGGCCACGCCGTTCTCGACCTGCTCGAGGATCACGGAGTCGGGCCCGTCCGCGACGGCCGAGTCGATCTCCACGCCGCGGTTCATGGGGCCGGGGTGCATCACGATGGCGTCCTTCTTCGCGAGCTTCCGCCGCTCCGGCGTGAGGCCGAACTGCTCGTAGTACTCGCGGTCGGAGGGGAAACCGAGGCCGCCGCCGCGTTCCTTCTGGACGCGCAGGATCATCACGACGTCGGCGCCTTCGACCGCCTCCTCGAGGCGGTTGACGACGCGCGCGCCCGTGCGCTCGATCTCCGGCGGAAGGAGAGTTCGCGGGCCGCAGAGCGTGACGCCCGCTCCCATCTTCGTGAGGAGCGAGACGTTGGACCGCGCGACGCGGCTGTGCGTGACGTCGCCGCAGATCGCGACGCGGAGGCCCGCGAGAGTCCCCTTTGCGCGGCGGATCGTGAAGGCGTCGAGGAGCGCCTGTGTCGGGTGCTCGTGCGTCCCGTCGCCGGCGTTCACGACCGCGCACGGGAGGTGCCGGGCGAGAAGGTGCGGCGCGCCCGAGCGCGAGTGGCGGATGACGATCGCGTCGGGCGCCATCGCCATGAGGTTGCGTCCGGTGTCGAGGAGAGTCTCGCCCTTGGCGACGGACGTCCCGGTCGCCGAGAGGGCGATCGAGTCGGCCGAAAGTCGCCGCTCGGCGATCTCGAAGGAGAACCGGGTCCGCGTGGAGTTCTCGAAGAAGAGGTTCGCGACGAGCTTGCCGCGCAGCGTCGGGACCTTCTTGATCGCGCGCTGGTTGATCTCGCGCATGGACTCGGCGGTGTCCAGCACGAGGCGGATGTCGTCCTCGGTGATCCCGTCGATGTCGAGGAGGTCCTTTTTCGAAAGGGCGCGGCGGGGGGAGGCGGGGACGGGAGGATCGGGACGTTTCGTCACGCCGCCGGGGCTCCTACTTCTTCCTCGGGCGCCGGCGGGCCGACGGCGATTTCGCGGGAGGCGTCTCGGGCGGCGCCTTCCGGGCCGCCCTCTGCGCGGGCTTCGCGGCTTCGCGGTCGAGCAGCCAGACGTCGTCCTCGTGGTCCGTCTCCCGGAACGTCACGGAGACGATCTCCGTCGCGGAGGTTGCGATCTTCTTGCCGATGTACTGGGCCTCGATCGGGAGCTCGCGCCGGCCGCGGTCGACGAGGACAGCGAGGAGAATCTTGCGCGGGCGGCCGAAGTCGAGGATCGCGTCCATCGCGGCCCGCACCGTGCGCCCTGTGAAGAGCACGTCGTCGCACAGGATCACGTTGCGGCCCTCGACCTTGAACGGGATCTCCGTCTTCTTGAGGACCGGGGACGACGCGACGGTCGTCAGGTCGTCGCGGTAGAGCGTGATGTCGAGGAGGCCGACCGGGATCTTGACGCCTTCGGTCCGCTCGATCTCGGAGGCGAGGCGCTGCGCGAGGGGAACGCCGCGCGTGCGAATGCCGATGAGGACGAAGCCGTCCGTGCCGCCCTCGGCCTCGACGACCTCGTGCGCCATGCGCGAGATCGCACGCGCCATGCCGACCGCGTCAAGCAGCCGGACTTTGCGGTAGGTCCCCGCAGCCTCTCCCATG
>DATKLW010000128.1:0-23977 GCA_035542215.1 Thermoanaerobaculia bacterium | reverse complement strand
CCCGTGTACGAGGCGTTTCGAAGCGCGCGCCCATCCGCCGAGGGCATTGCCGTCCGAAACCTCGTCCTCGAGCGGGACGCGTTCCGGCTGTCGTTCGACGGGGGAGCCTTCTACATGCTCCCCGTCGTCGCGGGCCGGACTCCGGGCGCGGTGTTCGTCGGAAAGGGAACCTGGAGCCTGACGCCCCGGAGCGGAAGAGAGCGGCGACACCTTGCCGTCGTCATTGGAGAGCCGGATCTCAAGTCCCTGTCGGACCGCTTTGAGAAGATAGTGCTCCTCTTCACGGATCGAACGGGAGACGAGATTCAGGCGGCGGGCGAAGGGCGGGCGCCCGCGGATCCGAGGGCGGCTGGCACGTTCGACCGTTTCCTGAAGGCGGAACACAAGGATATTCGGTCGAACCTCCACTTGCGGCTCCTTGGGGACCTCGTGGAAGGCGTTCCGGCCGCCCGGGGGACATTCCTCGCCTGGGTCGAAGGCGACCGGTTTCCGCCCGCCATCCTGCAGATCGATCCTCGTGGCGTTCCGTTTGCCGGGGCAAGGAGCGACGAGGTCGCTCTTCTGGTCTACGACGAAATGAAGGGGGGCGCGTGGTACCTAGACCGGCCGGCCGGGCCTGGCCCGGCCGCCGTGCCCCCGGTTCGGGCCGAGGGATACAAGATCGACGTCCGGATCCGGAAGAACGCCGAGCTTCAGGGCACGACCGATCTCCTCTTGCGCGTGAAGCGGGACGGGGTGCGGGTCGTGGACCTGGACCTCTTTCCGAAGCTTCGGGTTCGAGAGGCGTCTTTCGGCCTCGGACCCGCCCCGGAGCCCGCGGCGTTCCGCCCGGTCGCCGTCGTGCAGGAGGACGCCCGCGAGGACGGCCAGACCGCCGTCGTCTTCCCGGAGGCTCTGGTCTCCGGCGCCGTCCTGACGCTCAGGCTCTCCTACGAGGGGGAGGACGTCCTCGCGGACGCGGGCAGCGGAAACTACTACGTCGGAGCGCGGCAGAGCTGGTATCCGAACGTGGGATCGTTCGCCGAGCCGGCGCCTTTCGACATCACGTACCGGATCCCGAAGAAGAACGAAATCGTCTCCGTGGGCCGCATCGTTTCGAAGCAGCCCGAAGGCGATTTCGTCGTCGTCCACGCGGTGACCGACGCCCCGATCCGCGTCGCCGGGTTCAACTACGGCCGCTTCAAGATGATCGAGCGCCGGGACGACGACTCCGGCGTCACGGTCCGCGTCTACACGAACCCCGACAAGCCCGACTTCGCGAGAGAGCTCGAAGCGGTCGCCGAGATCGCCCGTTTCGACACGGAGCGGCTCGCTCAGAGCGCGATGGTGGACGGGATCAACACGCTCAGGACCGGAAAGGTGTTCTTCGGGAACATGCCGACGGACAGCCTCGCGATCACGCAGCAGGCGCAGTGGAACTTCGGCCAGTCCTGGCCCTCTCTCGTTTACCTGCCCTACCTCGCCTTCCTGACGTCGACGACGCGCGCGAGCCTCGGAATCTTCGGGGTGACGGACTTCGTCGATCAGGTCGGGCCGCACGAGGTCGCGCACCAGTGGTTCGGACATCACGTCGGCTGGGCGACGTACCACGACGAGTGGCTCTCCGAGGGTTTCGCGGAGTTCACGGCGGCGCTCGTCCTCCAGCAGACGGAGGGCTACGGCCGCTATCTCGACGCGCTCGACAAGGCGAGGCACAACCTGTTTTCCACGGGCCGCGGCGAGAAGACGACGTACGCGGACGTCGGGCCGATCTCCCTCGGGCGCCGCCTGTCGGACGGGCGCCACGCAGGCGCTTACGCGGCGGTCGTCTACGAGAAGGGAGCCTGGGTTCTGCACATGCTGCGTATTCTCATGCGCGAGCGGACTGCGACTCCGGACGCGCGATTCATCGAGATGATGCACGACTGGGTCGGGACGTGGGCCGGGAAGAACCCCTCGACGGAGGACTTCCAGCGCGTGGTCGAGAAGCACATGGCGCCCGCGATGGACCTCCGGCACGACGGGAAGATGGACTGGTTCTTCGATCAATGGGTCCGCGGGACCGAGATCCCGAAGCTCACGAGCCGGATCGATTTCCGCCCGGACGGCGAAGGCCGATATCGGCTCTCGGGGGAGGTCACCCAAAGCGGCGTCGCTCCCGGCTTCCTGAGCCCGGCGGCCCTCTACGTCGAGTTCGACAAGGGCGAAGTCGTGCGTCTCGGCACGATGACCCTCAACGGTCCGACCACCATTCCGGTGGACGGTCAGGTGTCTTTCCCGAAGAAGCCGAAGAGGATCATCCTGAACGCATACCGCGATGTTCTGAGCCGGGACTGAACTGCCGTCGTCAACGGGAGGCGCCCTCGTGGACGAGCAGGCGGCCTTCGAGGCCCTCTTCGCGGGCCGCAGCGATCGCGCTTCTCACGAAGGCGAGGCCGTGCTCGACCGCGTCCGGCAGCGTCTCGCCGCGGGCGAGATACGCCGTGATCGCCGCCGAGAGAGCGTCACCCGCCCCTGGGACCGGGCTGTCGCCGATGCGTGGCCCCGCGAAGGCACGCCACGTCCGGCCGTCGAGGAGCCCGTCCACGAGATCGCCGCCCTCCGCGTGGCCGCCCTTGATGAGCACGGCGCGCGGCCCGTGCGCCTGGATCGCCCGGGCCGCGCGCTTGGCGTCCGCCTCGCCGCGGATCGGAAAGCCCGCGAGGAGAGAAGCCTCCGGGAGGTTCGGTGTCACGAGGGCGGCGGCCGGAAGGAGCTCCCGGAGGAACGCGGCCCAGGACGGGGCCGCGAGGTGGCGAGGGCCCGAGCGGGAGACGAAGACGGGATCCACGACGGCGGGAACGCCCCGCTTCGCGAGATCGGCCGCGACGAGGCGAACGACCGGCGTTTTAGACAGGAACCCGACCTTCACGGCCGCCGGAAGGGGCTCGCCGGCGGACGCCTCGAGCTGCGCCCGGACGGCGGCGGCCGGAAACTCGTGGAGGATCCCCGCCGCGGCCCCGGAGCGGACGGCAACCGCGGTCACGACCGAAACGCACCGAACGTCGAGGGCGGCAAAGACGGCGAGGTCGCCCTGAAGGCCGGCCCCGGTCGGGTCGGCGGCGTGCAGGGTGAGAGCAATCGCGTGCGCCACGTCGAGAGCTTACTTTGCTATTCTCCAGCGCCGGAGGAATCGCCCGCATGTCTGAAGAAAACAAGGCTGCCCTGCCCCTGGCCGCCGGGTCGAGCGCGCCCGACTTCACGCTTCCGGCGCGTTCCGGGAAGACGATATCCCTGCACGATTTCGCAGGTCAGAAGGACGTTCTGATCTACTTCTATCCGAAGGACGACACGCCCGGCTGCACGCGCGAGTCCTGCAGCCTGCGGGACGGCCTGGGCGACCTCGGCAAGGCCGGAATCGAGGTCCTCGGCATTTCGCGTGACGACGCCGCTTCGCACAACGCGTTCGCCGCGAAGTACAACCTGCCGTTCGAGCTCCTGACCGACGCGAACCACGCCGTCCACGAGGCGTACGGCGCGTGGGGCCAGAACCCGAACCCCGCCTGGGGCGTCGGCCCGCTCCGCAAGTCATTCCTCGTCGGCAAGGACGGCAGGATCAAGCACGTGTTCGACAAGGTCGACACGGAGCACCACGCCGAGCAGGTCCTCCGGGCCGCGGGCTTTGCGCCCGCGCCGAAGCCCGCCCCGGCGCCGGCCCCGAAGCCGGCCGTGCCGCCCGCTCCGCCCGCGCCGAAGCCGGCCGCTCCCGCGGCGCCCGCGGCCGCGGCTCCCGCCGCGAAGCCGGCTGCTCCTCCCGCGCCGAAGCCGGCCGCACCCAAGGCGGCCGCGCCTGCGAAGAAGGCAGCCCCGAAGAAGAAGGCGGCGAAGAAGGCCACGAAGAAGGCCAAGGCAGCGCCGAAGAAGAAGGCCGCAAAGAAGACCGCGAAGAAGAAGGCCGCGCCGAAGAAGAAGGCGGCCCGCAAACCCGCCCGCAAGGCGGCAAAGAAGACGAAGAAGGTCGCCCCGAAGCGGAAGGCCAAGAAGGCCGCGAAGCGGAAGAAGCGCTAAGAACAACAAGGAGACCGAGGGCTTCCTGCTGACGGGGCGCGGCGTTCGCCGCGCCCTGTTGGTGCGCGGCCCCGAACCCACCCATGGCCAGACTCACGAAAGACCAGCTCCGCACCGACCAGCTCCAGCACGCGCTCACGGACGCCCGGGACTACGTCTCGAGCCACCGTTCCGAGACCACTCGCCGGGCCATCCTCGGCGCGGCGGCGCTCGCGGTCGTCCTGGCCGTCTGGGGGGGCATGGCCTGGCGGAGCAATCGAGCCGCCGGCCGGCTCTCGCTCGCGCTCGCGACATTCGAGGCCCCGCTCGCGTCCGACCCGAGCCCCGCTCCGGGGGCGACGGTCTACCGGGACGCCGCCGAGCGGACGGCCGCCGTCCGCAAGGAGCTCCAGGGCCTCGTCAAGGACAGCCCGTCCTCCACCGCCGGGCGCGCCGCCGCCGTCCTCCTCCTCGGGCTCGACGGAGCGCCCGCGGCCACCGGCGCGAACCTCGACGCGGCCCGCTCCTTCGCGGCGAGCGAGAAGGGAACCGTCGCCGGCGGCGTGGCCGCGATGGCGGCGCTCGACGCCGAAGCGGCCGCCGGCCGGTCCAAGGACGCTCTCGAGTCCGCCAAGAAGTACCTCGAAGCGGCGGACGCTCCGCTCCCCAAGGACGTCCTCGTCTACACGGTCGCGAAGCTCTACGAGAAAAACGGCCAGAACGTCGAGGCGAAGAGCTTCTACCAGCGCCTCGTCACGGACTTCCCGGATTCGCCGATGCGTGCCGAGGCGCAGCAGAGGCTGGCGTCGCTCTAGACGCATGAGGCGACGGGCGATCGTCATCGTCTGCGACGGGCTCGGGGTCGGCGAGGCCCCGGACGCCGCCGCGTTCGGCGACGCAGGGGCCCGGACGCTCCAGCACATCCTCCGCGACGGGAAGCCCGCCCTCCCGCATCTGACGAATCTCGGCCTCCTCCACACGCTGTACGGCGAGGCGCCGGCGGGGCTGCCCGCTCCCGCGGGAGCGTTCGGCCGCCTCGCGGAAGCGTCGGCCGGAAAGGACTCGACGACCGGCCACTGGGAGCTCATGGGACTGACGGTTCCGGTTCCGTTCCCGCTCTACCCGGAGGGCTTCCCGCCCGAGGTCATCGAGCCGTTCGAGAGGGCCGTCGGGAAGAAGGTCCTCTACAACCGGCCCGCGTCGGGGACGGAGATCATCAAGCAATTCGGCGAAGAGCACATGAAGACCGGCCGCCCGATCGTCTACACGTCGGGTGACTCCGTGTTCCAGATCGCGGCCCACGAAGGAGTCGTCCCGATCGAAACGCTCTACCGCTGGTGCGAAGCCGCGCGGGAGATCCTCGCCGGTCCGCACCGCGTCGGGCGGGTCATTGCGCGGCCGTTCGTCGGCACGCCGGGGGCGTTCACGCGCACGCACCGCCGCCACGACTACACCGTTCCTCCGGACGGCCCGACGCTCCTCGACACGCTGCAGGCCGGCGGCCGGCGCGTCTATGGAATCGGCAAGATCGAAGACCTCTTCTCGGGGCGCGGCGTCGCGAAGGCCGTCCACACCGAGAACAACCGCGACGGCCTCGAGAAGACGGTCGCGGCGCTCGCCGGGAGCGGCGACGACTTCATCTTCACGAACCTCAACGACTTCGACACGAAGTACGGGCACCGCAACGACCCGGTCGGCTACGCCCGTGCGCTCGAGGAGCTCGATTCGTTCGTCCCGGCGCTTCTCGCGGGCCTCGGCGAGGGCGACGTCCTCATGGTCACGGCGGACCACGGCGGCGACCCGTCGGACGTTTCGACGGACCACACGCGTGAGTTCGTCCCGATGGTCGCCGCAGGCCCGGGCGTTCGCGCCGGCGCCGACGTCGGGACGCGCGCGACGTTCGCCGACCTCGGGGCGACGGTCGCCGAGCACCTCGGCGTTCCGTCGCTCGGCGGCGCGAGCTTCCTCCGCCGGATCCTCGGGGACTGATCGCCGCGGCCGCGGTCCGCGCTTAGAATCCGCCTCACCGTGAAGCAGTCGGGCCGTCGATTTCTCGTCCGCGCCATGCCGGTGCTGGCCGCGTTCGCTCTCGCGGCGCCGCTTCGCGCACAGGGACTGCCACGCGCCGCCCCCGAGTCGCTCGGGTTTTCGCCGGAGCGCCTGGGCCGCCTGGACGAGGCTCTCGCTCGCGACGTCGAGGGAGGTGAAATCGCCGGCACCGTCGCTCTGGTCGCGCGCGGCGGCAGAATCGTCCACGTTTTCCTGTCGGGATACCAGGATCTCGAGCGGCGGATTCCCGTGCGCGAGAACACGATCTTCCGGATCGCGTCGTTCTCGAAGGCGGTTACGAGCGTCGCGGCGCTCGTCCTCGTCGAGGAGGGCCGCCTCGTCCTCTCGGACCCGGTCTCGAAGTACGTGCCTGCGTTCCGCGAGACGATGGTCGCGGGCCCTGGCGGACTGGTTCGGGCAAAGAGGGAGATCACGGTCCGCGACCTCCTCGCGCACACCGCCGGACTCTCCTACGGCGCGGGACCGGCAGCCGAAGCCTGGAAGGCCGCGGGCCTCAAGGGATGGTGGTTCGGTCACCGACCGGAGCCGCTCTCGGCGCTCGTCGACCGCATCGCGGCCCTCCCGATCGACGCCCAGCCCGGGGAGAAGTGGGTGTACGGGGTCTCCCACGATGTCCTCGGCCGCGTCATCGAGGTCGCCTCGGGTCAGCCGCTCGACCGATTCCTCGCGGCCCGCGTCTTCGGGCCGGTCGGGATGCCGGACACGTCGTTCTTCGTCCCGAAGGAAAAGGCCGGGCGGCTCGCGACGGTTTACACGCGTGACGGTTCGCGCCTCGTGCCCGCGCCCGACGGACCGTCGGGCCCCGGCGCCTTCGTCGACGGTCCGCGCATGTGCCTGGGCGGCGGAGCCGGCCTCGTTTCGACGGCGCTCGACTACGCGCGCTTCCTCCAGATGCTCCTCAACGGAGGGATCCTGGACGGCGTGCGCGTCCTGGCGCCGCGCACGGTCGCGACGATGACGTCGAATCACGCCGGCGCCCTCTACGAGGACGGCCGGCTGGGCTTCGGGTTCGGCTTCGAGGTCGTGGAGGATCCGGGCCGCGCGGGACGCGTATCGGTGCCGGGAGAGTTCGCGTGGGGAAGCGGCTACGACGGCGGATACCTCGTCGACCCGCGCGACGGCGTCCTCGCCCTCTACCTGGCCCAGCGTGTTCCCGAAAGAGGCCCGCGGCAGCGGAGGGTCTTTTCGGCTCTCGTTTACCAGTCGATCGTCGGGGCGGCGCCGTGACGCTCGCGACGGGGACGATGCTCGGTGCTTACGAGATCGTCGCGCCGCTCGGAGCGGGCGGGATGGGCGAGGTCTACCGGGCCAGGGACCCCAGGCTCGCGAGAGACGTGGCGATCAAGGTGCTGTCCGAGGAGTTCTTTGAAGGTGAAGAGAGGAGGCAGAGGTTCGGGCGGGAGGCAAAGCTCCTGGCCTCCATGAATCACCCCAACGTCGCCGCCATCTACTCATTCGAAGAAATCCCCTCCTCCACCTCCTCTCTTTCGACCTCTCGCCACATCCTCGTCATGGAGATCATCGAGGGCGAGACGCTGCGGCACGCGTTCCCGCCGGAGCCCGTGCCGGTGAAGCGGATTCTCGAGATCGGCGCACAGATCGCGGACGGCCTCGCGAAGGCGCACGCCTCCGGCATCGTCCACCGCGACCTCAAGCCCGAGAACGTCATGGTGTCGCGCGAGGGCTGGGTGAAGATCCTGGACTTCGGCCTCGCGAAGCTGACGGAGGCGCGCTCGCAGGAGCTCTCGTCGGCGGCGACCGCGTCCGGCACGGTGCCCGGGATGGTCATGGGCACCGTCGGGTACATGTCGCCCGAGCAGGCGTCCGGCAAGCCGGTCGACTTCCGGTCCGACCAGTTCTCGCTCGGGACGATGCTCTACGAGCTCGCGACGGGCCGCCGCGCGTTCCAGCGCGACACGAGCGCCGAGACGCTCGTCGCGGTGATCCGGGAGGAGCCCGAGCCGCTCGGGAAGATCAACCCGCGCGTGCCGGCGCCGCTGCGCTGGATCGTGGACCGCTGCCTCGCGAAGGACCCCGAGCAACGCTATGCCTCGACGCGCGATCTCGCGCGGGATCTCGCGGGCCTGCGCGACCACCTCTCGGAGCTCTCGGGAGAGTCCACCGCAGGGGTCGCCGAGCCCGTGTCCGCGCATCCGACGTTCCAGCGCCTGAGCTTCCGGCGCGGGACGATTCTCTCCGCGCGCTTTGCGCCCGACGGGCGCACGGTGATCTACGGCGCCGCGTGGGAGGGCGAGCCTTGCAAGCTCTTCTCGACGCGCCCGGAGAGCCCCGAGTCGAGCCCGCTCATGCTCCCGAACGCGGAGATCCTCTCGATCTCGAAGACGGGCCAGCTCGCCGTATCGCTCGAGCGGCACTGGGCGGGCCGCTTCGTGTGGAGCGGCACGCTCGCGCAGGTCCCGTTCGCGGGCGGAGCGCCGCGCGAGCTCCTCGAGGACGTCCATTGGGCCGACTGGGGCCCGGACGGGACTCACCTCGCGGTCGTGCGCTCCGTCGCGGGCAAGACGCGCCTCGAATACCCGATCGGGAAGGTCCTCTACGAGACCGGCGGGTGGGTCAGTCATCCGCGCGTCTCGCCGAAGGGCGACCTCGTCGCGTTCCTCGATCACCCGGCCCTCGGCGACGACGAGGGCTCGGTCGTCGTCGTGGACCGCGCCGGGAAGAGCACGATTCTCGCGAAGGAATGGATCAGCGCCTACGGCCTCGCCTGGTCCGGCGACGGGACCGAGGTCTGGTTCACGGCCACGCGCGTCGGCGTCGCGCGTTCCGTCTGGGCGGTCTCGCTCGACGGGAAGGAGCGCCTTCTCGTGCGAACGCCGGGCGAGCTCACGATCCAGGACGCGTCCGCAGACGGCCGCCTCCTCATGACGAGCGACAACGGCAAGGTCGGCATCATCGGGCGTCCGCCCGGCTCCGAGCGAGACCGCGATCTGTCGCTCCTCGACTGGTCGCTCGTGCGGGATCTGTCGCCGGACGGCAAGCTCCTCCTCTTCGACGAGACGGGGGAGGGCGGCGGCGCCCGCCACGCGCTCTACATGCGCAACACGGACGGCTCTCCCGCCGTCCAGCTCGGGTCTGGCTGGGCCGGGAGCTTCTCGCCCGACGGGCGCTGGGTCACGTCGACGCTCCACGCGCCCGGCGGGCGCGAGATCATGCTGCTCCCCGTGAAGGCGGGCGAGCCCCGGGCCCTTCAGCGCCATGATCTCGCGATCCACCGAGTGTGGTGGCTTCCGGACGGCAAGCGCGTCCTCGTCGCCGCGAACGCGCCCGGCGAGGGCCTGCGCCTCTTCGTGCAGTCCCTCGACGGCGAGGCGCCGCGTCCGATCACCCCGGCGGGAATCGCCCTGGGTTTCTTTCCCGTGTCGCCGGACGGTCGCATCGTCGTCGGGCAGGCGGCCGACCGGCTCTTCTACGGGTACCCGATCGACGGCGGAGACCCCGAGTTCATTCCGGGCCTCGTCGCGGAGGACCGCCCCATCCGCTTTTCGACGGACGGCAAGGCGCTGTACGCGTATCGCCGGGGCGCGCTCCCGGCGCGCGTCATCCGCCTCGATCTCGAGACCGGCGAGAAAAAGACCTCTCAGGAGCTGATGCCGGCGGACCCCGCCGGGGTCGTCGAGGTCGTCTCCGTCGCGCTCACGCCGGACGTGTCGTCGTACGCATACAGTTACCACCGCATCCTGTCCGACCTCTTCCTCGTGGAGGGACTCCGATGAAGGCCGTCGTCCTCGCGCTCGCCTTGCTCGCGCCCCTTCTCCTCGCCGAGGTCCCGCCGGATGCGGATCAGGCGAAGGACGCACTCGCGAAATCGCCGCGCCACGGAGAGTGGGTGGACGTCGCGCTGCCCGGCGGCGGAAAGCTCCTGACGTGGGTCGTCTACCCGGAGCGGAAGGACAAGGCCGGGATCGTGATCGTCATCCACGAGATCTTCGGCCTGACGGACTGGGCGCGCGGCGTCGCCGACCAGCTCGCGAAGGAGGGCTTCATCGCGCTCGCGCCGGACCTCCTGTCGGGGATGGGCCCGAACGGCGGAGGCACCGACTCCCTCGGCGCGGACGTCACGAAGGTGATCCGGAACCTGACGCCGGCCGACGCCGCGGCGCGCCTCGACGCCGTCCGCGCGTACGCGCTGAAACTCCCTGCCGCGAACGGGAAAGTCGGGGCCGTCGGCTTCTGCTGGGGAGGCTCGACGAGCTTCGCGTACGCGGTCGCCCAGCCGAAGCTGGACGCCGCCGCGGTCTACTACGGGTCTTCGCCGGAGGAGCCGGGGGACTACGCGAAGATCGGCGCCCCCGTCATGGGGTTCTACGGCGGCGACGACGCGCGCGTGGACGCGACGATCCCGCGGGCCGAGGAGGCGATGAAGAAGCTCGGCAAGCGCTACACGCCGAACGTCTACGAGGGCGCGGGGCACGGGTTCCTGCGCCAGCAGGACGGCCGCGACGGCGCGAACGCGAAGGCGTCCGCGAAGGCGTGGGCGGCGACGGTCGCGTTCCTGCGCGAGAGCCTCGGACGGTGAGGAGAGCGATCCTCGCCCTCCTGCTCTCGGCCGCCGCACCCGCCGCGGCCGACGACCTCCTCGCCCTCGCGCGCGATTTCTGGTCGTGGCGCGCCTTCACGAAGCCGATGGACCGCGACGACGTGAACCGCGTCGTGCGGCCGCACGGCTGGACTCCGGACTGGTCGCCGGAGTCCCTCGAGACCCGCCGCAGGACGCTCGCGCTGTTCGAGGAGCGGCTGAAGAAGCTCGCCGACCCGTCGCGGCCCGTTGCATGGCAGGTGGACCGCCGCCTCCTCGGCTCGGCGCTCGCGCGCGTGCACTGGGAGCTCGACGTCAAGCGCTCGTGGCGGCGCGACCCGACGTTCTGGGTGGACCAGACGCTGCCGATCCTCGTGGACGCGATGCTGTCGCCGCCGCCGTTCGACGACGCGCGGAGCGGGGACGTCGCGGTTCGGCTCGAGTCGATCCCGCACACCCTCGACGACGCGCGCGCGGAGCTCGACGAGGCCGCGGCGCCGTTCGCGAAGCTCGCGATCGAGGACCTGAGAGGCATCGGCCCGAAGCTGCGCGCGTCGATGGCGGCGCTCGCGCCGCTCCTGACCCCCGAGGCGCGCGGGCGCGTCGTCTCGGCGACCCCGATTGCGGCAGCCGCGCTGGAATCGTTCCGGGTCTGGCTCGAAGCGCGTCTGCCTCTGCTCCCGGACCGGACGCCCGTCGGGCGCGACGGCTACCTGTTCTTCCTCCGCAAGGTCGCCCTCGTGCCGTACACGCCGGAGGAGATTCTCCTCATGGGACGGCAGGAGTACGACCGCTCGGTCGCGATGGAGGTCGTCGAGCGCCAGCGCGACGCGGGCGCGCCCGACCTTCCGATGGCGAAGGACCAGGCCGCCCAGTCCGCGATGACGCAGCGCGCCGAGGCGGAGATCCGGCGCTTCCTCGAGGACCAGGGAATCGCCTCCGTTCCCGACTGGCTGCCGCACTACGTCGATCTGCCTGTGCCTCCGTACCTCGAGGCGCTCGACGGGTTCGGCGAGTGGACGCTCTTCGCGAACACCGCCCGGCCCGGCGAGCCCTCGATCCGGTGGATCCCGAAGCCCTCGCCGAACCTCGGCTACTTCGCGGGCTCGATGGCGAGGGACCGGCGCCCGCACATGTCGCACGAGGGCATCCCGGGTCATGCGTTCCAGCTCGCCCTCGCGTCGCGGAACGAGGACGAGATCCGCCGCTCGTTCTACGACTCGGGTCCGATCGAGGGGCTCGGTTTTTACTCCGAGGAGCTGCTCCTCACGGCGGGCCTCTACGCGGACGCGCCGAAGGCGCGCGAGATGGTCGCGAACTACATGCGCCTCAGGGCCCTGCGCGTCGAGGCGGACGTGAAGCTCGCGCTCGGGACGTTCACGATTTCGCAGGCGGCGGAGTACCTGCGCGAGAGCGTCCCGATGGACGCCGCGACGGCGCGCGGCGAGGCGGCGGCATTCGCCTCGTCGCCCGGGCAGGCGATCAGCTACGAGATCGGGAAGCTCCAGGTCCTGCGCCTCCTCGCCGAGGCGAAACGAGTACAGGGCGACGCGTTCCGCCTGCGCGCATTTCACGACTTCGTCTACAGAAACGGCAACGTGCCCCTCTCGCTCCAGCGCTGGGAGCTCCTCGGACAGGAGGACGACCTGAAATGACGCTCGCCGCCGGCACCCGGCTCGGGAACTACGAGATCACCGCGCAGATCGGCGCGGGCGGGATGGGAGAGGTCTACCGGGCGAAGGACCCGAAGCTCGCGAGAGACGTCGCCATCAAGGTGCTGCCGAAAGAGTTCTTCGAAGGCGAAGAGGCGAGGCTTCGGTTCGAGCGCGAGGCCCGCATTCTGGCGAGCTTGAACCATCCCGGCATCGCCTCCATCTACTCATTCGAAGAAATTCCCGGTTCTTCGTCTCCCTCTTCTTCCTCGTCGGCGACCCGGAGCATCCTCGTCATGGAGCTCGTCGAGGGCGAGTCCCTGCGCGACCGCCTGCGCGCGGGCGCCCTCCCGCCGAAGAAGGCGGTCGAGCTCGCGACGCAGCTCGCCGAGGGGCTCGGCGCGGCCCACGCGCGTGGGATCGTCCACCGCGACGTCAAGCCCGAGAACATCATCCTCGGCAGGGACGGCCGCCTCAAGATCCTGGACTTCGGGCTCGCCAAGCAGCTCCCGAAGTGGACGACGCAGAGCGGCCCGCACACGAACATGCCGACGGAGGCGCCGGCGAGCGCGCGGACCGAGGCAGGCGTCGTGATGGGAACCGTCGGTTACATGAGCCCCGAGCAGGTCAAGGGCGAGCCGGCGGACCACCGAAGCGACGTCTTCAGCTTCGGCGCCGTCCTCTACGAGATGCTCGGAGGGAGGAAGGCGTTCGGCGGCGACACGGCGGTCGAGACGATGAACGCGATCCTGAACGAGGAGCCCGCGCCGCTCGTCGTCGCAAGGGGCCATCTGCCGCCCGCTCTCGAGCGCGTCATCCTCCACTGCCTGGAGAAGTCGCCCGACGACCGTTTCCAGTCCATGAAAGACGTCGCGTTCGGCCTCGCCGCGATGTCGACGATCTCCGCCATCGACGCCGGCAAGCCGAAGGCCCGCGCGAAGGCCGACCGCCTCCGATGGGCCGTGCTCGGCGCCGCCGTCGTCTCCGCCGCGGCCGCGGTCGCGTGGCTGACCGGCGCCGTACACCTCGGCCGCCACCCGCAGCCTTCCTTCCAGCAGGTCTCGTTCCGGCAGGGCCGGATCGGCAAGGCGCGCTTCGCTCCCGGCGGCCAGGACGTGATCTACGACGCGAGCTGGCAGGGCGAGCCGTGGCAGCTCTTCTCGACGCCGATCGTGGACCCCAAGGAGCGGCCGCTCGGCCAGGGCGACGTCCAGCTCATGGACCTCTCGCCTGCGGGCGAGATGGCGCTCCGGCTGACGAGCAAGGTGGCCGACACGTGGCAGTTCGAGGGAACTCTGGCCCGTTCGGCGCTGGGTGTGGACCTCGCCCCCAAGTCCCTGCTCGGCGGAGTGCTGCAGTCCGCCTGCGGGCCGAAAGGCGAGTTCGCGCTCGTGCGGCAGACGGGCGGACGCACGTCCCTCGAGTACCCGCAGGGACAGGTCCGAGCGGAAAGCGCGGGCTGGTTCGGCGACCTGCGGTTCTCGGCGGACGGGAAGTTTCTCGCGTACGTCGATCACCCGGCCGCCGGAGACGACGCGGGGCGGATCGCCGTCCTCGACGTGGATTCGGGGAAGACGCGAATCCTGTCGGCGGACCACGACACGCTTCGGGGGCTCGCCTGGAAAGGACGCGAGATCTGGTTCACGGCGGGGACGAACGTGCTGAACCGCGCGCTCCACGCCGTGGACCTCTCCGGGCGCGAGCGCCGGGTGTTCAGCCAGGCCGGCGGCCTCTCCATCCACGACGTCGCGCCGGACGGCCGCGTCCTCATGAGCCGGGAAGAGATGCGCGGCGGTCTCCTGTCGCAGGCGGACGGGCAGTCTCAGCCCGTGGACCTGTCGTGGCGCACGTGGAGCTATCTCCTCGACTGCTCGGCCGACGGAAAGACCCTCATCTTCGAGGAGGAAGAGGGGCCGCTTCCGGACCTGTTCCTCCGGCCCGCGGCGGGCGGCCACGCGACCCCTCTCGGAAAGAGCAGCGGCTGGGGCGCGCTTTCTCCCGACGGGGCGCTCGTGGCGGCGTGGGTCGACAAGCCCGCCGCGCACTGGGTGCTCTATCCCACGGGGACGGGAAGCCCGCGCGAGCTCCCGGCGCAGGGCGTCCGGTCGATCAAGGCCGTGAGCTTCCAGAAGGACGGCAAGAGCCTCATCTTCATCGGCGCCGAGGGCGACAAGGAGGACCGCGTCTGGGTCCAGGGCCTCGACGGGTCCGCTCCGAAGGCGGTCACGTCCGAAGGCGTCACCGGGCTCGACACGTGGCCGTTCCTCAGCCCCGACGGAAAGAGCTTTCTCGCGCGGGAAAAGGCGGGATGGGGGATCTTCGACCTTGGCAATCCCAATGCCCCTGCGCGCCGCATCGTGGGCCTCGAGGAGGGCGAAAGGCTCATTCAGTGGACGCCCGACGGACGTTTTTACGCGTCGAGGCCGGGCACCTTTCCGGTCGAGGTCTGGAAGCTCGACCCCGTGAGCGGAAAGCGCCAGCCCTGGAGGACCGTCAACCCCGCCGGCTACGTGGGCGTCGAGGCGACGTCGATGCGTTTCAGCGAGGCCGGCCGCCAGATGGCGGCGCGTTACATCCTGCAGCGCAGCACGCTGTACGTCGTCGAGGGGCTGCGGTAGCAGTCAGGCCGCCGCGGTGGGCGTCGGCACGATCCCGGGCAGCGCCGCGAGGAACGCGGCGACCTCTTCCGGCTTTCCGACCGTCACGCGCAGCCAGTTCGGGAGCGACGGGAACCTCCGGCCCACGAGGATCTTCTGCGCGCGGAACGCCTGGATGATCGGCGACACATCGCCGCCCACGTCGATCATCACGAAGTTCGCCTCCGACGGCATCGTCCGGAAACCCTGCCTCGTCAGCTCGGAGACGAGCCACTTCCGCGTGTCGTTCAGGAGCTTCTTCTGGCGGGGAACGAGCTCGGCGTCCGCGAGGCTCGCGGCCGCGGCCGCGAGAACCGCGGCATTCGTGTCGGACCACGATGCGAACGGCGCCATGGCCGCGATCGTGCCCTTCGAGGAGATCGCGTACCCGAGGCGCATCCCGGCCATCCCGTAGATCTTCGAAAACGTCCGGGCGACGACCACGTTCGGATGCTTTTCGACGAGCTCGAGGCTCGTTCGGTAACGGGGGTCCTCGACGAAGTGGTGGTAGGCCTCGTCGACGAGGATCGCGGCCGAGGACGGCACGGCCGCCGCGAACGCCGCCATCTCGTCGCCCGTCACGATCGTCGCCGTCGGGTTGTTCGGGTTGCAGACGTAGACGAGGCCCGTGGACGCGTCGCACGCGGCCGCCATCCGCGGGAGGTCGTGGCGAAAGTCCGGAGTCAGCGGGATCCGGATGCCGTCGGCACGGGCGACCTTCGCGTACGCGAGCACCGCCTCGAAGGTGGGCTCGGCGGCGACGACCTTTCGGCCGGGCCCGCTGAAGGCGTCGTCCGCCATCTGGAGGATCTCCGACGAGCCGCAGCCGAGGAGGACCTGCTCGACCGCGACGCCGTGGTGCTTCGCGATCGCCTCGCGCGCTTCTTCTTCCAGCGCGTCGGGGTACCGGTTTGCCGCGGCGCTCACGGCCGCCTCGAGCGCTTTCGGCGACGGACCGTACGGGTTTTCGTTCGAGCTCAGGACGACCGCGCCCGACGGACGCGTGCGCTTCGCCGCCTGCGCGACGCGGCCGAGAACGGGGACGTCGAGAAACGCAACGCCTGCAGCGGCGCCGAGGGTGCCGGCGAAAGCGCGGCGGGACATCGGGAGCGGCATGGGACCTCCTCGTCGAGTTGCGCTCCATCATCTCGCATCCTCGGTCCATTTGCGCATCTGCGACTCTTTCGCGGCTACAATCAAGGCAAACAAATGACGATCGCCGCGGGCATTCGGCTGGGGCCGTACGAGATCCTCTCGCCCCTGGGGGCGGGGGGGATGGGGGAGGTCTACCGGGCGAGGGACCCGAGGCTCGCGAGGGAGGTCGCGATCAAGGTCCTGCCGGAAGAGTTCTTCGAAGGTGAAGAGAGACGAGCGCGATTCGAGAGGGAAGCGCGGCTTCTCGCAGCGCTCAATCATCCTGGAATCGCCGCCATCTACTCGTTCGAAGAAATCCCCTCTTCATCTTCTTCTTCGACGCGCCACATCCTCGTGATGGAGCTCGTCGAAGGAGAGGGCCTCGATCAGAGGATCTCCTCCGAATCTCTTTCACTCGAGGAGTCTCTTCTCTTCGCCCGGCAGATCGCCGAGGCGCTGGAGGCGGCGCACGAGAAGGGGATCGTCCACCGCGACCTCAAGCCGGCGAACGTGAAGGTGACGCCGGACGGGCGGGTGAAGCTCCTGGACTTCGGGCTGGCGAAGATCTTCGAGAGCGAGGCGACGGTGTCGAGCCCGTCGATCTCGTACTCGCCGACGCTCACGGCGCGCGGCACGGCGGCGGGGGTGATCCTCGGGACGGCGGCGTACATGTCTCCCGAGCAGGCGCGGGGCAAGCCGGTCGACAAACGGACGGACGTCTGGGCGTTCGGCTGCGTCCTGTACGAGATGCTCGCGGGAAAGAAGGCCTTCGAGGGCGAGACCGTGAGCGACACGCTCGCGGCGATCCTGAGGGGCGAGCCGGACTGGAGCGCGCTGCCGCCGGGAACGCCGGAGAAAGTCAAAGAGATCCTGCGAAAGTGTCTGAGGCGGGACGCGAAGCAGCGCCTCCACGACATCGCGGACGCGAGGCTGGATCTCGAAGAGCTCGGCGTCGCGAGCGCTTCGGGCACATTCACCTTCGAAGAAAAACCGGCGAATCCGAGCCCCACGGCCGCAAGCGCGGAGCGGGCGAGTCGTGAGCGAGGGAACAGAAACTCTCTCTCGGTTCTTCTTCCGTGGGCGGTTGCGGCCGCGTTCGCGGCCGCGGCGGGGGCGCTCGCGCTCAAAGCTCGCGCCCCGGAGGGAGGCGTCGTCCGCGCGAAGATCCCGGCGCCGGACGGGACGACCTTCTGGCTCGAGGCGAACGGTCCGGGACCGGCCGTCGTCTCGCCGGACGGCAGGCAGATCGCGTTCACGGCGGCGGATTCCGCCGGAAAGTTCAACCTCTTCGTGCGGGCACTCGACGCCCCCGAGGCGCGCATGCTCTCGGGCACCGAGAGCGCGCAGTACCCGTTCTGGTCCCCGGACGGCCGGTCGATCGGCTTCTTCTCGCCCGGCAAGCTGAAGACGATCGACCTCGCGGGCGGATCGCCCCTGACGCTCTGCGCGGCGGCCGAGGGGAAGGGTGGCGCGTGGAGCCCCTCCGGCGTCATCGTGTTCGCGCCGACGCCGAACGGCCCTCTCGCCAGGGTGGGCGAGAAGGGCGGTGAGCCCGTCGCCGTCACGAAGATCGACGCCGCGCGCGGGGACAACTCGCATCGCCAGCCCCGATTCCTGCCGGACGGGAAGCGCTTCCTCTACGTCGCGCGCTCGTCCGCCTCGGCGGAGGAGGGGTTCCCGATCGTCCTCGCGTCCCTGGACGGCGGGCCGGAGAGGGTCCTGCTCCGGTCGCCGGCAGTCCCCCAGTTCGCGTCCGGCTACCTCCTGTATCTCCGCAATGCGACCCTGATGGCCCAGCCCTTCGATGCGGCGAGCGCGACGTTCCGGGGGGACGCGGCGCCTCTCGCGGACCGGGTGATGATGCCGTCGGTCCAGACGGCGGTCGCCGTGTTCTCGGCTTCCCGAAACGGCGTCCTCGTGATGCAGAGCGCGCGCGGCGAACTCGCGTCGCGGCTCCAGTGGTACACGCGCGACGGGAAGCCGGATTCCTTTCTCGGGGACTCGGGCGAATACGAGGAAGCCGTGCTCTCGCCCGACGGCAGGCTGGCCGCGGTGACGGCCCTCGACCCGGCGAGCGCGACGACCGACGTGTGGATCCTCGATGTCGCGCGCGGCGTCCGGACGCGGTTCACGTTCGATCCCGGCACCGACCGGCTGCCGCTCTGGTCGCCGGACGGCAAGTCGATCGTCTTCTCGTCGAACCGGAAGGGCCACGGGGACCTCTATCGGAAGTCGCTCGAGGGCGCGGGCGACGAGGAGCCGATTCTCGTCTCCGACGTCGACAAGTCGCCATCGGCGTGGACGCCGGACGGCCGGACGATCGTCTTCACGCAGGAGGGAAAGGACGGCGGAACGGAGATCCGGACTCTCGCCGTCGACGGCTCGAGGACGCAGGAGCTCTTTCTGAAGTCGAAGGCGAACATGGTCGCCTCACCGCTCTCGCCGGACGGAAAATGGCTGCCGGTCAGCTCGGACGAGTCGGGCCGGTGGGAGGTCTACGTCTCCTCGTTCCCGAAGGCGGGCCGCAAGTGGCAGATCTCGGCGGAAGGCGGCGCCTACGCGTTCTGGAGCGCGGACGGGAAGGAGATCCTCTACCACGACATGACCGGCGTCGTGCGGGCCGTGCCCGTCGAGGCGCGGGGACAGAGCCTCGAGGTGGGTGCGAGCCATCCGATCATGCGTGTCGTCGGACCGAGCCCGGCAGCGCCGAGCTTCTGCCCGACGGCCGACCACCAGCGTCTCCTCGTCGTGGGGGAGGGGCAGAAGCCGAACGCGCTCCTCGACCTCGTCCTGAACTGGCCCGCGCTGCTCCGGAGGAAACCATGAGCCCGATCGCGCTCGCCGTCTTCGAGGCCAGCCTGAAGCGCTGCGAGGCGCGGCCGGACTTCTTCGACGTCTTTTACGCGAAGTTCCTCGCGTCCTCGCCCGAGGTCGCCGAGAAATTCACCGGAACGGACTTCACCCGCCAGAAGGAGCTGCTGCGCATCTCGCTCCACCACCTCCTCCTCGTGGCGCGGGACCACAAACAGGGGCCGGACCCGTACCTCGAGGACGTCGCGGTCAAGCACGGCGCGGGGCAGCTCGCGATCGGCGCCCACCTTTACGACCTGTGGCTGGACAGCCTCCTCGAGACAGTGCGGATCTGCGACCCCGAGTGCTTCCCCGAGGTCGAGAAAGCGTGGGAGGAAGTCATGATGGTCGGGATCCACTACCTGTGCGCGAATTACGAGGGGCGGCACCGGAGGTGACGCTCGCATCCGGCACGAAGCTCGGCGCGTACGAGATCCTCACGCCTCTCGGGGCCGGGGGGATGGGAGAGGTCTACCGGGCCAGGGACCCGAGGCTCGCGAGGGACGTCGCCCTGAAGGTGCTGCCGGAAGACCTCCTGGAAGGTGAGGAGAAGAGGGAGCGGTTCGGGCGGGAAGCGAAGCTGCTCGCCGCGCTGAACCACCCGAACATCGCTGCGGTCTATTCATTCGAAGAGATCCGCTCTTCCACTCCGTCGCCTTCTTCCTCTTCGATTCACCTGCTCGTGATGGAGCTCGTCGACGGCGAGACGCTGCGCGAGCGGGTCTCCGCGGGCGCCCTACCCGTGCGCAAGGCCGTGGAACTCGGCGTCCAGATCGCGCGGGGCCTCGCGGCGGCGCACGAGAGCGGGATCGTCCACCGGGACCTCAAGCCCGAGAACGTCGTCCTCACGAAGGACGGGCGCGCGAAGATCCTCGACTTCGGCCTTGCGAAGCAGCGCACGGTCACCGCCGGAGAGGACACGAAGTCTCCGACGCTCGCGAAGGCGACGGACGCCGGGACCCTTCTCGGAACCGTGGGATACATGGCGCCCGAGCAGGTGAGGGGCCTGGCGGCCGACGCCCGGTCGGACATCTTCGCGTTCGGGTGCGTCCTCTTCGAGATGCTGACGGGCCGCCGCGCGTTCAAAGGCGACTCGGCGATCGAGACGATGAACGCGATCCTCAAGGAGGAGCCGGTGGAGCCGGACCTCTCGGGCGCGAGGATCCCGCCCGAGCTCGACCGGCTCGTGCGGCATTGCCTCGAGAAGAACCCCGCCGAGCGCTTCCAGTCGGCGCGCGACCTCGCGTTCGACCTCGAATCGCTCGGGGGAAGCTTCGGGTCCGGCCGTGCGGCCGCGCCGGCGTCGCCCCGCGCCGGCCGGCGATGGGTGCCCGCCGCCGCGCTCGCCGCCGGCGTTCTTGCGGTGGCGGCGGCCTTTGCCGCGGGGCACTGGAAGGGGAAGAGCTCGATCGCCGCCGTTCCGTCCTTCGCGCAGCTCACGTTCCGGCAGGAGCCGATCTTCAACGCCCGGCTCGCGCCGGACGGAAAGACGGTCGTGTACAGCGCAGCGCCCGCCGGAAACGAGCCGGAGATTTTCTCCCTGCGCGCGGACTACCCCGGGGCGAGCCCGCGCGACCTGCGCGGCGGGCACCTCCTCTCCATCTCCTCGCGGGGGGAGCTCGCGGTCCTCATCCGCCAGCACTACCTCGGCCACAGCCTGTTCAGGGGCACGCTCTCGCGGATGCCGCTGGAAGGGGGCGCGCCGCGGGAGATCCTGGACGGCGTCCGCGAGGCCGACTGGGCTCCGGACGGCTCGGACCTCGCGGTGGTTCGCGACGTCGGCGGGAAGGACAGGCTCGAGTTTCCGGCCGGGAAGGTCCTCGCCGAGACGGGCGGCTACTTCAGCGGACCGCGGTTCTCGCCGCGCGGCGACCGGATCGCGTTCTTCGAGCACCCCATCAAGTACGACGATCGCGGCCAGGTTGCCGTCGTCGATCTCACCGGGAAGAAGACCGTGCTCTCCGAGGGCTACTGGGGCGAGGAGGGGCTCGCGTGGTCGACCTCGGGAGACGAGGTCATGTTCTCCGCGGGGACCGCCTACAACAACTTCAAGGTCTACGCGGTCGGTCTGTCGGGCAGGCGCCGGATCGCGCTCGAGAGCGCGGGGGGCCTCACGATCCACGACATCCGGGCCGACGGGCGCTGGCTCGCGACGCGGGACGACTTCTTCCGCGAAATGCAGGTCCTCGGGCCCGGCCAGGTGCACGAGCGCGACCTTTCGTGGCTCGACCTCTCCGACCCGGCGGCTTTCACCCCCGGCGGGAAAGCGCTCCTGTTCACGGAAGAGAGCGGGAGCGTGGGCGTGAACTATGCGGTGGGTCTGCGCCAGACCGACGGCTCGCCGGTCGTGCGCCTCGGAGAAGGTTCCGCCGCCGACCTCTCGCGCGACGGGAAGTGGGCTCTCGCGATCGTGCCGACGACGCCCCAGCAGCTCGTGCTGTATCCGACGGGCGCGGGAGACCCGCATCCTCTCGAGCGCGGCGGCCTCGTCAGCTACGAGTCGGCGCAGTTCTTCCCGGACGCGAAGCGGGTCCTCGCGTGCGGCCACGAGGAAGACAAGGGCGTCCGGTGCTACGTTCAGGACGTCGCGGGCGGCAAGCCCCGTCCCGTGACGCCCGAGGGCACGAGCCTGGGGACCGTGTCCCCCGACGGCCGGCAACTGCTCGTCCAGGACGCCGGTGGAGCCCTCCTGCTCCTCCCGGTCGACGGCGGAGACGCGCGGCCCGTGCCCGGTGCGAGTTCGGACGATCTCGTGATCGGTTGGAGCCGGGACGGGCGGTCCGTGCTCGTGGCCAGCGGCCGGGTCGTGCCGGCGCGTGTCGAGAGGCTCGAGGTCGGGACGGGCAAGCGGGATCTGATGCGCACGCTCGGCCCGGCCGTCCTGACCGGAGTCCTGCAGGTGGGCCCGTTCGCCTTCAGCGACGACGGCAAGAGCTACGCCTATGCCTGCCGGCGGATGTCTTCTCATCTCTTCCTCGTGGAAGGAGCGCGGTGACCCTCGCGTCCCCCGGGAAGCGCGGCTCGTGCGAGAGCCTCGGCGCCATCCTCGCCGGATCGTAGTGCTCGCTCTCTTCCTGAAGATCGTCCTCGGGCTCTGGGTACTGCGCGCCCTGAACGTCGCGCTCTCGCGGCGGCTGGTCCCGCACCTCGCGCCCGCGCCGCGGCGGAAGGACGGCGCGCCGTTCGTCTCGATCGTCGTCCCCGCGCGCGACGAAGAGCGTGCGATCGAGGCCGCGACGCGGAGCAAGTGCCTGCAGGACGACCCGGCGTTCGAGGTCGTCGCGGTGGACGACCGGTCGTCGGACGGGACGCGCGGGATCCTCGCGCGGCTCGAGACGGAGTTCGCGGGTGTCCTCCGCGTCGTGGACGGCGCCGAGCCGCCGCCCGACTGGCTCGGGAAGCCGCACGCGCTCGACGAGGGCTCGAAGACCGCCCGCGCGACGCGCCCGGACGACTGGCTCGTCTTCTCCGATGCCGACGTCGTCTTCGAGCCGGACCTCCTCGCGCGCGCGCTCGCGCACGCGAAGCGCGAGCGTCTCGACTTCCTCGCGCTCCTCCCGCAGATGGAGGCGCACGGCTTCGGCGAGAGGCTGATGGTCCCGACGATCCCGGCCGCGGCGTTCTGCTACCTGCCCGGCTGGCTCATGAACGTCCCGTCGGCCCGTGCGTTCGGCGGCGGGGGAGGGGTCTTCAACCTGATCCGGCGCGACCTCTTCGACCGCATCGGCGGGCACGAGGCGCTCAAGGCGTCGGTCGTCGACGACGTTCAGCTCGGCCGCAACGCCCGGAAGGCGGGCGGACGCACGGGAATCGCCCTCGCGCTCGACTCGATCTCGCTGCGCATGTACCACGGTTTCCCGGAGATCGCGAAGGGGCTCGAGAAGAACGGCTTTTTCGGCATGCTCGGCTCGATCCCGATGGCGGCGCTCATGCTGATGTTGTTTTTCTTAGAGGGTGAATTGGCCGGAGCGGTCCTCCTCGGCGGCACGCTCGAGCGGGCGATGCGGTTTGCAGCGGCTTCGCGAGGCAGCGCAGCCGTGGCCCCTGCCTTCTTCACCTTCGAAGAAATCTCTCTGGCGGCCGTGGCCTTTTCGGCGACTTTCGTCGTGCGTGCGGTCTGCGATTCCCGCCTTCGCCTCGGGCTCCTCTCAGCGGCCCTGCACCCCATCTGGGTCGCGGCGATGACCTGGGTTTTCGCGAGGTCGACCTGGATGAACGGCGTCCTCCACCGGAACGAATGGCGGGGGCGGGTGCGGGACGCGCGGAGCCTGAGGACGTGAGCGCTATGCTTCGGGAAAATTGAAACCCGGACTTCGTCTCGGTCCCTACGAGATCCTCTCGCCCCTCGGAAAGGGCGGGATGGGGGAGGTTTGGCGGGCGAAGGACACGCGACTGAACCGTGACGTTGCAGTCAAGGTCCTGCCGGAAGATTTCCTGGAGGGTGAGGAGAGAAAACAGCGCTTCGAGAGGGAGGCGCGATTGCTCGCCGCGCTGAACCATCCCGGAATCGCCGCGATCTACTCGTTCGAGGAAATCCCCGGTTCTTCTCCCGTCCTCGTCATGGAGCTCGTCGAAGGGGAGACGCTCGCTGCGCGCCTCGAGCGCGGACCGCTGCCGCTCGAGCGCGCGCTCCGGGTCGGAGCGGAGATCGCAGACGCGCTCGCGGCCGCGCACCGCGGCGGGATCGTGCACCGCGACCTCAAGCCGTCGAACGTGATGATCACGAAGTCGGGCGTGAAGGTTCTCGACTTCGGCCTTGCGCGGAGCGTGGCCGCCGCCGGCGAGCCTCTCTCGCGTCTCGAGACGGAAGCGCCTCCGCTCACGGAGACCGGCGCCGTCGTGGGGACGCTACCGTACATGGCGCCCGAGCAGCTCGAGGGGAAGGCCACGGACGCGCGAACGGACGTCTTCGCGCTCGGCGCCGTCCTCTACGAGACCCTCACGGGCCGCCGGCCGTTTCGGGCGGAGAGCCGTGCCGCGCTTGCCGTGGAGATCCTCACGGCGCGGCCGCCGGACGTCTCGTCCGTCGGGCGGGGGATCCCGCCGGGCCTCGACCGCATCGTCGCGGCGTGCCTCGCCAAGGACCCCGACGA
>DATKLW010000127.1:0-4925 GCA_035542215.1 Thermoanaerobaculia bacterium | reverse complement strand
GGCGGCAACGCCGTCAACCGCATGATTCAGGCGGGGATCAAGGGGATCGACTTCGTCGCCGCGAACACGGACCTGCAGGTCCTGAAGGTGAACCGCGCCGCGACGAAGCTCCAGCTCGGGATCACGACCTCGCGCGGCATGGGCGCGGGCTCGAACCCCGACGTCGGGAGGAACGCCGCGCTCGAGGACGCCGAGAAGATCTCCGGGATGGTCGCGGGGTCGGACATGGTCTTCGTGACCGCCGGCATGGGCGGGGGCACGGGCACGGGCGCGGCGCCCGTCGTCGCGCGCCTCGCGTCCGAGGCGGGCGCGCTCGTCGTCGCGATCGTCTCCAAGCCGTTCGCGTTCGAAGGGCGCCGCAAGCTCCGCTACGCCGAGGACGGGATCGCCGAGCTCCGCGAGTACGTCGACACGCTCATCACGATCCCGAACGAGCGCCTCTACTCGTTCGTCGACCGCAACGTCACGACGTGGGAGGCCTTCCGCATCGCGGACGATGTCCTGCGCCAGGCCGTGCAGGGGATCAGCGACCTCATCACGGTGCCGGGCGTCGTGAACCTCGACTTCGCGGACGTGAAGACGGTCATGGAGAACATGGGGATGGCGCTCATGGGGACGGGCACGGCGACGGGCGAGCACCGCGCCGTCGAGGCCGCGCAGCGCGCGATCTCGAACCCGCTCCTCGAGGAGCAGTCCATCCAGGGTGCGCGCGCGATCCTCATCAACGTCACGGGCGGCGAGGACCTCACGCTCGCCGAAGTGAACGAGGCCTGCGCGATCATCCAGCAGGCCGCCGACGAGGAAGCGAACGTCATCTTCGGCCTCGTGCAGGACAAGGACATGAAGGACGAGGTCAAGATCAGCGTGATCGCGACGGGCTTCGATGCGCCCGCCGCCCTCGCCTCGCGCCGTGAGGCGTCGCTGCCCGTCAGCCCGTCCGGCGCCCGCGGCGCCGCTCCCGAGCGCCCGCGCGCCGCCGCCGAGCCGGCTTCGCCCGTCACGCCCGAGGACCAGGGTTACGGCGTGAACCTGATCAACATGCGGGACCCGCGCGAGGACATCTTCGACATCCCGACGTTCCTCAGGCGTCAGATGGACTGAAATTTCCCGGGAATTCAGCGGGAGGACTTCCGGGCGCGGCGCCGCTCGCGCAGCCACGCCCGCGCCTTGAGCCAGGTCCTTTCGAACTTCGGGTTCTTCTGGCGCAGTCTCCGGACCTTGCGCTGGACCCACCGGCTCTCGATGTAGAGGATCGCCATCCCCGCGACACCGAACGGCCAGCCCTGAATCACGGGGAGGAGGCCCCCGACGACGCCGAGGCCGAGGAGCGTCCAGCCGAGCGCGAGGAACGCGATGCGCACGGGCCGGCTCCGGCGCCGGACGAGTCCGCGTGAAGAGGCCGGCCTGCTCAATCCCGGCGCGGGATGACGCCGCGCTGCGCGTCACGCGCGATCCGTCTGGCCTCGTCGGGAAAGTTCCCGTCGATGATCCAGTCGAGGTACGACGGGTTCTTCTCCGCGACGTCCGCGAGCCGCGTCCCGCGGTACTGCCCGAATGCGAACACGACCTCGCCGTCGCGCCAGAGGAAGCGCTTGTCCGGGTCGACGTAGCGCCCCTCGGGCGGACGCGAGAGCTCGTGCAGCGCCGCGACGTCCCGCGGGAGGTCCTCGTAGCGCCGGAGCTGTCCGGCGAGGACCTCGGCGGAGGCGACCGCGTCCGCGAGCGCGGCATGCGCGGCGACGTGCTCGCGCCCCGCGAAGAAGCGCACGGCGGCGCCGAGGTCGCGCGGCTCGCGCCGGAAGTAGATCGTCTGCATGTCCACGACGCGGCGGCCATCCATCGAGAAGGGCACCTTCGCGAGCTCGAACTCGCGGAGGAGGACGGGGACGTCGAAGTTCCGGATGTTGTAGCCCGCGAGGTCGCAGCCGTCGAGGAACGCGGCAAGCTCCGGCGCGAGCGCCGCAAAGGGCGGGCATTGCGCGACGTCGAGGTCCGAGATCCCGTGGACGCGCGTCGACTCGCGCGGGATCTTCACGCCGGGGTTCACGCGGCGGTCGAGCGTCGCGACGGCGCCGGCGGGGCCGAGGCGCACGACGGCGACCTCGACGACGCGGTCCGAGAGGCGGTCGGTGCCCGTCGTCTCGAGGTCGAACACGGCGAGCGGGCGCTCCCGGCAGAGCTCGAGAACGGGGCCGAGGGCTTCGAGGGGAAGCGCGGCGTCGGTCACGCCCGGATCATGGCGCAGTTCGAGCGGCCGCGGGCGCCGATGCCGCCCAGATCCACTCCCCGCCCGGCGCGCCCGGCGGGTCCGTCCAGACGAGGCGCGCGGCGTGCAGAACCGGCGCGGGCGTTTGCGCCGTCCGCGACGCGTCGTAGAGCGGGTCGCCGAGGAGCGGCGTCCCGAGGAACGCGAGGTGGACGCGGAGCTGGTGCATTCGGCCGGTCGCGGGCTTCAGCTCGACGAGCGCCGTCGTGCGCCTGTCCTCGAGGACGCGGTACGCGGTCCTCGCCTCGCGGCCGGCCGGGTGCACCGCCGTCCGGCCGGGTGGCGGGACCGGAGGGATCGCGCCGACACGCCGGTCCGCGAGGAGGTGCCCCGCGCGCGCGGGGCCGTACGCCGCCCTGAGCGCGCGTTTCAGGAGCTCGGGCTTGCCCGTGCGGTTCTCGAGGAGCTTCTCCGTCACGACGCCCTCGGGCGGCGACGGGACGCCGCGCGTCACGGCAACGTACGTCTTCGTGACGGACGAAGGCCACGCGTCGAGCGCCGCGCGCAGCGCCTCGGGCGTCTTCGCGAGGAGGAGGACGCCCGAGGTCTCCTTGTCGAGGCGATGGACGAGGGAGAGGCCCTCGCCGAACGTTTCGCGCAGCGCCTGAAGGAGCCCGTTCGGCCCGTGGACGGCCACTCCCGAGGGCTTGTCGACGGCGACGTAGCCCTCCGCGCCGGGGGGCGTCGGGAGGAAGTTCACGTCCGGAACTTGAGAGCCGACAGGATGATCGAGAGGCTCCCCGCGATGTTCGCGGCCATCCCGACCACGATCGGGGTCTGGTGGAAGCGGATGCCGTAGAGGAGGTAGATGAGCTGCCCGCCGAGGAAAAGGAGGTACGTCGTGATCGAGACGTCCTCGGAGCTCCGCCTCTTCCAGATGCGGAGCGCCTGCGGAACGTAGGCCGCGCCCGTGGCGATGCCGACCACGGATACGGCCCACGCGAGGAATGCGTCGAGGCCCGCGGGGGCGCCGATCGGACTTACCGCCGGTTCCCGAAGAAGCGGAGGAGCATCAGGAAGAGGTTGATGAAGTCGAGGTAGAGCCTGAGGGCGCCCGACACCGAGGCGCGCTTGCCTTCCTCGGACGCGCCGTCGACGGCCATCGCCATCATCCGGAGCTGCTTCGTGTCGTACGCCGTGAGGGCGGTGAAGACAATGACGCCCGCGCACGAAATGACGAACCCGAGCGCGTCGTTTCTCAGGAAGATGTTCACGACCATCGCGAGCAGGACGCCGATGAGCCCCATGAACGCGAACGAGCCGAGGCCGTCGAGCGAGCGCTTCGTCGCGAGGCCGTAGATGCTCATCGCCCCGAACATCCCGGCGGTCACGACGAACGTCGAGACGATCGACGACGACGTGTAGACGAGGAAGATGCCGGCCATCGTGAGGCCGTTCAGCGTCGAATAGAGGAGAAAGACCGACGCGGCCGCGCCGGACGAGAGGCGGCCGATGATTCCCGAGAGCCAGACGACGAGGCCGAGCTCGGCGAACATGAGCCCGTAAAGCACGATCCGGTTTCCGTAGATCGCCTGGAAGATCGCCGGGCTGGACAGGACGGCGAACGCGGCGAGGGCCGTCGTCAGGAGGCCGGCCGCCATCCACGCGTAGACGCGCGCGAGGAACGACGGGATCGCGACCGCGGCGGACGGGCTGAGCGGCCGGGGGGAATCGAAGGGGCGGGGCGGAATCTCCGTGGGCATCTGAGATCTCCTCTCTTCAACATCCTAACGCGCCTCGGCTAGGATTCATTCCTCGTGAAACGCCGCGCACCCGCCTCGAGGACGCCGCCGGATGGCCACGCGATGACGCAAATCGCCGCGTTCGCGTGCCTCCTGGCGTTCTCGGCGCCGGTTCTCGCCGAGGACGTCAACGTCTTCGCCGCGGTCAGCCTCACGGACGCCCTGAAGGAGATGGCCCCGGCCTACGAGAAGGTCACGGGCGACAGGCTCGTCTTCAACCTCGGGGGCTCGAACATGCTCGCGCGGCTGATCCGGGAGGGCGCGCCCGCGGACGTCTTCCTTTCGGCCGACGATGCGCAGATGGACGGGCTCGAGAAGGCGGGTTTGCTCGTTCCCGGCTCGCGCCACGCGCTCCTCTCGAATACGCTCGTCATCGTCGTGGCCTCGGAGGGCGGCGCGAAGGTCGCGTCCCCCCGCGACCTCCTCTCGCTCCGGAGCCTGGCGCTCGCCGAGCCGAAATCCGTCCCCGCGGGCGTCTATGCGAAGCAGGTCCTCGAGAAGCTGGGGCTGTGGGAGGCGCTCGCGCCGCGCGTGATCCCGACCGAGAACGTCCGCGCCTGCCTCGCGGCCGTCGAGGCCGGAAATGCCGACGCCGGGTTCGTGTACCGGACCGACGCCCTCATCTCGAAGAAGGTCCGCATCGCGTGGACCGTCCCGGCGGCCGACAGCCCCGACATCTCCTACCCCGTCGCGGTCCTGAAGGACGCTCCGCACGCGGAGGCCGCGAAGAGGTTCGCGGCGTATCTCGCCTCCGGGCCGGCACGCGCGGCATTCGTCCGGTATGGCTTCGTCGTTCGCGACGGCGCCGCCCGATAGGACCGACGCCTCCGCCGCGCCGGAAGGGCCCGCCAACTGAGGTAACCTCGGGCGCACATGACGGAGCCGGTCGATTCCCTGGTCGGAAAAAGTGTGTCCCA
>DATKLW010000126.1:0-5574 GCA_035542215.1 Thermoanaerobaculia bacterium | reverse complement strand
CCGAACTCCGCGCGATCGTCGCCGCGGAAAAATAGAATTCCTTCGAAGGTGATGGAAGCCGGAACGGCGAGAAACGCCGGCGCGAGGGTCGAGCCTCGGCGCCACTCAACCCTCTAAGAGATTCTCTCTTCTCTTCTCTTTCTTCGCCTCACGAGGCGCGACACGAGGAGGAGCGTGATCCCGTAGAGCGCGAACGCGGCGAAGAGCGCCGCGGGCTGGCCGTTGCGCAGGTCTTCGAAGAGGAGCTTCAGCCCCGCGGCCGCGAGGAGCGGCAGCGCGAGGAGCGCGAGCGTCGCGAGCCGCGGCCAGCGCGCAGTGAACGCGGCCGCGAGCGCTGCGGCGCAGAGCACGGCCGTCCGGACGAGCGCGAGGCCGGACGGCGTCGACGTGAACGGCGCGAGGCCGACCGCGAACGCGAGGATGCCCCCGAGCGCGACGGCTGCGCTCACGAGCGGGGGCCCGCCCCTGAGTATGGGCGCCGAGGGCGCGCCCGCCGCCGCGACGACAAACGCGACGAGCGCGGCGATGCCCGCGAAGACCGCCGGGCCCGAGGCGGACGGGAACCCGTCCGGCGCGACGACGAACGCGAGCACCTCGTCGCGAAAGAGGCCCGAGAGAAGCGCCGAGCCGAAGACGACACCCGCGGCGAGCCACGCGATCCACCCGCGCCCGTCGCGGGGCGACCGCGCCGACAGGACGATCCCGAGGAGGCCCCAGAAAACGGCGATCGCCGGGCCGCCCCAGAGAATCCCGACGGCGACCGTGAGCGCCCCGGCGGGCTGCAGGACGTCCGTCGCCGTGGGCATGAGGCTCCGGGAGCGCGCGTCGTGGATCGCCCCGGCGAAGGCGAGGAGGATGAGCGCGGCGGCGAGCGCCGCGATGCCGAAGGGGCCGACCGCCGTCCAGTTCTCGGGCGTCCCGCCCGCCCGCGTCGAGAGCCAGGCCCCGATCGCAAGCGTCGAGGCCGCCGCGGCGGCGGGGACCCACTCGATCCGGGCCGCGCCCGGCCCACGGCGCAGGACGAGAGTCGCCGCGTAGAGCGCGAAGAGGAAGACGACGAACGTCGCGATCGCTCCCGTCGCAACGAAGAGTCCGCTGGCCGTTCCGGCGCCCGCAAGGACGCCGATCCAGACGAGAAGAGGCAGGCGCGTGAGGACTCCGGACGCGCAGAATGCGGCCGTGACGGCCGCGAGCGCGATCGCCGCGGCGGTCGGCGAGAACGCGGCGAGCCGCGTCGCGGCCTCCCCCACGAGGGGAAACGCGATGATGGCGGCCGTCACGCCGTGGACGCTCGCGCTCGCCCGCGCGCCGCGCGTCCCGGCCCGCCACGACGCGCCGATCCAGAGGAGCGCGTACGCGAGACCGAGGAGTGCGCCGGTGAAGGCCGGGACGCGCCCACCCTCCGTGATCGCGCGCAGGAGAAACGCGCCGCCGAGGACGAGGAAGCTCCTCCCCGCGAGCGTGAGCGCGTTCGCGACGGGCGCGCCCTCCTCGGCCGCTTCGAGGTCCTGGTGCGTCGGCGCGGGGAGCGTGGCGGCCGAGGCGAGAGGGGCCACCGGCGCCCTGGACGCCACGGTCGCGGTGAGGGACGCGGCCTCGGCGGTCCCGGCGGCTCCGACCCGGCCGGCCTCGAGCGCGGCGAGCCGCGCGGAGACGTCCCGGAGGGCGCTCTCGAGGAGCGCCACGCGGCCTTCAAGATCGACGCGTCCGTCCGTCACGTTCCTCCCGTCGGGCCGCGCCCGGCTTCGTTCCTGCGCAGACCCTCAGCGCCGATCGACCTGCCGGATCTTCAGGTAGAGGAGAACGCCGAAGAGCGAGATCAGGACCGTGGCGAGAAGCAGGCCGTTCCGGCGGAACCGGTACTCGGCCCAGATGGACGCCGTCCCTTTCCTGAGCGCGTCGAGCGCCTGGTCCGTGGCGTCCGCGTTGCGCGTGAAGTCGCTCCGGTCGAACGTGTGGATCCCAAGGCGCGTCTTGCGCAGCGCGTCGGTCACGGCGCTGGACTGGAAGCGCAGGTCGTCGACGTCGAACCCGCGCTCGAGGAGCCGGTCGACGTCCTTGTTCAGCGTCTCGTGCGACTCGGCGAGGCCCGTGACCGTCTTGTAGAAGTAGCGGGCGGTCTCGTCGCACTTCGGCTCGCCGTACTTGCCGTGGCAGTCGTGGCAGAGCGCCTTCGGGTCGTCGCGGAGCATCTCGTCCGTGGGCCGCGCGATGTCGTGCTTGCCGTGGCACGTCTCGCACTCGGGCCAGCCGTGCTTCTGGAACGCCTTCTTGTGCGGGCTGCCGTCGAAGAGCCCGCCGTTTGCGGCGTGGCACGTCCGGCAGACCTGCGAGACGAAGGACACCTGCGGCGGGAGCGCGGCGTGGTTGCCGTGGCAGCTGTTGCAGGCCGGGGCGCCGACGTCGTGCTTGCCGAGCAGCGCGAGCCCATGAACGCTCTTCTTGTACTGCTCGAGCTGGTTCGTCGGGAGCGGCGTCTTGCCGTCCTCCTTCGTGTAGCCGGCCATGTAGGCGGCGTCCGCGTGGCACTTGCCGCACGTGAACGGGATGTTCTCGCGGTAGACGAGGGAGTTCGTGCTGTCCGGCGGGCGGATCCCGTGGACGCCGTGGCAGCTGACGCACTGCGCGGCCTTCGGGTCCTTCTTTTCGAGGAGGAGCTGGCCGTGTTTGGACGTCTTGTACTTCAGGAGCTGGTCGACGGGGAGGGACGGGTTGTACGCCCTCATGAACTCGCTCGAGGAGTGGCACGTCGCGCAGAACCCGGGGATCCACGAGCGGTCCTTGCGGCGGACCTCCGACGAGGGCCAGCGCTTCCCGATCTCGGCCGTCATCTCCGTGTCCGTGGCCTTGCCGCCGTGGCAGCCCTCGCACATGAGGCCGCCGCGGATGTGGACGTCCGCGACGACTTCGCGGATGTCGAGGTGCGCGAGCGGGTCTCCCTTGTCGCGCTTCTTGAAGAGGATCTCGTCCGGGAGGTCGGGGTTCGTGTGGCAGAGGAAGCAGTTGTCCCCGAGGACGAGCTCGACCTTGCGGTCGTCGATGTCCAGCGAGAGGAGCGTCGCGAGGTGCTCAGCCCCGGAGAGGGTCCCCGCCTTCGCGGCGGCGAAGAAGAGCTCCTGCGCATGCGTGGGGAGCGCGTTGAAGCGGGCGCGGGCCTTCTCGTCGAGAACCGGCACGTTCTTGTCGGCCGCATTGAACATCTTCCTGAAGTCGGCCGGCCAGGCGCTTTCGGCCACGTGGCCGGCGGCCGCCGAAGCGGACGCCGGAGGCGCAGGCGGTGCGGTCTTTTCTTCGGCGCGCGCGGGCGGCGCGAGGAGCGCCGCGAGAACGAGGCCGGAGGCCACGACCGCGCCGGACGACTTGACACGCCGGAAGATCGCCATTCCGGCGAGGACCGCGAGCGCGATCCCGCCCGAGACGAGCCACGAGAGGTGCGCGAAGCCGTTCAGGGCGGCCTGGAGGAGGACGGCGATCGTGAAATCGTAGTCGGCGTGCTTCCACTTCAGGCGCCGCAGGACGGTCACGGCCAGCCCGATCCCGAGGATCCAGATCGCCGCGGTGCGCGCGATCGTGTTCGCGAGGACGGGATCGGCGGTCGGGTCCTTGCCCTTCGGCACCGTTACGCCGAGGTCCCAGGCCTTGAGCGTGAGGAACCCGAGGAACAGGATTCCCGCGACGCCCATGTCCGTGAAGAGCGGACTCGGCTTGTCCTTCGCCGCGTTGCGGTCGAGGAGCGGGATGAAGAACGCGATGCCCATCAGGACCGTCGCGACGATGAGGCAGGCCTGCGGCCCTTCCATTCCCATGATATGGGCCGGGAATTCCTTCAGCATCTGGTAGACCCACAGGAAGTACCACTCGGGCTTGATGCCCGGGTACGCGGGCTTGAGCGGATTCGCTTTGTCGCCGAGCTCCCATTCCGCGCCCGGGATCCCCGGGCCGAACGGCAGGACGACGGCGAGGAGCGCGAGGACGTTCAGGACCACGACCCACAGGAGCAGGTCGCGCAGCGCGAAGTTCGGGAAGAAGGGCATCCCGGCTTTCTTCTTCAGGGGTTCGTGTCCCGATTCAATCGGCTCGGCCATGCCCTGGCGCTGGATGAAGAGGAGGTGGCCGCCGATGAGGCCCGCCATCACGAGAGGCAGGATGCAGACGTGCAGCGCGAAAAAGCGGTAGAGCGTCTGGACGGACACTTCCTCGCCGCCGCGCAGGACGCGCAGGAGCCACGGCCCGACGACCGGCACGGCCTTCACGGAATCGGTGCCGACGGCGGTCGCGAAGTAGCTCAACTCGTTCCACGGGAGGAGATAGCCCGAGAAGCCGAACCCGAGGACGAGGCCGAGCATCGCGAAGCCCGAGTACCACGTGAGCTCGCGCGGCTTGCGGTACGCCTTCACGAAGAGGACGCTGAAGAGGTGCGCGAGGACGGCGAGGCTCATGAGGTGCGCCGACCAGCAGTGGATCGAGCGGACGAGCCAGCCGAACGGGACGCGGCCCACGAGGACCTTCATCGATTCGTAGGACGTGTTCTCGCCGACCTGGTAGTTCATGAGGAGCAGGATGCCCGTGCCGATCTGCACGACGAACAGGAAGAGCGAGAGGCCTCCGAGGTAGTACCAGACGATCGAGTGGGAGGCCGGGACTTCCTTGTGCGAGAGGAACTCAACGAGGCCCGAGAGATGGAAGCGCTCGTCGATTGCGCCCCACGCGCGCTCGGCGAGGTTCGGGCGGGACGACGTCGCGCTCATGCGGCACCTCCGCGGGACACGGTCACGGCGCCCTTCAGGTCGCCCTCCACGGTGAACGCCGCGAGCGGGCGCGGCGGCGGGCCCGAGATCACGCGCCCGTCCAACGCGAACTTCCCGTTGTGGCACGCGCACCACACGATGCCGTCGGCGGGCACGAACTGGACCGTGCAGCCCTCGTGCGTGCACTTGGCCGACATCGCCCGGAGCTTCTGGTTCTTGTCCTTCAAGAGAAGGACGCGGTCGCTCCCGATGCGCGCGATCAGGAAGCCGTTCGAGCCGAGCTCCCCTTTCTGCGCATCGGTGAGCGTGATCTTGTTCGCCCCGCCGGCGTCCTTGCGGGGCGTCAGATAACGGAGAACCGGGTACACGACGGCTCCCACCCAGGCGACGAGGCTCGTGCCGAGGAGGACGTCGATCCAGCGGCGACGCGAGAACGCGGCATTCGGGTCACGACTGAGGCTGCTTTCCACCGATCCTCCCGTTCCGTTCGTCAGAATCCGGATGCACGAATACCGTCGGCGGCGCTTTCATCACGCACGCAGAATCCCAGCGTATTACGGGAAGGCTGCCCGTTGGGAAACCTGCGAGCCATGATGCGATTGCTTCAATGCCGGCTCCTGGGCGGCTAGACTCGGAGACATGCTGCTCGCGCCTTTGCTCCTGGCGGCCGCGGCCGCCCGCTCTTTGTCCGTCGCGCCCCCCGCTTCCGCCGGGATGTCCGCGCAGCGCCTCGCCCGCCTCGACGCCGCGATCGGCGACTCGATCGCGAAGAAGGAATGCCCCGGGGCCGTCGTCCTCGTCGGCCGGCACGGCAGGGTCGTCTATC
>DATKLW010000125.1:0-61777 GCA_035542215.1 Thermoanaerobaculia bacterium | reverse complement strand
AGGCTCCGGGAGAGCTCGGAATCCTGGTTGAAGACCAGAACGACACCGTAGCGCAGCGATTCACAGAGACGATGAGAAGGTTCCACGCCAGTGGAACCCATTGGACCCGAATTCCGCAGCTGATCGAGACGCCGCTCTTCGTCGACAGCAAGCTGACCGCTCTCGTCCAGGTGGCTGACCTCTGCGCCTACGCTTTACGGCGGCTTCTCGAGAACAGCGAAACGGATCTCTTCGATCCCATCTTTGCTCGTGGTCGTCGAGTCGGAAACCGTTGCGTCGGTATTCGTCATTACCGCGGGACCAGAAGCTGCATTTGCCGGATCTGCAGGGAGCACTAGTACGCGTCAGTTTGAAAGAGGAAAGGGGGCCCCCCGTGAACCTCGACGAGTTCATCTCCTCAGTCCTTGCGGACGTCGCGAAGGGCGTCCATTCGGCAAACGCAAAGCTGAAAGGTGAGCGTCCGGAGCTGACAAAAGGCCCCTTCCTCATCGGGCACAACGCCGATCAGCAGGCCGGGCTCGTTGAGTTCGATATTGCCGTGGTGGCGAGCGAGAGTCAGGAAGGAAGCGGAACGGTCGGCGCCCGGCTCTTCGTCGCGGACGCGGGGGTGGAGGGAAAACTGGCGAGCGCCCGCGAGCACACGTCGCGCGTCAAGTTCGGCGTTCGTATCGACGGCTACCTGTCCTAGGTCTCACGCGCTGTTTTCCCGAGGCGCGCTACGGGCGGTTGCGCGTACCCCGGCGCGATGACCCGAGGTCGAATGCGGATCATTGGCGTCCGAGTCTCGCCTGGATCTCCCGTGAGTGAACGGCGCCTAGGGTGAGCCACGAGTCTGCCGTGCGCAGGAGATGTGAGTCGTGAGCTCGGCGGGCACTCTCGGGCTGATTCCCCGGCGAGTTCCGCCAGAGTTCAGTCAGAGTTCAGTAGGCCCGTCCTGCGACGTCCTGAGTCGTCCCGAGCGAACCCACTCACTTTCGGTTCTTCGAAATCACTAAGGAATTCGGTCATCCTGAGTCGTCCTGGGTTCTTCTACTGAATTCCCAAGCTGGATGTCGTGGGTTCAAGCCCCATCACCCGCTCCATCAAGTCCCCTCCGTCTCCTCGGGATGCTTGCGTCCTCTCCCCTCCCCGGCCGCCGCGCGCACTGCCTCAGCCGGCGGCTCTGTCGCCGGCGCGCGCCTATGATCGGGGCATGCCCGACCCGTCCCTCCTCGCCGCCCCGGATTTCGCGCGCATCGCGGCGGCCGCCGCGAGACTCCTCGCCTCGGGCCTTCTCGGCGGCCTCATCGGCGCGCAGAGAGAAAAGGTCCACAGCGCCGCGGGTTTCCGGACGCACATCCTCGTCGCGCTCGGCTCGGCGCTCTTCGTTCTTGCGGGCCGCGAGGCGGGCTTCTCGTCCGCCGACACGAGCCGCGTCGTGCAGGGCGTGGTCGCGGGCATCGGGTTCCTCGGCGCCGGGACGATCCTGAAGCTCGCGGACAAGGGCGAGGTGCACGGCCTCACGACGGCCGCGACGATCTGGGTGACGGCGGCGGTCGGCGCCGCCGTGGCCCTGTCACAGATCTGGCTCGCGGCGGTCGCGGCCGCCGTCACGTGGGCCGTTCTCGCCCTCGCGGTCCGCCTCGAGAGCCGTCGGAACGTCGGCGGCTTGAACGGCTAGAGGCCGGCGTCCGCGTCGAGCCGGCTCCGCCGCCTCGCCGCGGCGGCCCTGCAAACGCGCTTCTGTATCATCTCGCCCCGCATGAAGGTATCCGTCCCGAAGGAGACGCGTCCCGGCGAGCGCCGCGTCGCCCTGGCCCCCGACACCGTCAAGAAGCTCGTGGCCTCCGGACTCTCCGTCGACGTCCAGTCCGGAGCCGGCCTCGAGGCCGGCTTCTCCGACGCCGACTTCACCGCGGCCGGCGCCTCCGTGCCGGCCGATCGCGCCTCGCTTCTCGCGGGCGCCGACGTCCTCGCCTGCGTGAACCTGCCGGACCCGGCCGACATCGGCCGGCTCCGGCGCGGCTCGGCCGTCATCGGCTTCCTCCGGCCGCTGGACGAACCCGAGAGCCTCCGGCCGCTCCTCGACGCCGGCATCACGGCCTTCGCCGTGGAGCTCATCCCGCGCACGACGCGCGCGCAGGCGATGGACGCGCTCTCGTCCATGGCGACGATCGCCGGCTACAAGGCCGTCCTCGTTGCCGCGGCGCGCCTCCCGAAGATGTTTCCGCTCCTCATGACGGCCGCCGGCACCGTCCCGCCGGCGAAGGTCGTCGTCGTGGGCGCCGGCGTCGCGGGCCTCATGGCGATCGCGACGGCGCGCCGGCTCGGCGCGAACGTGGAGGCCTACGACGTCCGCCAGGCTGCTGGCGAGGAGGTCCGCTCGCTCGGCGCGCGGTTCCTCGACGTCGATCTCGGCGGGATCCAGACGCAGGACGCGGGCGGGTACGCCCTCGAGCTCTCGCCCGAGGCTCTCCAGCGCGGTCGCGACCTCGTCGCGAAGCACGCGCGGGACGCGGACCTCGTCGTGACGACCGCGCAGGTCCCGGGCCGCAAGGCGCCCCTCATGCTCGACGAGAACGCCGTGAACGGCATGCGGCCGGGCGCCGTCATCGTCGATCTCGCCGCGCCGACGGGCGGAAACACCGCGTACACGCGGCCGGGCGAGAACACCGTCGTCAACGGCGTCACGATCCTCGCTCCCCTGAACCTCGCGGCGACCGTGCCGCTTCACGCGAGCCAGCTCTACGCCCGCAACGTCGCCGCTTTCCTGAAACTCCTCGTGGGCGAGGGCGGCGCGCTCGGCGTGAACCTGAACGACGACATCGTCGCCGGCGCATGCGCCACGCACGGCGGCCAGCCCGTCAATCCCCGCGTCGCCGCGCTCCTCGCGCCGGCCGCGCCCACCGGAGCGAACCGATGAATGAACTCCTCATGGCCGGCCTCTACGTCTTCGTCCTCGCCGCCTTTCTCGGCTACCAGGTCATCTCGCGCGTGCCGCCCCTCCTCCACACGCCGCTCATGTCGGCGACGAACGCGATCTCGGGCATCTCCCTCATCGGCTCGATCGTCACCGCCGGAGCGAAGTACAACACCGTGAGCACGGTCCTCGGCGTCATCGCCGTCACCGCCGCAACGATCAACGTCGTGAGCGGCTTCATCCTCACCGACCGCATGCTCAAGATGTTCAAGCGCGAGAAGGGGCCGGAGAAGAAGTGAGCACGCAGACCCTCTTCATCGAAGGCACGTACTTCGTCGCGTCCGTCCTCTTCATCCTCAGCCTGAAGGGGCTGAGCCATCCCGACACGGCGCGGCGCGGCATGTTCCTCGCCGAATTCGGGATGCTCATCGCCATCGTCGGGACGCTCCTCCACCGCGACATCGTGAGCTACGAGTGGGTCATCGTCGGCCTTCTCGTCGGCTCGACGATCGGCGTCTGGTTGGGCGTCTGGGTGCCGATGACCGCGATGCCGCAGCGGACGGCGCTGTCCCACGCGTTCGGCGGCCTCGCGGCCGCCCTCGTCGGCGTCTCGGAGTTCCTGAGGCACGGCGAGCACCTCGGCACGTTCAAGGTCACCGCCCTCGGATTCGAGGTGCTCCTCGGCGGCATCACATTCACGGGCAGCCTCGTCGCGTTCGCGAAGCTCCAGGAGCTCGTGAAGGGCGCGCCGATCGTTTACCCGGGCCAGAACGTCGGGAACTTCCTCCTGTTCGGGAGCGCGTTCGTCATCTTCATCGCGCTCGTCCTCTCGCCCGGCCACACGATCCTCTTCTACGCGATGTGTGCCCTCGCGCTCCTCTTCGGCGTGCTCCTCGTCCTCCCGATCGGGGCCGCGGACATGCCGGTCGTCATCGCGCTCCTGAACTCGTACGCGGGGCTCGCGTCCGCGGCGACGGGCTTCGCGCTCGGCAACAACGTCCTCATCATCGCGGGGACGCTGGACGGCGGCTCGGGGTTCATCCTCTCGATCCTCATGTGCAAGGCGATGAACCGCTCGATCACGAACGTCCTCTTCGGCGCGTTCGGAAGCGCGACCGCGACGGTCGAGGCCGGCGAAGAGGGAGTCATGCGCGAGGTGTCGCTGGACGACGTCGCGACGCAGCTCGCCTACGCCCGGAAGGTCGTCTTCGTGCCGGGTTACGGGATGGCGACGGCTCAAGCGCAGAACGCCGTCCGCGAGCTCGCGGCGCACCTCGAGTCGCGCGGCGTCGAGGTCAAGTACGGGATCCATCCCGTCGCCGGCCGCATGCCGGGGCACATGAACGTCCTCCTTGCGGAGGCGAACGTTCCGTACTCGCAGCTCTACGAGCTCGAGCAGATCAACCCCGAGATGGCGACGACGGACGTCGCCGTCGTCATCGGGGCGAACGACGTCGTGAACCCCGAGGCGCGCGACAACCCGAAGAGCGCGATCGCCGGGATGCCGATCATCGAGGTCGACAAGGCGAAGTCCGTCATCGTCCTCAAGCGGGGACGCGGCAAGGGCTTCTCGGGCCTCGAGAACCCGCTCTTCTTCAAGCCGGTGACGGGCCTCCTCTTCGGCGACGCCAAGACGAGCCTCACCCGCCTCGCGGCGGCCGTCGGCGAGCTCTGAAGTACGGACATTCGGCGGTGGCCGGCTGAGGGCCGAGCCCTGCATTGGGCATGTCGCTTGCATCCGTGAGGAACAAGCTCGTCCACCGTCCCTTTTGGCAGAACTCAACGCGCTCATCGAATCGGAGGTTCCGAATGAACACTCGGAGGTCCGGGGCGCTCGCCATCCTGGCCTTCCTCGTGGCCGCTCTTTCCGCCTGCAGCAACAGCGAAACCCCGACGGAGCCGGGCCGCGCCGTCTCGACATCGGGTACGGTCCACGTCATCTTGTTGAACGCATCCGCCCGTGATCTCGGGCTCCCGACCTACTTTCCCGCCGTCAACGTGATCGGTCCCGTCGTCGTGAAGCCAGGGGAATCCATCGAGATGAAGAAGTGGAATTTCGAGGTCAAGGGCGATGATTTCCTCGTGTTCGAGCCTCCCACCGCGCAGACCTTCTGGAGGGCGTTCGCGGACGTGAGCTTCAACGTGCGCAATCTCCCGACCTCGACCACGGTGGAGATTTCCGTGACCGTCCGGGTGACGGCCGATGGCTTGGGGACCGTCACGGCCGTGTCCGACAGACCCGACGTCATCGAGATCGTCTCCGTGAAGCCAGTAGCCTTCTAATCCTGAATCCGGGCTGGCGATCTGCCCAAGTCGGACCTACTTTCCGGCTTGGGGGGCAGCATCGTGTTGCACGCACACGATCGTTTCGGGCACGAAGTCGCGACCGAAAGGCTCTGGGACGTGGGAGTTCCGGTCTCGACGGACGCCGACCTCTTCCAGGCCTGGGCCTGGGACGACGATCCGCCCCGGCCGTTCCTCGTGACCCGCGTCTGGGCCGAAGGCACGCCGGTCTCGGAGCAGACGTTCGAGCGCCTCGTCGCCGAGCGCCACGTTTCTTCGGGCGAGGAAGGCGGGAACTAGTCCCTCGGGGCTGCGCGGCGCCCGCCGCGCCCGGCTGAGACTTGGTATCGTCTGCCGGGAGAGCCCCCGTGTCACAGCCCGACCCCGAGGACGCATCGCTTCTGATCCCGTACCTGACGCTCCGGCGCGCGATCGGCGCCGTCGGCGTCGCCCTCCCGTTCGCGCTCGCGCTCGGGAAGCTCGTCCTGCAGGGACCGGGCCTCGAGGACACCGTGAGCGGCTACTACTACACCGCCATGAGGGACGTCTTCGTGGGCAGCCTCTGTGCGATCGGCGTGTTCCTGGGGTCCTATCGCGGTTACGACGGCCGCGACAGGGCCGCGGCGAACGTCGCCTGCGTCTGCGCGGTGGGCGTCGCGCTCTTCCCGACCGCGTCGGGCCCCGCTCCCCCGCCCAACGAGGCGCTGATCAGCAAGGTGCACCACGGATTCGCGGCGTGCCTGTTCCTCGCGCTCGCGTACTTCTCGCTCGTGCTCTTCCGGAAGACGAGCGACCCGCTCGGCCCGCGGGGGCGGAAGCGCATGCGCAACGGGGTTTACGCCGCCTGCGGCTGGACGATCCTCGCGTGCATGGCGCTCATCGTGGTCGCCTTCCAGCTTCCCCCCGCGTCGCCGCTCCTTGCACTCGATCCGATCTTCTTCCTGGAGTCGGTCGCGATCGTCGCCTTCGGGTTCTCGTGGATCACGAAGGGCGAGGCGATCCTGAAAGACGTCGAGGGCGAGACACCGGCCGCGCCCGAGCGCTAGGCCGGCGCCGGGACCTGCGCCTCCGGCTCCTCCTTCCGCGCCCGGAAGCGCTCGCTGAGCGACTCGAACGCGAGGTAGACGACGGGCGTGATGTAGAGCGTCAGGACCTGCGAGACGAGGAGCCCGCCGATGACCGCGAGGCCGAGCGGCTGACGGGACTCTCCCCCGTGGCCGAGGCCGAGGGCGATCGGGAGCGTTCCGGCGAGGGCCGCCATCGTCGTCAAGAGGATCGGCCGGAAGCGGGTCATGGACGCCGTGAAGATCGCCTTCTCGGGCGGCATCCCCTGACCGCGCTGCGCCTCGAGGGCGAAGTCGATCATCATGATCGCGTTTTTCTTCACGATCCCGATGAGCATCACGAGGCCGAAGAACGCGTACACGTTCAGGTCCCTGTGGAAGAGGATCAGCGTGAGGACCGCGCCCACGGCCGCAGACGGCAGGCCCGAGAGGATCGTGAGCGGGTGCACGAAGCTCTCGTACAGGACGCCGAGCACGAGGTAGATCACGAGGATCGCGACGACGAGGAGGATGGACATCCCCTTGAGGGACGACTGGAACACCTGCGCCGTCCCCTGGAAGCTCGTCGTGACCGTGCCCGGCAGCGTCTCGAGCGCGACCTTCTCGACGGCCGCCGTCGCCTGGCTGAGCGCGACGCCGGGCGACAGGTTGAAGGAGACCGTCGCGGACGGGAGCTGGCCGAGATGGGCGACGAGGAGCGGGCCCACGCTCGTGGAGGACGTCGCGACCGCGTTCAGCGGCACGAGCGTCCCGCCGCTTCCGCGCACGTAAAGAGACGCGAGGTCGGCGGGGCCGCGCTGATCCTGGGGCTTGACCTCGAGGATGACCTGGTACTCGTTCGTCGCCGTGTAGATCGTCGAGATCTGGCTCGTCCCGTACGCGAGCGCGAGCGCCTTCTGGATCTGAGCCGCCGTCACGCCGAGCGCCGAGGCCTTCTTCCGGTCGATCGTGATGTCGAGCTGCGGGTTCTTGATCTGCAGGTCGCTGTTCACGTCGCGGATGAGAGGGATCCCGTGCATCTTCCTCTCGAGAAGCCCCGCGTTCGCGTAGAGCGCGGTCGTGTCCGTGCTCTGGAGCGTGAGCTGGTAGAGGCTGCGTGTGTTCTGGCCTCCGATGCTGATCGCGGGCGGCGTCTGGATGTAGAAGCGCAGGGCGGGGACCTGCGCGAGCTTCGGGCGCAGCCGCTCGATGATCGCGTCCGACGAGACGCGCTCGCTCCGGGGCTTGAGCGTGATGAACATCGACCCCGAGTTCGAGGACGCGTTCGGGCCGCCCGCCCCGACGGACGACTGGACGGACAGGACGCCCGGATCGTCCCGGACGATCTGGGCGGCGATCTTCTGGCGGTCGCGCATGTCTTCGTACGAGATCCCCTGGAGCCCCTCGACGCTCGCGCGCAGCATCCCGATGTCCTCGTTCGGGATGAAGCCCTTCGGCGCGACCTTGAACAGGAAGCCCGCGAGGACGGCCATGAGGACGAGCGTCGCGAGCGTGAGCCGCCGGTGCCGGAGGACGACGAGCAGCGTCCGCTCGTAGCCGCGCAGGACCCGGTTGAAGCCGCGCTCGAGGGCGGAGGCGATACGGCCCTGCGCCGGGCCGCCGGCCTCTTCGCGCTTCAGGAGCCGGCTGCAGAGCATCGGCGTGAGCGTCAGCGACACGAACCCGGACACGAGGATCGCGGCGCTGATCGTGATCGCGAACTCCTTGAAGAGCCGCCCGAGGAGCCCTCCCATGAAGAGGACGGGGATGAAGACCGCGACGAGCGAAATCGTCATCGAGAGGATCGTGAAGCCGATCTCCCTCGAGCCGCGGAGCGACGCCACCGCCGCGCTCTCGCCTTTCTCCATCCGCCGGACGATGTTCTCGAGCTGGACGATCGCGTCGTCGACGACGAAGCCGACCGAGAGCGTGAGCCCCATGAGCGAGAGGTTGTCGAGGCTGAACCCGAGAATCGCCATCACCGCGAACGTCCCGAAGAGGGACGTCGGGAGCGCGATCGACGGGATGAACGTCGAGCGGATGTTCCGGAGGAACAGGAAGATCACGAAGACGACGAGGACGACCGTGAGAAGGAGCGTGAGCTGGACGTCCCGGACGCTCTCGCGGATCCCCTCGGAGCGGTCGAACATGATGTCCATCCGCATCGCGGCGGGGATCTGCATCCGGAACGCCGGCAGGAGCTCCTTGACGGCGTCGACGACCTGGATCGTGTTCGAGTCCGGCTGGCGCTGGATCGCGAGGATGATCGACCGGTTGCCCTGGAACCACGCCGCCTGGCGCTCGTTTTCGACGCTGTCGCGCACGATCGCGATCTCGCCGAGCCGGACCGGGGCACCGTTCCGCCAGGCGACGACGAGCGGCCGGTACGCGTCCGCGTTCAGGAGGCGGCCGTTCGTCTGGACGGAGAGCGCCTTTTGCGCTCCGTAGACGATCCCGACGGGCTGGTTCGAGTTGCCGGCGTTGATCGCGTTCGCGACCTCGTCGATCCCGATCTTGCGGCTCGCGAGGACACCGGGGTCCACCTGGACGCGCACGGCATACTTCTTCGCGCCGTAGACGTTCACCTGCGCGACGCCGCTCACGGTCGAGATGCGCTGCGCGAGGACCGTCTCGGCCCACTCGTCGACCTCGTACATCGGGAGCGTCGGCGAGGAGAGCACGATGAAGAGGATCGGCTGCATCGACGGGTTGACCTTGCGCAGACTCGGGGGCGTCGGCATGGAGGGCGGGAGCTGCGAGAGCGTGGCCGCGATCGCCGTCTGGACGTCCTGCGCGGCCGCGTCGATGTCGCGGTCGAGGGAGAACTGGAGCGTGACGTTCGTCGAACCCTGGCTCGACGTGGAGTTCATCGAGTCGATGCCTGCGATGCCCGAGAACTGCCGCTCGAGCGGCGTCGCGACGGCGGCCGCCATCGTCTCCGGGCTCGCCCCCGGAAGGTTCGCGTAGACGTTGATCGTCGGGAAGTCGACCTTCGGGAGGTCCGCGACCGGGAGCGAGAAATAGCCGATCGCGCCGAAGAGGAAGAGCCCCGCCATGACGAGCGTCGTCATGACCGGCCGCCGGATGAAGAGGCCCGAGACGTTCGCCTGGACGGGCCTGAGCCCGCCGCTCTCGCTCACCTAGGCGCTCTCCGGCTCGGCGTCTTCCGGCAGGTCCGGGAGAGGCGCGGGCGTCAGCTTCGCCTGGAGCGAGTCGAACGCGATGTAGACGACGGGGGTGAGGTACAGGGTGAGGACCTGCGAAACGAGCAGGCCGCCCACGACTGCGAGGCCGAGGGGCTGGCGCGACTCGGCGCCGGCGCCGATCCCGAGCGCGATCGGCAGCGTCCCCATGAGGGCCGCCATCGTCGTCATCATGATCGGCCGGAACCTCACGGACGCGGCCTGGCGAATCGCCTCGGCAGGGCCCTTCCCGGTCGTCCGGGCGGCCTCGATCGCAAAGTCGATCATCATGATCGCGTTCTTCTCGACGATGCCGACGAGCATGATGAGCCCGACGAAGCCGTAGACGTTGAGGTCCTTTCCGAAGAGGAGCAGGGTCACGAGCGCGCCGAGACCCGCCGACGGGAGGCCCGACAGGATCGTGAGCGGGTGGATGAAGCTCTCGTAGAGGATGCCGAGCACGAGGTAGATGACGAGGATCGCGATCACGAGGAGGAACGCGAGCCCTCCGACGGACGACTGGAAGACCTGAGCCGTCCCCTGGAACGTCGCCGGGACCGTGAGCGGGAGGAGCCCGTCCGCGGCCTTCCGCACGCGCGAGGTCGCATCGCCGAGCGCGACGCCCCGGAGCACGTTGAAGGAGACCGTCGCGGACGGAACCTGCCCGAGGTGGTTCACGGCGAGCGGGCCCGCGTTCTCGTCGAACCGCGCGACGGAGGAGAGCGGAATCAGCGTGCCCGCCGCGTTGCGGACGTAGAGGAGCGAGAGAGCCTGCGGGCTCGTCTGGTACTCCGGCAGGAGCTCGAGGATGACCTGGTACTCGTTCGTGGACGTGTAGATCGTCGAGACCTGGCGCGTCCCGTACGCGTTGTTCAGGGCGTCCTCGACCTGCGAGGCCGTGAGGCCGAGGGCGGATGCCTTGTCGCGGTCGATCGTGACGGCGAGCTGCGGGTTCCTGTTCTGGAGGTCCGTCGTCACGTCGATGAGGCCCGGCAGCGCCTTGACCCGCGCCTCGAGCTGCTCCGTGAACTTCGCCAGCTCGGCGCGGTCGGAGCCCTGAAGAGTGATCTGGTACGGGCTGCGCGTGACCTGGCCGCCGATCGAGACGGACGGCGGGTTCTGCAGGAAGACCCTGATGCCGGAGACGGAGGCGAGCTTCGGGCGGAGCTCCTCGATGATTTCGTCCACGCCCTGCTTTCGTTCCCCGCGGGGTTTGAGGAGGACGAGGAGGTTGCCGGAGTTCCCGGCGGGACTCGCGTCGCTCGCGCCCACCGTGGACGAGACCCCGCGGACGCTCGGGTGCTTCCGGATGAGGCTCGCAGCCTCGGACTGGTGCCGCGACATCTCCGCGAACGAGACGCCGGGAAGCCCCTCGGTGTAGCCGATGAACTGCCCCGTGTCGTCGCTCGAGAGAAAGCCCTTCGGGATCACGACGAAGAGGGCGCCCGTCACGGCGAGGAGGACGCCCGAGACGGCCAGCGTTTCCCTCTGGCGCGCGAGGATCCAGCCCAGCGTGCGCTCGTAGAGGCCGAGCCAGGCCGTGAAGATCCGCTCCGTCACCCGGAAGAAGCGTCCCTCGTTCGCGACGTGCGAGGCCTTCAGGAAGCGGCTGCAGAGCATCGGGGTCAGCGTGAGCGAGACGAAGCCCGACACGAGGATCGCGACGCTGATCGTGACCGCGAACTCCTTGAAGAGCCGCCCGAGGAGCCCGCCCATGAAGAGGACGGGGATGAAGACCGCGACGAGCGAGATCGTCATCGAGAGAATCGTGAAGCCGATCTCCCTGCCGCCCTTGAGCGCAGCCGTGAGCGGGTCCTCCCCGCCCTCCATGCGCCGGACGATGTTCTCGAGCATGACGATCGCGTCGTCGACGACGAACCCGACGGAAAGCGTGAGCGCCATGAGCGAGAGGTTGTCGAGCGAGAAATTCAGGAGAGACATCGCCGCGAACGTCCCGACGATCGAGGCCGGGACCGCGAGGCTCGGGATGAGCGTCGCGCGCACGTTGCGCAGGAACAGGAAGATCACGAGGACGACGAGCGCGATCGTGAGGACGAGCGTGAACTCGACGTCGTGGACGGACTCGCGGATCGGGACGGAGCGGTCGAAGAGAACGTCGAGCCGGAGCGCGCCCGGGAGCTGCGCGCGAAGCGCCGGCAGCTTCGCCTTGATCGCGTCCACGACGGCGATCGTGTTCGAGCCCGGCTGGCGCTGGATCGCGAGCGTGACGACCTGCCGGTCGTCGTACCAGTTGCCGATCCGGTCGTTCTCGACGCCGTCCACGACCTGCCCGAGGTCGCCGAGCGCAACGGGCGAGCCGTTGCGGTACGCGACGATCATCGTCCGGTAGGAAGCCGCGTCGAAGAGCTGGCCGTTCGCCTGCACCGTGAGCGACTGGTGCACCCCGTAGAGCGTCCCGACCGGGAGGTTCGAGTTCTGGTTCTGGATCGCCGCCGCGACCTCGTCGATCCCGATTCCCCGGGCCGCGAGCTGCGACGGGTCGAGCTTGGCCCTCACGGCGAACTTCTGCGCGCCCGTGACCTGGACCTGGGCGACGCCCGAGATCGTCGAGAGGCGCTGCGCGATCAGCGTCTCGGCCACCTCGTCCACGGCCGTGAGCTCCATCGTGGGTGACGAGAGGACGAGGTAGAGGACGGGCTGGTCGGCCGGGTTGACCTTCTTGAGCGTCGGGGGCGACGGCATCCCGGGAGGGAGCTGCCTCGCGGCCGCCGCGATCGCCGTCTGGACGTCCTGCGACGCCGCGTCGATGTTGCGGTCCAGCGCGAACTGGAGCGTGACCTGCGTCGTGCCCTGCGAGCTCGTCGAGTTGATCGAGTCGAGACCCGCAATCGCCGAGAACTGCCGCTCGAGCGGTGTCGCGACGGAGGCCGCCATCGTCTCGGGGCTCGCGCCCGGGAGGCTCGCGGTGACCTGGATCGTCGGGAAGTCGACGTTCGGCAGGTCGCTCACGGGCAGCGACCGGAAGCCGATCGCCCCGAACAGGAGGATCCCCGCCATGACGAGCGTCGTCATGACGGGCCGCCGGATGAAGGGCTCGGTGATGCTCATCCCCGGGTCTTGAGCTCGACCTTCGCGCCCGGGAAGAGGCGCAGCTGTCCGTCCGTGACGACGCGCTCGCCCGCCGCGAGGCCCTTCGCGATCACGACGACGCCCTCCGAGGACGGCCCGGGCTTCACGGGCCGCGGCTCGACCGTCAGGTCGGCCTTCACGACGTAGACGTACGGGCCGTCCTGACCCGTCTGGATCGCCTGCGACGGGACGACGAGCGCGTTTGCCTCGACTCCCGTCGTGACCGAGACCTTCACGAACTGTCCGGGCCAGAGCCGCCGCTCGGCGTTCTCGAACGTCGCCTTGAGCCGGATCGTGCCGGTCGTCGCGTCGACGGCGTTGTCCACGAACGTGAGGACGCCCGCGAGGGGATGCGCCTCGTCGCTCGGGAGCGTGGCCTCGACGCGGACGGGGCCGGCGGCCCGGGCGCGGTTCACCTTGCCGAGCTCGCCCTCCGGGACGGCGAACGTCACGTAGATCGGCGTTGCCTGCGTGATCGTGACGAGGGGCGTCAGATCGTTCGCCTTCACGAGATTCCCCTCGTAGACGAGGAGGTTCCCGGTCATCCCGCTGATCGGCGAGCGGATCGTCGCGTACGAGAGCTGGACCCTCGCGTTCTCGACGGAGGCCTCGTCGGCCGCCACGAGCCCTGCCTGCGTGTCCGCGCTCGTGTTGTACTGGTCGAGGTCCTCCTTCGAGGCGATCCCCTCATCGAAGAGCTTCCGGTAGCGCGCGGCAAGGGCGCGGGCGTTCGCGAGCGTGGCCCGGTCTTTCGCGAGGGTCCCCACGGCCTGGTCGAGCGCGGCCTGCAGCGGGCGCGGGTCGATCGTGAAAAGAAGGTCCCCCTTCTGAACCGCGGCGCCCTGCCTGAAGTGGATCTGCTGGAGCTCGCCGGCGACGAGCGCGCGAATCACGACCGTGGAGAAGGCCTCGACGTTTCCGATCGCCTTCGTCGTGAGCGGCACGGACTGCTGGACGACCGCCGTCGCGGAAACGGGCACGACCTCGGCCCGAGGGCCGCCCTTGGCGCCCGTCCTCACGAGCGCGCGCGCCGTGGCTGCGGCGATGACGACCACCACCGCGACGACGATCGCAGTCCGGAGACGGCTCCGCCGCGCCGGGGACGCCCCCGCCGGCGTGTCCGGCCTCTCGTTCATGAATCCCTCCCAAACGGGCGCGGGGAGCGCCCAACCGGGAAGGATACCTTGACCGAGGGCGGTCTCGAGAGGATGCAAATGCTTCCCTCGGGCCGGCCCGTGCGCTCAGATGATCCGGTCCTTGAGGCCGCGGCTCACCGCGGCGGACTTGGACGAGACGTGGAGCTTCTCGTAAATGGACCGCACGTAGTTCCGCACGGTGTTGATGCTGATCTCGAGCCTGTCCCCCGCGGCCTGGTAGCTCGCTCCGTCGGCAAGGAGCCGGAGAAGCCGCACCTCCTGCGGCGTGAGGTCATGCTCCCGGGCGGGCCCCGGCACGGCTTCGCGGAACGCGCTGATGACCTTGCGCGCGATCTCCGGCGAGATCGGCGAGCCGCCCTCCTTCACGTCGCGGATCGCCTCGAGGAGCTTCGCGGGCGCCGTCTTCTTCAGGAGGTACCCGGCGGCGCCGTTGCACAGCGACGTGAAGATCTCCTCTTCTCCCTCGTACACGCTCAACATGAGGACCGCGACCGCGGGATGAGCCTCCCGGACGTTGCGCACGGCCTGCGAGCCCGGGAGCCCCGGGAGGTGGATATCCATCAGGAGCACGTCCGGCAGCCCGCCGCTCGCCGTGCCGAGGCGCTGGAGCGCCTCTTCCGCGGACCGATAGCCGCCCGCCCACGCGAACCCGCGCGTCCCCCCGATCAGGAGGCGGAGGCTCTCCCTCAGTCCGGGGTCATCCTCGACGACGGCGACGCGGATCGGAACGGCTCCGGGCACTGCGCTCACGGCCTCCCGAGCGTGCGGCCCGCGCCGGGCGCCGGGCAGAGCATGTTCATGCGGTCGCTCCTCCGGACCCGAACGGAAGCGGAAGACCCGCGACCTTGAGACGCGTCCCTCCGCCCGGCGCCGAGACGACCGACAGCGAGCCTCCGAGCGCCCGGGCGCGTGCGGCCATGTTCTCGAGGCCGCGCCCCTCGGGCTCGGAGAGGTCCCGGCCGGCGGCGGGGTCGAAGCCCGCCCCGTCGTCCACGACCTCCACGGACAGCGCGCGGTCCCCGAGCCCGAAAGCAATCGTCACGGCGTGGGCTCCCGAATGGCGGGCCGCGTTCGTGACGGCTTCCTTGAGGAGGAGGAAGAGGTGGCGCCGGGGCTCCGCCGGCAGGTCGACCGCGGCGGCGCCCGCGGGGATCTCGATGCGGCACGTGATCCCGCGGCCTTCGAGGAGGTCGGCCGCGAAGTGACGGAGCCGGTCCGCGAGGCTCTGGAGGTCGTCGTGCCGCGGGTCGATGGACCAGATCGCGTCGCCGAGGGCGTCGATCACGCCGCGCGAGGTCTCGCCGATCTCGCCGAACAGGCGCGCCGTCTCCCCGCCCGGGTCGAGGTCGCGGCGCCCGACCTCGGAGAGGATCGAGATGCGCGCGAGGCTCGAGCCGACGTCGTCGTGGAGGTCCGTCGCGAGGCGCGTCCGCACGCGCTCGACCGCGACGGCCTGCTTCACGCCCTGCCGGTGGACGAGGAACGCGGCCGCGGCGACGAGGGCGAGCACCGAGAGCAGAAACTCCCAATGCCGCCAGAACGGCGGCCTCACGCGAAACGACGCCGTCGCTTCGGGGCCGGGCGAGCCGTCCGGCGCGACCGCGCGCACGGAGAGCCGGTACGAGCCGGCCGCGAGCCCGAGATAGCGGACCGTGGGATCGGGGGTCGCCGCGCTCCACTGCGGGTCGAGGCCGTCGAGCCGCGTCTGGAAAAGGACGCGGCCGCCCGGCGCGAAACTCGGCGATGCGAAGTCGATTCGGACGCGGTTCTCGTCGGGCGCGAGCGTGATCCCCTCCAGCGACGTCGTCCCGAGCTCCGGGACGGGCCGGTCGACTCCGTTCACGCGGAAGGCCGCGATCACGGCGCGCGCGGGGGCGAGCGCGGCGCCGGGCGCCGGGGCGAGACGCGCGACGCCCTCGGGCGTGCCGAACCAGAGCACCCCCGCGGCGTCACGTGCCGCCGACGTCACGAGGTTGTTCGTGAGGCCGTCCGCGGTCGTGAAGTGGGCCTGACGCCCCGTCGAGGCGTCGAGACGCACGACGCCGCGCGTCGTCCCGATCCAGATGAGGCCTGCGGCGTCCGCCGCGAGACAGAGAGCGCTCGCCGCGATGGCGCCGCTCTGGACGTCCACGGAGCGGGCGGCGAGCACCGGCGCCGCGGGGTCATCGACGCGCAGGAGGCCCGCGGGACCATTTGCGACCCAGAGGCGTCCCGTCCCGTCGAGGAGGAAGTCGTGGACGAACCCCTCGGGCGCCCCGTGCGCCGGATCGAGACGTTCGGCGCGGCCACCCTTGAGGCGGACCGCCCCGCCGGCGCCCAGGCCGACCCAGAGGTCGCCGGCGCCATCCTCCACGAATGCGAGCGGCGCGCCGGCCGGAAGTCCGCCCTCCGGCCGGACCGCGACGAATCGCTGGGCCGCGAAGTCGAACTTCAGGAGCGCCGAGGGGGCGTCGTAGACGCCCGCCCAGATCGCGCCGTCGGACGCTTCGAAGAGCGCAGAGACCTCACCGGTCACGCCCTCGCGCGGCCCGAACGTCTTCGACGCCGCGTGCGCGAGCTCTTCTCCGAAATCGAGCGGCGGCGTCCGCGAGACGCCGCCGGGCGAGGCGAACCACCACGCGCCCGAGCGGTCCCTGAGGACCGACCGCCCCCAGACGAGGCGGCCGAGGACGGGCGCGGCCGCCCGGCGCCAGCGAACGGACCGAAAACCCTCGCCCTCCTGCCGCGCGAGCGCCGTATTGCCCCTCGAGGCGACGTAGAGGAAACCGTCGGCCGCCCGGAAGACCGCGGCGACCTGCGCGTCGAGGAGCCCGTCCTCCTCGGAAAACGACGTGAAGCCGGCCGGTCTCACGCGCAGGAGGCCCGTGCTCTGGGTTCCGATCCAGAGATCGCCCTCTGCGTCCTCGAGGACCTCGCCAAGGATGCCGTCGCCGAAGCCGTGCCGGCGGTCGTAGAACTCGACGCGGCCTCCGCCCGCCACGGCGAGGCCCGCCGTCGTCGTGAGCACGACGCGCCCGTCCCGGAGCTCGAGGATGCGCTGCCACGCCGATGCGCCGGCGGCGGGAAGACCGTCGAGGGTGCGCCGCTCGCCCGGACTCACCGGAAGATGCAGGCGGCCGCGCTCGAGGAGCGGCCCCTGCGCGCCCGGGCTCTCCCGCTCCCAGCCGGCCGCCGCGACGACGAGGCGCCCGGGCGTCGACGCCCAGAGGCGCCCCGCGCGATCGATCAGAAGCCCTCTCACGTCCTCGGCAGCCGGGTTCTTCGAAAGGGGAAACCGCTGCGGCGCCACGCCGGAGCGAATCCGGAAGAGCCCCCGGGAGGTGCCCGCGAGGATCGACCCGTCCGGAGCGAGGCGCAGGACACGCACGACGGCGCCTTGCGTCGCGGCCGCCAGACCCGCTGCGTGCGGAGCCGACCCGTCGCGTCCGCCTTCGTAGAGCTCTCCTCCCGTTCCCCACCAGATCGAGCCGCGCGGATCCGCGAAAACGTACTCGACGGGCTTCCCGGCCTCCGGTCCTGCCGGCCGGAACACGGGACTCGTGGACGGCTGGGAAGCGCTGATCCGCGCGAGGCCGCCGGACGTTGCAACCCAGACCGAACCGTCCACACCCTCCGCAAGGCCCCAGATGCGGGCCTTCGGGAGACCGTCCTCGACGCCGTAGACGCGGAAGCGCTCGCCGTCGTAGCGGGAGAGGCCGTTGAGCGACCCGATCCAGAGGTAGCCGCGCGAGTCCTTGAGGAGCGCCGTGACCGTCTCTTCCGCGAGGCCTTCGGCGACGCCGTGCCTCTGGACGGGGAGACGCTCGGCCGCGAGAGGCGCGGCGAGCGGCGCGATGACGAGGAGCGCGGCGGCCGCCGGAAGTCTCATCCGGTCCCCATTCTGAGCGCTCAGGCCCCGAGGCGCCTCGCGATGCGCTCGACGGGATCGCGGAGCTTCGCGACGACGCGGCCCTCGGCGTCGAGGAGGACGGGGATCTCCAGGCCGAAGCGTTCCGAGAGCGCGGGGTCCGCGTCCACGTCCACCTCCGCGAGCGTCCCGCCGAGGCGCGCGACGAGCGGCGCGACCTTCGCCTTCATCTCCTCGCAGAGATGACAGCCGGGGCGCGTGAGGAGCCGCAGGCCGGGCGGCCCGCCGCCTCCGCGCCGGAGGAAGCGCGCGAGGCGGCTCACGCGGCGGGGGCGGCGGCCGGTGGCTGCGGGCCGCGCGGGAGCCTGGTCAGGACCCTCCAGGTGTAGTGGAGGGCGGACACGGTCGCGAAGACGGCGACGAGCCACATGCAGACGGTTGCGACGACGGGCTCGAGGCGATTCACGTTGACGAGGAGGATCGCGGTCACCGTCGAGATCTCGAGGAACGTCGTGAGCTTTCCGAGGATCGACGGAGGGAACGACCGGATTCCCAGCGCGAGGAAGAGGACGAGACACGTCACGAGGATGAAGAGGTCCCGGAAGATCGTCAGGACGAGGAGCCACACCGGGATCCGCACGGCCGTCGGCGTGCCCGGCAACGCCAGAACGACGAAGGACGACACGAGGAAGAGCTTGTCCGCGATGGGATCGAGCCACGCGCCGAGCGGCGACCCCATCTCGAACTTCCGCGCGACGTAACCGTCCACGATGTCCGTGATCGCCGCCAGGAGGAAGATCGCGAGGGCTGTCCAGGGCCGCCCGCCGAGGATCGCCATCACGAGGAACGGGAGGGCGGCGAGACGCGCGAACGTCAGGAAATTCGGCAGTGTCCAGGGGCGGAGCTCCACGGCGCGTCTCGTCAGCCGGGCGGAGGGGCCGCCGCACCGGGGCCATCGAGCCTCACGTAGACGGCCTTGCCCTTCGGGACGATGAGCTGCTCGGCGGCCATCTGCGACATCGTCCGCGACACCGTCTCGCGCGAGGAGCCGATCGTGTCGGCGATCTCGCGCTGCGACGGCCGCACGACGACGGACCAGCCGCCCCCGGCCTTTCGACCGCGGGCGACGGCGAGCTCGCGGAAGTAGCGCGCGAGTCGCGCCCTGACGTCCAGCGAGGCCAGGCCCTCGATCGTCGCGTTCGCGCGCCTCAGGCGGGCCGAGAACGCGGCGAGGAGCGCCCGCGTCAGGACGAAGTTCGACTTCAGGAGGTCGAAGAACACGGAGCGCGACAGAATCGCGAGCTCGGCCTTTTCCTGTGCAATCACGCTCGCCGAGCGCGGGGCGTCGTCGAGGAGCGCCATCTCGCCGAAGTGCTCGCCCTCGCCGAGCGAGTTCAGGACGACCTCGCGGCCGTCCGGCGCGACGATCGCGACGGCGACGCGGCCCTTCACGATCACGAAGAAAGCGTCCCCGGGCTGGCCCTGCTCGACGATGGTCTCGCCGCGGCGGTACGTCCGGAGCGCGGCGGCTTTCGCGAGCGACAGGCGATCCTCCGGGGCGACCCCTTCGAAAAGGGGAACCTTGGAGAAGAGCTCCATGACGTTCATTGCGCCCCTCCTGGGCGGGCCAGACGCAGGGTGGCCTCGATCGCCGCCACCGCCTCACGCCCGCCGACCTGCCGGGTACCCTCGGGGAGTATGCCGCACTCGGCGAGCGAGGCGGCGCAAGGCAGCTCTCCGCCCAGGAGCGCCGCGAGCCTCCTCAGGTGCGCGGGCATCTCCGAGCGCGAAACCGGGGTGTCGGCGCCGACGACGTGCGTGTCGCGGGAGACCGCGAAGAACCCGAGACCGATCATCCGCACGAGCGCCGCCCTCTCCGGCCGGTCCACGACGTCCACGGCGACGTCGGCGCCCGGGGGAATCCGCGCCTCGCGGACTTCCGGCGAAAGCTCGACGAGGAGCGCCGCGAGCTGCGCCCGCGTGAGACGGGGCGAGAGCGCCGCGCGGCGCGCCGGGCCCGGGAGGTTCTGAATCCGGAATTCGAGGCCCGCGGCGGCGGCCTTGTCGCGGAACGAAGGGTCGGTCTTCCCGAGCTGTTCGTACAGGGACGCGGCCTCGGCCCAGCGGCCGGTTTTCGTCGCGAGCGAGGCGAGAGCCTGGGTCGTCCCGGCGTCTCCCGGCTCGATCTCGTGCGCGCGTTTCCCGGCGGACCACGCGTCCTCGAGCGCGCCGCCCGCCTCGGCGGCCTTCGCGAGACAGCGGTAGCCCTCGGCGGCCTGCGGGTCGATCTCGAGGATCGAGACCGCCACGCGGCGCGCGCCGGCCACATCCCTTTTCTTCAGGTCCTCGTCGGCCTCGCGGACGCGTCGTTTCACGAGCTCGGTCCGAAGCTCCATCTCGCGCGCGGCGTAGCGTTCATCCGACGGGACGAGGCGTGCCGCCCCGCGGTACCCGTCGAGCGCATCCCGCAGGCGGCCCTCGGACGCGGCCGCGTCGGCCTGGGTCGCGAGGACGCGGGCGCTCGCGACGGACGCGTCCTCGCGCGGCGGCGGGGCCGATGCGCACCCCGCCGCCGCCCCCGCCACCAGGACGGCGAGCGCGAGGAGCCACCGGCGCGTCAAACCGCGGGTGTCCGGAGGGGCGCGGGCGCGGACGGAACGTTCGTCCCGGTCGATGCCACGGACGCGATTGCGTGCTTGTAGATCATCTCTTCACGGCCGTCGACCTCGACGACGACGGCGTACTTGTCGAAGCGGCGGATGCGCCCGATCCGCGTGCGCCCGGAAAGGAGCGTCACCTCGACGACCGTGTTGTCCTTCCTCAGCTGGTAGAAGAACCCGTCCTGGACGTTGATGGGCGGCTTGGACATCCCGATCATGCGAGGCTCCCTTCGGTCTCCCGGGCGGAAATCAGCGGACGCGCGAGGCGCTCCGCGAAGTCGACGAGGTCGGGGCGCAGCGCGGACACCGGGACGAGGCCGGGCTCGCGCCGGAACCAGGTCTCCTGCCTCTTTGCGTAGCGGCGCGTGTCCCTCAGGATCCGTTCCTCCCACTCCGCTTCCGAGAGCTTCCCCGCAAGGAGCGCGGCCGTATCACGGTACCCGATGGCCGAAAACGCGGGCGCCGTCAGAGGCACTCCGGCGGCCAGGTGACTTCGGACTTCCTGCGGGAGCGCGGTTGCGAAGCGTGTTCGAAATCTCCCGGCGATTCTGTCATGGAGCTCCGCACGCGGCAACGTGAGAAGGATCTTCACGGCAGGCCGCGTCCATGCCACTCCGGGGCGCTCGCGAAAAAGCCGCGACGGGCGCTCGCCGGTGAGGAGAAGGATCTCGAGGACGCGGATCGCGCGCGAGGCGTCGGCGTCTGCGAGCCGGCCCGCGACCTCCGGGTCGAGGACGGACACCATCCGCTTGAGAAACGCCGTGCCGCGCCGCGAAGCAACGGCCTCGAGGGCCCGGCGCACGCCGTCGTTCCGGCGCGGCCCTTCGAAGAGGCCGCCGAAGAACGCCCGGACGTAGAACCCCGTCCCACCCGCGAGGATCGGGAGCCGGCCCCGCGCGAGGATCTCCTCGCAGAGGCGGCGCGCTTCCAACGCGAACTCACCCGCGCTCCACGGCTCCGTCGGCTCCCGGGCGTCGACGAGGTGGTGGCGCGCCCGCGCAAGGAGGTCCGGCCCCGGCTTCGCCGTCCCCGCGTCGAACCCGCGGTACACGGCGAACGCGTCTGCCGAGAGGATCTCGCCGCCGAGGCGCTCGGCGAGCGCGACCGCGAGCTCGGACTTCCCCGTCGCCGTCGGGCCGACGATCGCGAGCACGCCCTCCGGACGGCTCACGGCACCGACCTCGCGACGGCCTCGGGAAACGCGGGAAAGACGCGGCCGCCCGCGAGCGTCAGCGCAAGGTCGCCGTCACGGTCCGTCCGGAAGACGCGTACGCCGGCTCCGGCGAGGCGCCGGACGACCTCCGGCGCGGGGTGGCCGAACCGGTTGCGCCGGCCGACTCCGACGAGGCCGATGCGCGGAGCGACGCGTGCGAGGAACTCCGGCGTCGTCGACGTCCGGCTCCCGTGATGGGGCACCTTCAGGACGTCGGCGCGGAGGTCCGCCCCCGAAGCGAGAAGCTCGCGCTCGGCCGGCGCCTCGATGTCGCCCGCGAGGAGAAGGGTCAGCCGCTCGGCGTGCGTGCGCAAGACGAGCGAGCTGTTGTTCTCCCGGGCCCGCGGATACGGGTCGTCGGTCGGATGCAGGACGTCGAACACGAGCCCCGCGGCCTCGAAGGTCCCTCCCGCTCCGAACCGCTCGAGGACGAGGCGCCGCTTCCGCGCGACGGCGAGGACCTCGTCGAGAAAGACGTTCCGGACCGCGGCCCGCGGGACGACGACGCGGCCGACCGGCAGCGACGACAGGACGCCGAGGAGGCCGCGCGTGTGATCCGGGTGCGGGTGGGTCAGGACCACGGCGTCGAGAGAGACCGCGCCGGCGTCCGCGAGCTTCGGGAGGAGGCGCAGGCGCCCGAACTCGTACGCCCGGTCCGGGCTCCCGCCTCCGTCGACGAGAACCCGTCCCCGCGGCGTCACGACGAGCCAGCAGTCGCCCTGCCCGACGTCCACGGCCCGGAGGACCGCCGTCCCCGGGTCCGCCGCGACCGGAGGCGCGGCGACGACCGCGACGGCCGCGAGAAGGGCCGCCGCGAGGGCGGTCCGGCGGATGGGCCGGCGCGCCGCGAGGCCCGCGACGAGAAGGAGCCCGGCGGCCGCCGCCACGAGAGCAAAGGGCGGCGTCGGCACGACCCGGACGGCATGGAGCCGGTCGAGCGCGTCGAGGATTCCGAACTGGAGATCCGAGAGAAGGCGAAGAGGGACGATCGCCGCCGCGGCAACGCCGGGCGAAACGACGAGCAGCGGAAGGAGCGCGAGACCCGCGAAGAGGAAGACGCCCGAGAGCGGCACGATGAAGGGATTCGAGAGAAGGGCGACGAACGGGACGACGTTGAAGACGAAGGCCTGCACGGGCAGGACCGCGAGCTCGGCGCCGAGCGTCGCGCCGATTGCGTCCGCGAGGAGCGCGGGGGCTCCCCGCGTGCGGAGCCACGAGACGACGGGCGTGCCGAACTCTGCGAGGCCGAAGACCGCGGCGAACGTCAGGAGGAAGCCGACGTCGAAGAGCGCCGACGGGTCGCCGAGGAGGATGACGCACGCCGAGAACCCGAGGACGTGTTCGGGCGACGTCGGGCGGCCGAGGAGCCGCGCCGTCAGGTAGAGGCCGATCATGAGCGCCGCGCGCCACACGGGCGGGCGGCCCCCCGCGAAGACCGCGAAGAGGAGCGTCGCGGCGAGGACGGTCGCGTCGCGCGCGCGCAGGGACATCCCGGCCTTCCGGACGAGGAACCCGAGAAACGCCGCGACGAGCGCAACCTGAAGCCCCGAAACCGCGACGATGTGCGCGACGCCCCCGTCGCGGAACGCCCCGACCGCCGCGAGAGGCAGGTCCTGCGTCTCGCCGAGGACGAAGGCGAGGAGAAGCCCGAGCGCCGTGCGGTCCGCCTGGGATGCGCCCGCGAGGTTCTCGCGCAGGCGCGTCTTCAGAACGGTCCGTGCCGCGTAGACGGGAGCGAGCGGGCCGGCCGGGCCCGAGAGCCTCTCGACCTGCCGGGCGCTCTTCAGGAGGAGGTGCGCCTCGTCCGGCAGCTCGAAGGGCGACCGGCGCGGGCCGCCGGTCTCGGGGAGGCGCAGCGTGCCCGCCACGCGGACGCGGTCGCCCATCTCGGCCACAGGCGAGGGGTCGGCCTCTCCGGCCACGGCGAGCGTCACCGGCGCGTCGAGCGCGAGGGGCCGGCCGTCGAACGTCGCGGTCTCGACGTCGACGCGCGTCCTGACGAGCGAGCCGCTCGGAGACCATGGCGCGTCGAGGCGGCCGACGATCTCCACGAGCGCGCCGCCCGCCTCCGGGTCGCGCCGGGCCGCCTCCGTGAGGGCGCGCCGCGCCTCGGAGACGGTCCTTGCGGCCGGCGCGAGCCACCGCACGCTCGCGGAGGCGTATCCGAGGCTCGCCGAGAGGACGAGGCCGCCGAGCGCGGCAATGCGTCCGTGGCCTCGTCCGAGCACGGCAGCGGCGGCGCCCGCAAAGAGCAGCGCGGCCGCCAGAGCCGGCGGCGGCGGGACCGCGAAGGCAACGGCCGCCACGATCCCCGCCGCGATCGCGAACGTGGCCGGCAGCGACGGCGCGCCCGCCCCGGGCGACCACGAGCGCCTCATGGGCCGCTTCTATCCGATCGGACGTGCGGCGAGCAAGGCCACCGTCTCGACGTGGTGCGTCTGCGGGAAGAGGTCGAGGAGCGTCAGGCGCGTCACCACGTAGCGTTCCCGCAGCGCCGCGAGGTCGCGCGCGAGCGTCGGCGGGTCGCACGACACCATCAGGACGTGCGGCGGCGCGAGCCGCAGGATCCCCTTTCGCACGTCGGGCGAGAGACCCGCGCGCGGAGGATCCGCGAGGAGAAGGGAGACCGGGAGAGGAGATTTCTGCGAATGGAGGAAAGACTCGGCGGAGGCACGGATTGCGCGCGCGAGCGGAAGGCCCGAAGAGGACCAGAGAGAGAGATTCTTCGAAAGTGAATGAAAGGAGGACGCGTCGATCTCGACGGCCGTCACCTCGCCTCCACCCGCCTCGGCAGCGAGCTCCAGCAGCGGACGCGTCATGAACCCGACGCCTGCATAGAGATCCACAGCCCGAAGAGAGTCCGAGCGATCCCCCTCTTTCTTTCTAAGAGATTCTTCTCCTCCGCCGGCGCGAAGCGCCGCCCGGATTTCCTCGAGGAACGCGTCGAGGAGAAAGAGATTCCCTTGAAAGAAGGAGGAAACGGAGACGTCGAACGAGGCGCCGCCGGCCACGATCGTGAGCGACGACGGTCCGTCCGAGACGAGCAGACGCCCACCCGCATCGACGATCCGAAGCCCATCGAACGGCCCCTTTCCCCTCTCTTTCACCTTCGAAGAAATTCGCAGACCGATGCCCGAAGAGAGCCGCACCTCGCCGAGGAGGATCGCGCCATCGCGCGACTCCAGCGTCAGGAGCTCACCCTCGAGCGGCCCCAGCGAACGGAGGTGCTCGCGCAGGGCGGGGAGCCGGGCGAGGAACGGCTTCGACACGATCTCGCAGCCCTCGAGGTCCGCCACGGCGTTCGAGCGCGGCGCGAAGAACCCGAGCCGCCCCTCGCGGTCGAGGTGGAGGCGGTTCCTGAGGCGGTAGTTCGGCGGCGAGCCGAGCCAGCGCGGCTCGGGCAGGTTCTCCGCCTTCAGGCCGCCGAGCCGCCGCAGCGCGTCGAGGACGAGGTCCGTCTTGAGAACACGGTGGTGCCCGGGCCGTGCCGCAGGCCAGTCGCACCCGCCGCACGCGCCGCTCCGCGCGAGCGCGCAGACGTCCGCGTCGGACCGGCGCGCGTCCCCCGGCGCGAGGATCGTCTCGGCGCGCCCGCGGATCAGGCGGGGCGACGCCTCGTCGACGCGCACGCGCACCCGGTCGCCCGGCAAACCGCCCGCGACGAGCGTCACGACGCCGTCCGTGCGCCCGAGACCTTCGCCGCCGGGCACGACGCGCTCGATCGCGGCCTCGAGGACGTCGCCTGCGAGGACCTCAGCCATGGAGGAGCGTCAGGGCCGGCAGCCCGAGAAGCAACCGCACTTCGCGGCGCGTGAGAGCCCTCCGCATCCTGTCGACGACGTGGGGTGAAAGGCCCGCGACGTCGCCGAGGGCCGCCGCGACGCGGGCCTCGACGAGAGACTGCTGCTCGGACGGCAGGACGCGAAGGGCCGACTTCACGAGCGACGCCTCGATCGCCGCGAGCTTCTCCTCGGATTCTTCGAAAGGGAGATCGCGCGGCAGCGCTTCGATCTTCGAGGCGGCGGCAAGGAAGAGCTTGCCGAGTTTTCGGAATTCTTCGAAGGTGGAAGGATCGTCCGCCGCTCGAGGAACCGCGTCGGCGCGTCCCGCCGCTCCAGCCCCACTCACCCTTCTAAGAAACTCTTCGACGCCCTCAGGGCTCCCGAGGCGCTCACTCGCCGCGCGCAGGCGACCCGAAAGCAAAGCAAAGATCTCTTCCCTCGCGGGCGCGTTCGCGCCCGCCACGGGGGCGCCGGTGGCCTTCCCCACGAGGCCGCGGCGCTCCATCTCCCAGAGCTCCTCGACGGAGCCGGCGCAGTACGCGATCGAAGAGATCTTTCCGGCCTGGCCGCGCGCGCGTCTCTTCTCGAACGTCTCGTGCACGGCGCGGACGACGACGTCCACCGGGATCCCGCCGTCGCGCCAGCCGCGGATGAGCGTCCAGTCTTTCGGCGAGACGAGGAAGGGCGTTCCGCGCTCCGCGATGAAGGCCTCCTCGACCTTCGTCGCGTACGCGGCCTCGTCGAGCTCCGTCCCCTCCATGTCAAAAGAGGACGACGTCTCCCGACACGAGCGTCTCGTCGCCGTCCTTCGTCGCGAGGCGGAGGAACCCGTCGGGCGTGATTCCCGCGAAGGCTCCCGTGTGCGTGCGGACGCCGTCGGCCACCGTCAGGAGGTCGCCCGGCGCGTGGGCGGAGACGGCTCGATACGCGTCCGGGAGCGGCTCGTCACAGGGCTCGCCGACCCTCTCGTCGAGGATCGTGAGCACCGCGTCCAGCGGCGCGTCGCCCTCGAGGAGCGTGGGAGCGACGCCGCACGCCTCGAGCGACGTGGCTTCCCCCAGACCCTTCGCGTCCAAATCCGCGCGCGTTCCGCGGACGTTCAGGCCGAGGCCGATCACGGCCCAGCCTTCCCCCTCGTCGTTCGAGCGCGCCTCGATGAGAAGTCCGCCGATCTTCCTGCGCGAGACGAGGAGATCGTTCGGCCACTTGAGCCGCACCTCGATCCCGAACGCGGACGAGAGCCCGTTCGCGAGGAGGATTCCCGTCTCGATCGGGAGCCGCACGCGCCCGGGTCCCTCGGGCCACGGCACGATCACGGAGAGCGCGAGCGCGCCGGGCAGGGAGGCCCACGTCCGACCCGCGCGGCCGCGGCCCGCGGTCTGCTCGCCCGCGACGATCGCCGTGAGCCGGATTTCCTCGCTCTCGGCGAGCATCCGCTCCACGATGAGTCTGCCGAGGTCGTTCGTCGAGGGCGTCGTCGCCACGAGGATCAGGTTGTGGAAACGCGCGAACCGCCTGCCCCCGAGAGGCGCGAGCGACCCGAGGGGCGAGCCCGGGGGCGGGAGCGGCGCGCCGTTGCTCATGAGCCTGGCGTCTCGACGAGGTTGCCTTCGAGCCTCCGAACCCGGTCGGAAATCTCCTCGAGTTGTTGTTTCGTTTTCTCGACGACCGCGGCGGGTGCACGCGCGAGGAAGGCCTCGTCGGCCAGCCGGCTCTCGATCTTCGCAGCCTCGGCGCGAAGGCGTTCCACGTCGCGCGCGATCTTCCCTCTGTCTTCGGCAGAAGTCTCTTTCTTCGGCAGGTCCACGACGAGCCCGATTCCCGCGACCGCGTCGCGGAACGCCCCGGCGACGTCCACCTTCGAAGAGATCTCCACGCTCTTGAGGCGCGCGAGGTGTCTCAGGAGCGGAACCTGCCGTTGCAGTTCCTTTGAAAGGGGTGAATCGGGGAGCTCGAGGCCGATCGCGAGCGCCTCGGTCTGGGCGAGGCCGTTCTCGGCGCGGAGGTTGCGGATGCGCGTCACGACCGCCCGCAGCGTCTCGACGGCCTCCACCGCCGCGTCGTCCTTCCACGCCGCGTGCGGCTCGGGCCACTTCTCGAGCGCGAGTTTCAGTCCGTCGCCGTTCAGCGCCTCGCGGATCTCGCACGAGACGAACGGCATGAACGGGTGCAGGAGCGCGAGGGAGTCGAGGAGCACGCGCTTGAGCACGCTCCGCGTCCTCGCCTTCTCGACCTCCGGCACGCCCGCGCCGCGGAGGACGGGCTTGATCATCTCGACGTAGCCGTCGCAGAACTCGGACCAGAAGAACTGGTACAGGGCGTGCGCGGCCTCGTCGAACCGGTACGCCTCGAGCGACTCGCTCACGCGGCCCGCGGCATCCGAGAGACGCGCGAGGATCCAGCGGTCGACCGTCGAAAGGGAGCTGAATTCGAGCGCGTCGACGTCGGCGCACTCCCCCTCCGAAATGAGGGGCAGGGCGAAGCGCGCCGCGTTCCAGACCTTCGTCGCGAAGCTGCGATAACCCGCGACGCGCGTCTTGCCGAACGGGAGGTCGCGGCCGGTGCCGGAGAGGACGGCGAGCGTGAAGCGGACGGCGTCCGCCCCGAACTCGTCGCACATCTCGAGCGGGTCGACGACGTTGCCCTTCGTCTTCGACATCTTCTGGCCCTTCTCGTCGCGGACGAGGCCGTGCAGCACGACGTCCGCGAACGGCGCGCGGCCGTCGAACCAGACGCCCGCCATGATCATCCGGGCGACCCAGAAGAAGAGGATGTCGAAGCCCGTCACGAGGACGCTCGTCGGGTAGAACCGGAGGAAGTCCGGCGTCTTCTCCGGCCAGCCGAACACCGAGAGCGGCATGAGCCACGACGAGAACCACGTGTCGAAAACGTCGGGGTCGCGGACGAGGTCCTTCTTCCCGCACGTCCCGCAGGCGGCCGGGTCGGGCGCGCCCGGCTTCGGGACGTTCACGTGCCCGTCCGCGCAGTACCAGGCCGGGATCGCGTGGCCCCACCAGAGCTGGCGCGAGACGCACCAGTCACGGATGTTCTTCATCCACTCGTCGTACGTCTTCTTCCACAGCTCCGGCGTGAATTTCGTGTCGCCCTCGTCCGTCGCGGCGACGGCCTTCCCGGCGAGCGAGCCGATCTTCACGAACCACTGGATCGAGACGAGCGGCTCGACGACCGTGTCGCTCCGCTGGCAGCGCGCGAGAGGGAGAACGTGGCTCTTCTCGCCGCGGCGCAGGCCCCGGGCGTCGAGGTCCCGAAGGACCTTTTTCCGGGCCTCGGCCCGGCCGAGGCCCGCGTAGGCCTCGCCGGCGGCCTTCGTCATCTTCCCGTCGAAGCCGATGACCGTCACGAGGTCGAGACCGTTGCGCTTGCCAGCCTCGAAGTCGTTCGGGTCGTGCGCCGGCGTCACCTTCACGACGCCCGTCCCGAACTTGGGGTCGACGAATGCGTCCGCGATCACCGGGATCGTCCGGCCCGTCAGCGGCAGCGCGACGCGCTTGCCGACGATCGACCGGTAGCGCTCGTCGTCCGGGTGTACGGCGACCGCCGTGTCGCCGAGTATCGTCTCGGGACGCGTCGTCGCGACGACGACCTCGCCGCCGCCCTCCAGAGGATAGGCGATCGACCAGAGGTGACCCGACGTCTCGACGTGGTTCACCTCGAGGTCGCTGAGCACGGTCGCGCAGCTCGGGCACCAGTTCACCATCCGCTCGGCGCGGTACGCGAGGCCCTGCTCGTAGAGCGTCGAGAAGACCCAGCGGACGGCGCGTGAGCGCGTCTCGTCGAGCGTGTAGTACTCGCGCGTGAAGTCGCACGAGCAGCCGAGTCGCCGGATCTGGTTCAGGATGTCGCCGCGGCGCGCGTCCGCCCATCCGCGGCAGAGGGCGACGAACGCCTCGCGCCCGAGGTCGTGGCGCGACTCTCCGGTCCGCTCCTTCAGGTCGCGCTCGACGACCATCTGCGTCGCGATGCCCGCGTGATCGACGCCGGGGACCCAGAGAACGGCGCGGCCCTGCATGCGCCGCCAGCGGCAGAGCACGTCTTCGAGCGTGCGCCCGAGCGCGTGGCCGACGTGCAGCCGGCCCGTGACGTTGGGCGGCGGGATCACCACCGTGAACGGCTCGGCGCCCTCCGGGGCTGCCTCGGGCCGGAAGAAGCCCGCCTCCTCCTGCGCCTTGTACCAGCGCATCTCGAAGGCGGACGGGTCGAAGGTCTTGTCGAGTTCTTTCACGGCACCGCGAGGATGCCACGAAAGGGCGTCAGTCCGCGCGCTCGAGCTCCTCGAGACGCTCCTTCACGAGCCGCTCGGCCAGCTCCGGCACGACGTCCCACGCGATGCGGCGGACGACGCGCTCGCCGCCCAGCTCGAGGACGCGGCGCGCGATGCGGTCGACGTCCGCGTCCGACAGAGGCGTTCCGGCGGCGCCGGCGGTGACGGCAGCGGGGGCGGAATCCGGGATGAGGTTCTTGAGGTCCGTGAGGCTGGCTTCGGCCGCGAGGGCCTCCAGCTCGGAACGGCCGGGCTCCGGCTCCACCGCGGACGCGTGCTCCGTCGGGGTCGCGGTGACGGTCTCCCAGGCCTCGACCCGGCGCGTCGCACCGCGGTCCGAGCGCTCGAACGCGGCGATGTCCTCGTCGAGATCGCGCCGCTGGGGCTCTGGCGTTTCGTCCAGGGCGTCGAGGTCCATCTCGTAGCCGCCTCGCTCACCCAGGGGCGGCGGCGGGGGCGGGAGCGGCGGGATCGGCTCGGTGGGCGGGTCGAACTCGGCGCGCGCCGGAGGAGGGGGCGGAGGAGGCTCGAGCCCGAAGACGGGAATCGCGGAGGTCGCGAAGATGTCCTCGAGCGCCTGCGGCGGCGGCGGCGCCTGGGCCGGGAGCGGCGCCGTGTAGAACGGGCCTCCGCCCGAGAACGTCGGGTCCGTGGACTCGCCGGCCTCGGCTGCGGTGGGCTGGGGCGGCGGCTCCGGAGCGGGCGGCGGCTCGGGAGCGGGCGGCGGCTCGGGGGCGGGTGGCGGCTCGGGCGGCGCCGCGGCCTTCGCCTCCGCCGCGCGGCGGACGAGGTCCCGGACGAGCGCCGCGAGGCCCTGGGAGTCGAACGGCTTCGTGACGACCGTGTCCGCACCGGCGCGCTCGGACCGCGGCTTGTCAAAGGGCTCGAACGTGCCCGTCAGGAGGACGACGGGCACGAAGCGGCCGCCGGGGCGCCGCTTCACTTCCTCGCAGACCTCGTAGCCGGTCTTGCCGGGCATCACGGCGTCCGCGAGGACGATGTCGGGCTCGAACTCCGCGAGGAGCGCGAGGGCGTCGTCGCCGTTGCCGACGGCCCTGAGCTCGAACTCGCTTCCCGAGAACGTCAGTTCGACGACCTTGCGGATGGTCAGACTGTCGTCTGCCAGGAGAATTCGGGAAGACATAGTTGCGGAGAAGTTTACACCGAGCGCCGTGCAGCGCCCCCGTCGAGCGCCTGGAACACGCGCGAGACCGGGCGCCGTCCGATCGCCACGGAAAGAGAACGCGAGGCCTCGACCACCGCCGGAAGGTCGACGCCCGTCTCGCAGCCCATTCCGTGCAGGAGATAGAGCAGGTCCTCCGTCGCGACGTTTCCTGCCGCGCCCGGCGCGAAGGGGCAGCCGCCGAGGCCCCCCGCCGAGGAATCGAAGATCCGCACCCCCGCGCGCAGCCCTTCCGTCACGTTCGCGAGGGCGGTTCCCCGCGTGTCGTGAAAGTGCAGCGCGAGCCGGTCGAGCGGGACGCCCGCCTCGACCGCACGCCCGACGACCTCGGGAACCTGCGTGGGGACGCCGATCCCGATCGTGTCGCCGACGGACACTTCATCGCAGCCGGCCGCCGCGAGCCGCGCCGCAACCCGCGCGACGGCCCCCGGCGCGACGTCGCCCTCGTACGGGCAGCCGAACGCGCACGACACATACCCGCGGACCCGCATTCCGCCCGCCTTCGCCCGGCCGATGACCGGCGCGAAGCGCGCGAAGGACTCGTCGATCGAGGCGTTGATGTTCCTGCGGTTGAAGGTCTCGGAGGCCGCGGTGAAGACCGCGATCTCGCGCACGCCGACGGCCTCCGCGCGCTCGAGGCCTTTCACGTTGGGGACGAGGACCGGATAGCGGACGCCCGGGCGCCGCGTCGCGCGCCGGAAGACGTCCTCTCCGTCCGCGAGCTGCGGGATCGCCTTCGGCGAGACGAAGGCGGTCACCTCGATGACCGGCAGCCCTGCCGCCGAGAGGGCGTCGACGAACGCGACCTTCGCGTCCGTGCTGACGAACCCCGGCTCGTTCTGCAGGCCGTCCCGCGGCCCGACCTCGACGACGGTGACGCGGCCGGCTCTCATGCGACGTCGAGGAGAACGTCTCCGAGGCCCACCATCTTCCCGGGCTCGGCGGCGAGGCCGGCGACGACCCCCGCGCGCGGCGACTTCACGGCATGCTCCATCTTCATGGCTTCGAGGACGACGAGGACCTGCCCTTTCTCCACGCGGTCGCCCTCGGCGACGTGGACGGCGAGGATCCGGCCCGGCATCGGCGCCGTGAGCGCGTGCTCCTCCTCGGCCGCGCGCGCGGCGCGTGAAGGCGCCTTCGCGAAGCGCCACGTCTCGCCCCCGTAAAAAACCCACGCGACGTCGCCGGCGCGCGCCGCGAAGGCGCCCCGCGGGATCCCGCCGGACCGGGCCTCGCGCGTCTCGCCCGTCCCCACGTCGCGCACCTTCACGCGCCGCTCCCGGCCCGGAACCGGCCGTCGAAGGGATCCGGGAACGCCGGCCCCGCGGCTCGCGCGGGAGCGCCGGAGAGCAGGGACGCGGCCGCCTCGAAGGCCTCGGCGGGCGGCCCGGGCCGGGGCGGCACGGCGAGCGTTTCCAGGAGGCTCGTGTGAATCGCCGCCGTGCGGACTTCCGGGGTCTCTAGGAGGCGGCGCAGCCACGAAACGTTCGTCGAGACGCCGAGGATCACCGTCTCGCCGAGCGCGGCGACGAGGCGCCGGCGCGCCTCTTCCCGCGTCCCGCCGGAAGCGACGATCTTCGCGAGGAGCGGGTCGTAGTGGACGCCGACTTCCCGGCCCTCGGCGAGGCCGGACTCCACGCGCACTCCGGGCCCGCCCGGCTCGCGGTAAACGAGGACGCGCCCCGTCTGCGGCAGGAACTCCGCCTCGGGGTCTTCGGCGTAGACGCGCGCCTCGATCGCGTGGCGGGAGGGCGCGGACGGGAGCGGCGGGAGCTTCTCCCCTGCCGCGACGGCGAGCTGGAGATGGACGAGGTCGACGCCGAACGCCTCCTCGGTGACCGGGTGCTCGACCTGGAGGCGCGTGTTCATCTCGAGGAAAAAGAACGCGCCATCCGGAGCGAGGAGGAACTCGACCGTGCCCGCGTTCACGTAGCCGACGGCTTTCGCGGCGTCCACGGCGGCTCTCGCGAGGCGCCCGCGCAAGTCCGGCGTCACCGCCGGCGACGGGCACTCCTCGACGACCTTCTGGTGCCGCCGCTGGAGCGAGCACTCGCGCTCGCCGATCGCGACGACGGTGCCGAACCAGTCTCCGAACACCTGGACCTCGACGTGCCGTGGCTTCTCGAGGTACTTCTCGACGTAGACGGTCGCGTCTCCAAACGCAGCCGCCGCCTCGCGGCGGCAGGACGCGATCGCTTCGGAGAGAGAAGCAGCCTCGCGGACGACGCGCATTCCCTTGCCGCCGCCCCCCGCCGATGCCTTGACCACGACCGGGAGACCGAGGGCGAGAACCGCCGGGAGATTTTCTTCGAAGGTGCCAGAGGCGGCGAGCGCACCCGGGACCACCGGAACGCCGGCCTTTCGCATGCGTTCGCGCGACTCGATCTTCCGCCCCATCGCCTCCATCGCCTCCGGCGGAGGCCCGATCCAGACGAGGCCCGCGGCCTCGACGGCGCGCGCGAAGCCCGCGTTCTCGGAGAGGAACCCGTAGCCGGGGTGCACGGCGTCGCAGCCGGCGGTCACGGCCGCCGCGAGGAGTCTCGGGATCGACAGGTACGACTCCCGTGCTGGCGCGGGGCCGATCTCGACCGCGTCATCCGCGAGCGCCGCGTGCCGCGCGCCGCGGTCCGCCTCGGAAAAGACGGCGACCGATTCGAGGCCCGCCGCGCGCACGCCGCGCACGACGCGCACCGCGATCTCGCCGCGATTCGCGACGAGGACGCGCCGGAAAGGCCTTCCCCGCGTCACGACTCCTTCGTCGTCCAGGCCGGGGGCCGCTTCTCGAGGAACGCCTTCAGCCCCTCGAGGCCCTCGTGCGACCCGCGCCTCTCGGCCATGTGCTGGAGCGCCCACGCCTGCGCGTCGCGCGGCGGCATCGTGTGGACCGCGCGCACGAGGCGCTTGGCTTCGGCCACGGCGAGCGGGCCGCCGAGCAGGATCGCGTCGATCACGGCCGTCGTCGCCCTGGCGAGGTCCTTCTCGGGGACGACGTGGTGGACGAGGCCGACCCGGCGGGCCTCCTCGGCGCCGACACGCTCTCCCGTCAGGAACCACGCGCGCGCGTGCGATTCGCCGATCTTCCGGATCACGTACGGGGCGATCACGGCCGGGATCACGCCGACGCGCACCTCGGTCGTCCCGAAGACGGCGCCCTCGGCCGCGACGACGACGTCGCACGCGGCGACGAGGCCGGTCCCGCCGCCGAGCGCGGCGCCCTGGACACGCGCGACGACGGGCTTTTCGAGATCATCGAGCGCTTTGAAGAGCTGCGCGAGCTCGGCCGAGTCGCGCCGGTTCTCTTCCATCGTGAAGTTCGAGAGGCTCTTCATCCACTCGAGGTCCGCGCCCGCGCAGAACGACGGGCCCTCCCCCGAGAGCTCGACGACCCGCACGGAGTCGTCCGACGCGAGGTCGCGCACCGCCCGCTGCAGAAGGGTCACGGTCTCGCCGTCCCATGCGTTTCGCACCTCGGGCCGGTTGAGGACGAGTCGTCCGACGCGCGGGTCGCGGGGCGACTTCTCGAGGAGGACCTTCGGCTCGCTCATCGACCCACCTGGATCGTTCCGGGGAGATCGAGCGGAATCGTCATCGTCTGGTCCTTTCCGACCTTGATTGTGATCGACGCCACGAGCCGGCCATCGGCGCGGCCGCCTGAGGCGACGGCGCCGGCGAGCGCGACGGCGAGGTCGGCGTTCGTCGCGGTCACGGGAAGGTCGATCGGGTTCTCGCGGCCCGGGTGGATCCGGAGGCCGTGGCGCTCGCCGGACGCCACCTTGCGGTCGCCGGCACGGATCTCGTAGACGAGGTCCCGGACGTCGAGCGGGAACGTGAACGGGTTGTAGAGGACGACCGTCGCCTCGCCCTGCGTCTCGGTGAGCGAGACGCCGCCGAGACGCGCACCGCCGAAACGCGCGAAGTCCTGCCCGACCGGCCCGCTCGCGCGGATCTCGTTCGTGCCGATCTTCAGGACGCCGGCGGCGCAGACCGGCACGGGCGGCGCATCGGACGAAGAGGAAGACCGGAGATTTCCTTCGAGTGTGAAATCGAGGGCGGCGGCGTGCAGCCTGCCGAGGAGCTCGGCGGGCACCTTCGCGAGGTCGACGTCCACGAGGAGCACGACCTCGTGCTGCCCCTGGCCATGCTGAACGAGCGCGGTCACCCTCGGCCCCGCCGGCAGCGTCGTGTTCGCGAGCTCGATCTTCCCTTCGAAGAAATTCTTCGATCCCGCGGGTGCGCCGGGCAACACCGTTCTCAGGAATGCGCTCACGCGCGCGCGCGTCAGCGACGTGATCTCCAGGGCTTCGACGGTCCCGCACGTGAGGCGCTGCTGCGCGGCGGCGGGGAGGGCGAACAGGAGGGCGGCGGCGAGAGCAGCGCTTTTCATCGTCACATCCGAAAGACGCCGAAGCGCGTCTCCCCCCCGGGGGCCCGGGACGCCGTTGCGAGCGCGAGCGCGAGGACGCGCCGCGTCTCCACCGGGTCGACGATGCCGTCGTCCCAGAGCCGGGCGGTCGCGTAGTAGGGGTTTCCCTCGGCCTCGTACTTCTCGAGAGTCGGGCGGCGGAACTCCACGCGCTCGGCCTCCGTCATGCGCGCGGCCCCTTCGCGCGCGCGCTGGTCGTCTTTCACGGCCGCGAGGACGTCCGCCGCCTGCTCGCCGCCCATCACGCTGATGCGCGCGTTCGGCCAGGTGAAGAGGAAGCGCGGCTGGTAGGCCCGGCCGCACATGCCGTAATTGCCGGCGCCGAAGGACCCTCCGATGAGGAGCGTGATCTTGGGGACGGCGGCGTTCGCGACGGCGTGGACCATCTTCGCGCCGTCCTTCGCGATGCCGCCCTGTTCGGCCGCTTTCCCGACCATGAATCCCGTGATGTTCTGGAGAAAGACGAGCGGAACGCCGCGCTGGCAGGCCATCTCGACGAGATGCGTCGCCTTGAGGGCGGACTCCGAGAAGAGGACGCCGTTGTTCGCGAGGATTGCGACGGGATAGCCCGCGACGTGCCCGAAGCCCGTCACGAGCGTCGCGCCGTAGCGCGGCTTGAACTCGTGGAAGCGCGAGCCGTCGAGGAGACGCGCGAGGACTTCCCGGACGTCGTAGGGGCGGCGCACGTCCCTCGGGACGACGCCGTAGAGCTCCTCCGCCGGATACCGCGGCTCCTCGGGAGCGATCCGTCCCGGCGCTTCCGGCGGCGGGATCGAGAGGTGCGCGACGATCCCGCGGACCTTCTCGAGCGCGTCCGCGTCGTCGTCCGCGAGGTGGTCCGCGACGCCCGAGAGGCGCGTGTGGACGTCGCCGCCGCCGAGCTCCTCGGCCGTGACGTCCTCCCCCGTCGCGGCCTTCACGAGCGGCGGGCCGGCGAGGAAGATCGTCCCCTGGTTCTTCACGATCACGGTCTCGTCCGACATCGCGGGAACGTACGCGCCGCCCGCCGTGCACGAGCCGAGGACCGCGGCGATCTGCGGCAGCCCCGCGGCGCTCATGCGCGCCTGGTTGTAGAAGATGCGCCCGAAGTGGTCGCGGTCCGGGAAGACCTCGGCCTGCAGAGGGAGAAACGCGCCGCCGGAGTCGACGAGGGTGATCGAGGGGAGACGGTTCTCGAGCGCGATCTCCTGCGCGCGGAGGTGCTTCTTGACGGTGATCGGGTAGTACGTGCCGCCCTTCACGGTCGCGTCGTTCGCGACGATCATGACGGCGCGGCCTTCCACCTTGCCGATCCCCGTCACGAGGCCCGCGCCCGGCGCGGCGCCGTCGTAGAGGCCGTGCCCCGCGAGCGGCGCGACCTCGAGGAACGCGGTGTCGGGGTCGACCAGGAGCTCGATCCGCTCGCGCACCGGAAGTTTTCCGCGCGAGACGTGACGCTGCCGCTCCTTTGCTCCGCCGCCCTCGCGGGCCTTCGCGAGCTCGTCACGCAGGCGCGCCGCGAGCGCCCGGTGATGGGCGGCGTTCTCCTGGAACTCGCCGGACGAAGGCGAGAGCTTCGACACGAGGGTCTCGCTCACGAAAGGATTGTACGGGGGCGCGACGCACCCGCCGCCGCGCCCTTCTTCGATCAGGACGCGGCGGCCCTCTCGCCCGCGAGGCGCCGGATCGCGTCGACGGTCGCCGCGGTGCTCGTGCCCGGCAGAAAGACGTCCCTGACGCCCTTCGCCTTGAGCGGGCCGATGTCCTTGTCCGGAATGATCCCGCCCACGACGACGGCGATGGCGTCCCCGCCGCGCTCCTTGAGCGCCGTGAGCACCTCGGGAACGAGGACGTTGTGCGCGCCCGAGAGGATCGAGAGGCCGACGACGTCGACGTCCTCCTGGACCGCGGCCGCCGCGATCTGCTGGGGCGTCTGGCGAAGGCCCGAATAGATGACCTCCATGCCGGCGTCCCGCAGCGCGCGGGCGACGACCTTGGCACCGCGATCGTGGCCGTCGAGGCCAGGTTTCGCGACGAGGACGCGGATGGGACGCTCGCTCATGGCCGCGATTCTACCCGCGCGCGCGGTGTAGACTTCCCGGCGAGTTTTTTTCCGCATGCCACGTCTGGGAGACCTCCTCGTCGAAAGCAGGCTCATCACCGAGGAGCAGCGGCACCGCGCCGTCGTCCGGCAGGGGCGTCTGCGCGGGCGATTCGGAACCGCGCTCCTCGAGGAAGAGACCTCCGAAGACGTCATTGCCCACGGCCTCGCGGTGCAGAACCGCGTGCCGCCGGCCACCCCGGAGGCGCTCGAGTCGATCCGCTCCGACGTCCTCAGGCTCGTGCCCGGCCGCGTCGCCCAGCGGCTGCGCGCCGTGCCCTTCAAGAAGGAGGGCCGCATCCTCTCCGTCGCGATGCGCGACCCGGGCGACCTCCCAGCGCTCGACGAGCTCGCGGCGCTCACTGGTTTCCGGATCGCGCCCCATGCGGCGCTCGAGGTCCGGATTTACGCGCTCCTCTACCGCTTCTACGCGGCCGACGTGGAGCCGCGCTACCTGACGGCGGCGGCATTCCTGCGCGAGACCGCACAGGCCACGAAGGAAAGCGAGGACGAGCCGACGCAGCCGAAAGGCGGACGTCCGAGGCCGAGCAAACCCGATCTGCACGTGGTCCCGCCGCCGCCGCCTCCCCCGCCTCCCGAGATCCTCTCGCCCTACCCGCAGCGGATGAGGCGGATGGACGAGGGCGACCCGTGGCAGGCCGAGGGTGCCGCCCTCTCCGCCTCGGCGTCGGCCCTGCGCCGGCGGGCCGAGCCCGAGATCTTCGAGGACCCGCTCGTGGTCCTCGACCCGCAGCCCGAGTCCATGGAGTTCCCGGAGCGGCCTGAGCTTTCCCCGGAGGCCGCCGCCGAAGAGCGCCTGCTCTCCCGGCTCTCGGGAGCGCGCCACCGCGACGACGTCGCCGATGCGATCCTCGAGGACGCGCTCCGGCACGTCCGGCGGGCCGGGCTCTTCATCGCGCACCCGGACGCGGTCGCCGGCTGGGCCGCCCGGCCCGCCCCTCCCGAGCGCTTCAGCCGCTTCCGGCTGCCCGACACCGAGCCGTCCGTGTTCGCCACGCTGCGCAACACGGAAGGCTTCTACGTCGGTCCGCAGCCCGACCTGCCCGGGACGGCCGCCACGCTCGAGGCGCTCGGCTCGGACGGCCTCGGCCTCGTCGCCGTCGTTCCCGTGAATCTGAAGGGAAAGACGGTCGTGTACCTCTACGGCGAAGCCCCCGAGGGCGCGCGGCCCCCGTCCGTCCCGGCCCTCAAACGGCTCGCGGCCATGGCCGCGACCGGCCTCGAGATCGTCCTCCTCAAGAGCCGCCTCACGCGTCTCTGACCGGGCTAACGGGCTCGATTTGAACGAGATGGGCGGGTGCGGGTAGACTCCGCGGCACGTGATCAAGAACGACATCATCAACGGCGTCGCCGCGGCGGCAGACGTGCCGAGGCAGAAGGCCACGCAGGCCGTCGAGACGATCATCGACGTGATGCGCCAGGCCCTCGCCCGGGGCGAGCGCATCGAGCTGCGCGGTTTCGGTGTGTTCCTCGTGAAGCCGCGCAAGCGCGGCATCGGGCGCAACCCCAAGCGCCCGACCGAGGAAGTCCAGATCCCGCCCGGGTTCACGATCCGCTTCAAGCCCGGCAAGGAGCTTCGCGACATGACGGGCCCGGCCGAATCGCCGGCGAAGGAGCCCCTCCCCGGCGCCGCGGCTTCCCCCGCGACCCGCCCCTGACGTGCCGGACGGTCCGGTCTTCGCGCCGACGCCTCCCCCGCGGCGACGCGAGCGCTGGTGGCTCCACGTTCTTCTCCTCGTCCTGACGTTCGGCACGACGACGTACGTCGGCGCCAACTTCGCCGTGAACTTCCGGCCCAGCCTCCTGACCCCGGGAGCCGACGTCGCCGCGAGCCTCGGGGCGCTGTTCCGCGGCGCGATCACGTTCTCGGTTCCGCTCCTTCTGATCCTCCTCGCCCACGAGATGGGCCACTACGTCACGTGCCGCCATTACGGGATCGACGCGTCGCCGCCTTACTTCATCCCGTTTCCGTCACTCGTCGGCACGATGGGCGCGTTCATCCGCATCCGCGAGCCCATCCGCAACAAGGCCCAGCTCTTCGACGTCGGCGTCGCAGGCCCGATCGCGGGGTTTGCCGTCGCCCTCCCGCTCCTCGCGTGGGGTATCGCGCACTCGCGGCCGAACCCCTCGCCGATCATCTCGGAGGGCACGATCCTCTTCCGCTACCCGATCCTCGTGACGCTTTTCCAGAAGCTCGTTCTCGGCTCGACGTTCACGAGCGCCGACACGATCGAGCACCCCGTCTTCATTGCCGCGTGGTTCGGTCTCTTCGTGACAGCCCTGAACCTCCTCCCCCTCGGGCAGCTCGACGGCGGTCACGCGCTCTACGCGGTCTTCGGGAAGCACCAGCGGACGATCGCGATCCCTCTCCTCATCGTCCTCGCCTTCATGGGCTTGAAGTGGCCGGGGTGGTGGATCTGGGTCGCGTTCACGCTCTTCACCGGGCTCCGGCACCCGCCGGTCCTCGACGAGGACTCGCCGCTCGACTTCCGCCGCAAGCTCGTGGCGGCGGCGGTGCTCCTGATCTTCGTCGTCTGCTTCGCCCCGATCCCGCTCGAGCTGATCTGACGCAGGCCGAACGGGGCGAGCCCCCTTTGTTTCAGCGGCAGTTCACCTGAATCGAGGCCGCGTTCGAGCTGACTCCCGTCGGCGTCAGGACGTGCAGCTTCTCCCAGACTCTCTTGTGCTCCTTGCCCGCGCCGAGCGTCCACGTGTCCGTGACGCCCTCGCCCGAGGCGTTGATCGTGAGCGTCTGGACCTGCCCCTGCGCGCCGTCGCTCCGCTCCCAGCGGTACGTCACGGTGGCGGGGTGATGGCTCACGAAAATGGTGCCCGTGAATTTCAGCGTGGCCGGGCACGGCGCATTCCAGCTCTTCGGGTTCACGACGGCCGCGACCTTGGTGACGGTCCTGGTCGAGCTTGCGGCGGGAGCAGGGGCAACGGCGGCGAGAAGGCCCAGCGCCAGGGCGGCGGACAGGGCGCGACGAATGAGCGTCATGACTCGTTCCTTTCTGTGCACGGATGCGTGGCCCGGATTTTACGTCCCTTCACGCCTTGCGGCGCCGCAGCGCGCCGAGCGCCTCGCCGAGCTCAGGCGCCCGGAGCAGCGCCGCGAACCCGAAGAAGGCGGCGGCGCCGAGCGCGGCCGCGCCGGCGACCCAGCCGGCCCGCATGAGGAGCGCCCAGCCCGCGTCGTACGGGAGCACGCGGTGAGCGAGGAGCCAGACGACGGCGCCCATCGCGAGGCTCGCAAGGAGGAGGCGCGCCAGCGCGAACACGATCGTGCGCCCGCCCAGCGTCCCCATCCGCCGCCAGAGGAGCGCGAGGAGGACGAGGAAGTTGATCCAGAAACCCGCCGACGTCGCGAGCGCGACGCCCGCGTGCTGGAGCGGCCTCGCGAGCCACACGCACATCGCCCAGAAGACGGCGAGGTCGGCCGTCGCGACGATCACCGGCGTCCGCGTGTCGTGGAGGGCGTAGAACGCCTGCGTCACGATCTTCACGCCGGCGGCGGCGTAGAGGCCCACCGCGAAGAAGACGACCGCGAGCGCCGTTTTCGCGACGTCGGCCTCGGAGAAACGCCCCCGCCGGAAGATGAGGTCCACGATCGGCGCGGCAAGGAGCATGAGGCCCACCATCGACGGGAGCGTGACGAAGCCGATGAGCCGGAGCGCGAACGCGACGGTCGCCTTGTAGGCGGAGCGGTCCTTTTCGAACGCCTGCTCGGACAGGGCCGGGAGGACCGTGCGCGTCAGCGACACGACGAACCCGCCGAGGACGAAGTCCACGAGGCGGAAGGCGTAGAAGTTGTAGGTCACGAATGCGTCGCCGAGGGCCGCGAGCGTCCGGGTCGAGACGACGAGCGAGAGCTGCCCCACGCTGTACCCGTAGAGGCGCGGAGCGATCTGGAGGGCCGTTCGCGACACCTCCGGGTCCCCGAAGGGAGACCCCGCGAAGCGGAAACCGAGCTTTCGAACCGCCGGTCCCTGGAGCGCGACCTGCAGGACGCCGCCGAACAGGACGCCGGCCGTCAGCGCGGCCAGCGGCGGCACGCCCGCCGGCGCGAGGGCCCAGGCCGCCGCGACGATCGCGAGGTTCAGGGCGATCGGCGTCGAGGCGGACAGCTGGAAGCGTCCCTTCGCGTTCAGGTAGGCCTCGAGGAGCGACGCGACGGAAACGAGGAGGATGTACGGGAACATCCAGCGCGTCAGCCGGACCGTGAGCTCGAACTTCCCCGGCGTCGCCTTGAAGCCTTCGGCGAAGAGGGCGACGATCGGACCCGCGAAGACGATCCCGATCGAGACGAGGCCGACGAGGATGCAGACGAGCAGAACGAGCATCCGGCCCGCGTACGCGCCCTCTTCGCCCGGGCGCTCGCGCTCGACTTTCTTCGCCATCGGGACGAACGCCCCGGGCAGCCCGCCCTCTCCCACGATCGCGCGAAACGTGTTCGGAAGCCGGTACGCGGTGTAAAACACGTCGGACGCGGCGGAGGCCCCGAGGAACCGGGCGATCGTCGCATCCCTGACGACGCCAGCCAGCCGGGAGACCACCGTCCACGCGGTGATGCCCCAGGTCGACCGGACCAGTTTCCGCGTGTCGCTCAAGCCGGGGGGATTGTAGGATCCGGGCCGACCGGAGGAGATTCGCATGGCTGGATCCGTGAACAAGGTCATCCTGGTCGGCCACCTCGGGGCCGACCCCGAGATGCGCGCGACGACCGGCGGCGTTCCGATCGCGCGCCTCAGGATCGCGACGACGGAGACGTGGAACGACCGGGCCACCGGGCAGAAGCAGGAGAAGACCGAGTGGCACACGGTCATCGCGTTCGACAAGCTCGCGGGCATCTGCGAGCGCTACCTCTCGAAGGGCCGCCTCGTCTACATCGAAGGCGCGCTCCAGACGCGCACCTGGGACGACAAGGAGACGGGCCAGAAGCGCTACGCCACCGAGATCAAGGCGCGCGACATGAAGATGCTCGGCGGGCGGCCGGACGGCGCGGGTGCCGGCGCGGGCGCGGGCGGCGGCGCTGCGGCTCCGGAGGGCCCGGACGGCGGCGGCGACGCGGACGACGACGTCCCGTTCTAGAACGCGAAGGGGTCTTTTCTCTTCTCGCGGGGCTTCGACATCAGATCCGCGAACGCCCGCGCCTCTTCGCCGAGCTTCGTCCACGCCTCTTCCGTGAACCGCGGGCGCGGCGCGCCCGCGACGCGGCGGCGGAGGGCGGTGAGGCGCGCGTCGCGGGCCGGGTCCGCGCCGAGGGCCTTCACGCGCGCGACGGCCTCCTCATAGGCCTCGAACGTCTTCGAGAGGATCAGGACGTCGCAGCCGGCTTCCGCCGCGCGCGCGGCGCGCTCCGGGAGCGTCCCCTCGAGGGCACTCATCTCGAGGTCGTCCGAGTAGACGACGCCGTCGAACCGGACGGGGCCCCGCAGGATCGCGTGGATCCTCGGCGAGCAGGACGCCGGCACGATCGCACCATCCTCGAACCCCGGGTACGCCGCATGGCCCACCATCACGCCGTCCGCGCCGCGGGCGAGCTTCGCGAACGGCGCGACGTCCGTGACCATGAGGTCGACGTCGTGCGCGTCGACGACGGGCAGTTTCGCGTGCGAGTCCACTGCGCCCCGCCCGAGGCCGGGGAAGTGCTTGACGCACGTCGCGAGGCCCGCCCGCGCGAGGCCGTGCAGGAAGACCATCCCGCCGATGACGACATCCTCGGCGTGAAACCCGAAGCAGCGGCCCTCGAGGACGACCGCTCCGGCGCCGGGCTGGCCGAGGTCGAGGCACGGCGCGAAGTCCACGTCAAAGCCCAGGAGCCGCGCGGCGCGGCCCATGAGGTATGCGTTCTCGTGGACGCGGTCCGTCCCGGCCTCCGAGCACGCGGCGGCGGACGCGAACTTCGCGCCGAGGAGCGGGCCGATGCGGTCGACCGTCCCGCCCTCCTGGTCGACGAACAGGAGGGGCGGGGCGCCGGCCGCGCCCGCGGCCGGCGCGATCCCTCTCAACGCCTCCAGCAGCTCGACGACTTGAGATGGCGATTGAAGATTTCTCTTGAATAGCAGGAAACCGAGGGGAGGGTGCGCGGTGAAGAACGCGCGCTCAGCGATCGACAGCTCGGGGCCGCCGAGCCCGAACACGAAGCGCTCCGCGGGTGAATTGGCCACGCCCCTCTTACCCTTCTAAGAGAATCTTCTCTTCGGTCTCTTCGAACGTAACGCGCGAGGCCGACCTCCCACGCGAGGTCAATCTTCGCCTCTCAGCCGGTGCTGCAGGGAGGCAAGCAGCTGCAGCGCCGCGAGCGGCGTCATCGAGTCGATGTCGGACTTGCCGATCGCGTCGAGGACGATCTCGCCCTGCCCGCGGAAGAGGTCGAGCTGCGTGTCCCTCTGCGGCGGCGCGCCCGCGTGCTCGGCGAGGACGGGGCGGCCGCCGACGTCGAGCTGGTGGCGCTCGAGGTTGCCGAGGATTTCGCGGGCCCGCGCGAGGACGGGCTCCGGGATGCCGGCGAGCCGCGCGACCTGCACGCCGTACGAGCGGTCGGCCGTCCCGTCGCTGACCTTTCGCAGGAAGACGACCTCGCCGTTCCACTCCTTCGCCGTCATCGTCCGGTTCACGACGTCGGGCTTCACGAGCGCCATCTCCGTGAGCTCGTGGTAATGCGTCGCGAACAGCACGCGCCGCGCGCCGGTGTCGTGGAGGTGCTCGGCGATCGCCCACGCGAGCGAGAGGCCGTCGAACGTGGACGTCCCGCGGCCGATCTCGTCGAGGATCACGAGGCTCTTCTCCGTCGCGTGCCGGAGGATGTGGGCCGTCTCGGCCATCTCGACGAGGAACGTGGACTCGCCGCGGACGAGCGAGTCCGACGCACCGACGCGGGTGAAGATCCGGTCGCACAGGCCGACGCGCGCCGAGACCGCGGGCACGAACGAGCCCGCGTGCGCGAGGAGGACGAGGATCGCGTTCTGCCTCAGGTACGTCGACTTGCCGCCCATGTTCGGGCCCGTGAGGATCACGACGTGCGAGCCCTCGCCGCCAAGCGAGGCGTCGTTCGGGACGAACGGCTCGCGAGGGCGCAGGGCCTCGACGACCGGGTGCCGGCCGCCCTCGACCGCGAGAACGGGCTCTTCCACGAGGCGCGGCCGCGACCAGCCGGCGGCGCGGGCGACGCGCGCGAACGACACGAGCGCGTCGAGGAGGCCGAGGCGCGCCGAGGCCGCGAGGATGCGGCCCGACTCGACGACGACCTCGGCGACGAGCTGCTGGAACAGCTCCAGCTCGCGCGCCGCGAGGCGCGCGTCGGCCGAGCGGAGCTTTTCGTCCACCTCGACGAGCGCGGGGGTCGCGTAGCGCTCGACGTTCGCGAGCGTTTGGCGCTTGAGCGCGTCCCCGGGAATCTTCGCGCGGGCGGCGCCGGGCACCTCGTAGACGTGTCCGAAGACCTGGTTGAACTTCACGCGCAGCGTCGGGATGCCGCGCGCGGCCTTTTCGCCGGCCTCGAGGCCCGCGAGGACGGTCGCGGACTCGCGCCGCAGCGTGCGGATCCCATCCACCTCGGCGTCGACCCCGTCGCGGAAGAGGCCCCCGTCCTTCGACGAGAGCGGCGGCTCGGCCACGAGGCGCGCGGACACGGACTCGCCGAGGCCGAACGGCACGCCTTCCGGTGACGCGTCGCCGCCCGCGGCGAGGAGCGGGCACGAGACGCCGTCGAGCGTCTCCGCGAGCCGGCCCGCCCGGACGAGGCCCGCGGCGAGCGCGGCGAGGTCGCGCGGCGTTCCCGCCCCGACCGCGAGCCGCGCGACGAGGCGCGGCAGGTCCGGAATCTCGCGGAAGCCCTTCGCGAGCGCCTCGAGGCGCGCCGCGTCGGCCATGAGCTCCTCGACGGCGTCGAGGCGGCCCTCGATCTCGGGGATCCTCCCGAGCGGGCGCTCGAGGAGGCGGCGCAGCGTCCGCGCCCCGAAGGCCGTGCCCGTCCGGTCGAGGAGGGACACGAGCGTGCCGTTCGCGCTGCCGTCGCGCGCCGAGCGGAAGAGCTCGAGGTGGCCGGCCGTCACGGAGTCGACGACGAGTCCCTCTCCCTCGGTCTCTCGCCGGAGCGACCTTACGTGGTCGCACTCGGAGCGCTGCGTGGCCCGGGCGTACGAGAGGAGCGCCGCCGACGCGTCGAGGGCCGGGCCGCTCTCGCCGAGGCCGAACGGCTCGAGCGTCGCGGTCCGGAAGTGGCGCTTCAGGAGCTCGGCGGCGCCGGCTCCCCGCGGCGACTCGGAGGCAAGGGTCGAGAGCGCGGGCGGCTCGGCCCACCCGGAGCGCAGGGAGGCGAGGAGCGTTTCGGCCCGCTCGCGGTCCGACGGAAAGACGACGAGCTCCCTCGGCGCGCGCCGGAGAAGCCACTCGGCAAGGGAGCCGGCGTCGCGGAGCGGAAGGACCGAGAAGTCGCCGGTCGAGAGGTCGAGGCAGGAAACGGCTGCGCCGGCGCCGTTCCACGCGACGGACGCCATCTCGTTCGCTCGCCGCGCGTCGAGGCGCTCGGGGTCGACGATCGTCCCGGGCGTGACGATCCGGACGATCTTCCGCGCGACGAGGGCGCGTCCCTTTGCGGCCGCCTCCGTCTGCTCGGAGATCGCGACCTTCTTCCCCGCCGCGACGAGGCGAGCGAGGTACGACTCGAGGGCGTGCTGCGGGACGCCGCACATGGGCGCCTCGATGTCGCTGTCCTTGTGCCGGGCCGTGAGCACGAGGCCGAGGAGCGGAGCCGCGATCTCGGCGTCCTCGAAGAACATCTCGTAGAAGTCGCCGAGGCGGTAGAGAAGGATCGCGTCCCCCGCTTCCCGCTTCAGTGCCCAGTACTGCTCGAGCATGGGCGTCGCGCGCATCGGAAGGCGGGGATGCTAGCATCGACGGAGCCCCCGTTGATGCGCGTGCTTTCGCTCGACTCGGCCTCTCCCGGACCCGCGCTCGCGGTGGCGGACGAGACCGGCCGTGGACCGGTGAGCGCGCTTCCCGCCGCGGCCGCCGAGGCGCTTCCGGAAGCCGTCGCCGCAGCGCTTTCCGCCGCCGGTCTCGCTCTCGCCGATCTCGACCGCGTCGCCGTCCTCTCGGGCCCCGGTTCCTTCACGGGCCTCCGCGCCGGGATCGCTTTCGCCCGAGGCCTCGCCCGCGGCCGCGGCGTCCCGCTCGTGCTCGTCCCGACGTTCCGGGCGGCGTCCTCGGCCATGCCCGATCCCGCCGAGGTCTACTTCGTCCTCGAGGCGGGCCGGGGCGACGTCCACTCGGCCCGGCGGAGCGGCGGCCGCCTGGCCGAAGCGCCCGCGCCGCGCCCGAGAGGCGATGTCCTGGCCGAAGCGGCCGCCGCGGGCGTCGCCGTGGTCGACCTCGCCGAGGCGCGTCTTCCGCTCGCCCCGGCCGCCGCGCAAATTGCCGCGGCCGCGAGCCCCGAGCCCGCCGGCGGGGTCGTCTACGGCCGTCCCAGCGCGGCGGAGGAGAAGCTGGACAAGCTCGCCGCGGCCCGCGAGGCGGACCCGTGAGCGCTCTCGCCGAATCGGTCACGACGCGCGACGCGGACCGCCTGGACCTCGATGCGGTCGCGGCTCTCGAGCACGCCGCGTTTCCGGTTCCCTGGAAACGGGAGTACTTCGAAGCCGAGATCGGGACCGCGCACCGCTTCAACCGCGTCGCGATCGGACCGAAGGGCGACCTCGCAGGCTACGTCTTCTGCGCCTTCGCCGGAGGAGAGCTCCACGTCAACAAGATCGCGGTCAGCGAGCGGCACCGCCGCAAGGGCGTCGCATCGCTTCTCATGGACGAGGTGCTCGGGTTCGCGGCGGCGACGCGCGTCGAGGAGGTCTATCTCGAGGTCCGCGTCTCGAACCGGCCGGCTCGGGCGTTTTACGAGGGGCTCGCGTTCCGGGAGGCCGGCCGCCGAAACCGCTATTACCTCGACGGGGAAGACGCGCTCGTCCTCGTCCGGGACATGAGGCATCAGACGCCTTGACGACGCGTGTGACGAAATTACAGACTCCGGGCCCCGGGTTTCCCGGGCACCTGAATCTGAGGAGGTGGCGATGACGTCCTTGACCGACGAGATCAAGCAGGAACTGGCCAGCTACAACGACGAGTTCAAGTCGCTCCTGAGGAACCATCACGACCACGAGCGGCGGCTGGCCGAGCTCGCTTCCAAGACTTTCCTCTCGACCGACGAGGAGATCGAAGAGAAGAGGCTCAAGAAGGAAAAACTCCACTTGAAGGACCGAATGGAAGAGATCGCGCGCGAGCATCGCGCGCGCGTCTCGGCACACTAGGCTCCCCTTGACGGTTTCCCCTTCGTCCGCCCCGCGGCGCGGGGTTCGCCGGGGGGTCTACGTGCTGCCTGCGCTTTTCACCGCGGGCAATATCTTCTGCGGGTTCCTCTCGCTCGAATCCTCGGCGCGCGGGGAATTCGAGTACGCGGCGATGCTCATCTTCGTCGCCGCGTTCTTCGACGGGATCGACGGGCGCGTCGCCCGGCTGACCGGGTCGACCTCGGCGTTCGGCGAGCAGCTCGACTCCCTCTCGGACGTCGTCTCGTTCGGCGTGGCGCCCGCCTTCCTCGTCTACCGCTGGGGCCTCTCGGCGTACGGCCGCGCGGGGCTCCTCGTCTCGTTCCTCTTCGCGGTTTGCGGCGCTCTGCGCCTTGCCCGGTTCAACGTCCAGGTCCACGTCGTCGACAAGCGCTGGTTCGTCGGGCTGCCGATCCCGTCGGCGGCGGGCGCGCTCTGCGGCCTCATCTGGGCCGTGCCCGCGTCCCAGCTCACGGACACGCTGCGCGCCGTCTTCCTCGCGGTCACGGCGGGTCTCGCGTTCCTGATGGTCTCGACGTTCCGGTACCGGTCGTTCAAGGACGTCGACTGGAAGACACGGCGCGGACGCTTCTACTTTCTCCTCTTCTTCCTCGGCATCGGGCTCATCTACGTGGGCCGGGAGTACGCGCTCGCCGGGCTCCTCGTGACGTACGCCGCCTCGGCGCCCGTCGTGCGGTTCGCCGGGCTGTTCCGGAGCCGCCCGAAGGACGTCGCCGCGTGATGGCGGGCAAGGCCGGCCTCTCCGTCGCCCTCGTCGAGCCGACGACGCTCCTCGGCCGCGACCTGAAGGCCGTTCTCGCCGAACGGCGCTTCCCGGCGGTGAACGTCCACCTGTTCCACCAGGCCGCGGGCGACGCCGGGATCCTGACGGCCGACGACGACGAGGCCGAGTTCGTCGCCCCGCTCGCGCCCGATTCCCTCGAGACGTGCGCGGTCGCGTTCTTCTGCGGGCGCGCCGCCGACACCGCGAAGTTCCTCGCGGCGCGAAAGGACTCCTGTCTCGCGATCGACCTCACGGGCGCGCGGAAGGCGGGCCCTCTCGCGGTGCCGTCCGCGGAGGGACAGGCTGCCGCGCTCCCGAAGGGGAACGTCCTCGTCCTGCCGCACCCCGTCGCGTTCGTCCTCGCCGAGGCGATCGCGGTCGTCGACGCGCTCGCGCCCGTCACGGACGCCACGGCCGCGGTCGATCGTCCCGCGAGCGAGCTGGGCAAATCCGCGCTCGACGAGCTCTTCGCTCAGGCCGTCGCCCTCGCCTCGTTTCGCCCGGTCCCGAAAGAGCACCTCGGCGCCCAGAGCGCCTTCAACGCGTTCGTGCCGCCGGACGCCGCTCAGTGGGAGGCGCGCGTCGCGGACGACGTCGCGGCCCTCATCGGCCGTCCGTTCCCGGTCGGCATTCTGTCGGTCCGCGCGGGGATCTTCCACGGCCACCTTCTCCGCCTCGACCTGCGCCTCGAATCCGACGCGCCGGCCGGCACGGCCGTCCTCGACGCGTTCCGCGCGAAGACGAGCGCGTTCGAGGTCGTCGACCCCGAGAACCTCTCGGGCCCGGTCGAGTCCGCGTCGCGCGACGAGACGCTCGTCCTCCGCGTCGCCGCCACCGGGCGCCGGGTCCGCCTCACCCTCGCCGCCGACCACCTCCGGCGCGCCGGCGCGATCCTCGCCGTGCGGCTCGCCGAGCAGGCGCTGAAGGAGCGCGGCGTTCTCTAGCGCCCGCGCCGCCGCGTCGGCGCCGTCTTCGGCGCAGCCGTGTGCGTCGGCGGCGGCGCGGCCATCGGGACCTCGAACTCGGCCCCGTTGTTCACCTTGCCGTCCGGCATCGTCAGATGCCAGCTCGCGAAGACGTGCGGGTGCGCGCCGACGATGCGGATCGGACCCGAGGCGTCCACCTCGCCCGGCGCGAAGATGTTTTCGAACAGCCGGCAGACGACCGCGCGGCTGGACGACGTCGGCTTGTAACCGTCGGCTTCCCCCGTCAGCTGCTCGTACCGGTCGAAGTCGCCCGGGCGAACGGAGGCCACGGTGCCTCCCTCGACCCGCAACTGGACGTAGCTGTTGTAGTGCGAGAGGTCCGTCGGCGTCGGCCCTGTGTTCGTCGAGGTGACGGCGACCTCGATCCACCCGTGACCCGCCCCGGCATTCGCGACCTCGACCGTGAGGCGGGGTTCGAGCGGCTTGCCCGTCAGGAGGGCGCGCACGGCTGCGTATCCCACGAGATAGCCGTCCTTCGGCACGCCGCCGACGAGGAACACCCGGCCGAGATAGCCGGGCGCCGACCATCGGCCGGCGCTCGAGAGAGTGCGAAGGCACTCGGCCATCGTCGGGATCTGGAAACGCGCCCAGCCGCCGTCCGGGGACAGGGGCGACCGCGCGCCGGGACGCGGCTTGAACGTGTAGACGGTGCCCGGTTCGGACGAAAAGACCTGCTGGCCGAACTCGTAGTCGAGCCCGCGGTCCCCCGAGAACTCGTCGATCTTGCCGTCCGGGAGAATCCTCCCCGTGAACGCGTTCCCGTCGCCCGCGCGGCCGTAGCTCCCGAACGCGACAAGGAGCCGGAACGGGATCGGGAAGGCCTGCGCGGTCTCCTCGGGCAAGTCGTTCACGATCCGTCCGCCGAGCTCGGGGCGGCGTCCGAACGCAAAGACGAGCGCTTCGTCGGCGGCCCCCACGAGCGGTTTCCACGCCATCGGCTCGCCGGCCGCGGGGAGAGTGACGGAAACCCGCGCTCCGCCGACCGCCTTCTTGAGGACGGAGAGCGCGGCTGCGAGGTCCTTGGCCTGGTCGGACGACGGCCAGAGGTGGACGTGAATGCCCGCCACCTTCCCCCAGCTCTTCGAGTCGGCGAGAACGCGCGAGACCGCGCGCGCCCATTCGGCCCCGGCCTCGGCTCCGCGGCCCGTCAACGCCGACGCCGCATCCTCGGATCCCATGAGGACGAGGACGATCGGCCGCTTGATCGGCGATGGCGGCGGGGGCGCCGGGGTCGCGCGGCCGTCTCGCCCGAGCGTCGCGGCCACGACATAGAGGCGCGCGATGCCCATGGCCGTCAGCTCGCTTTCGGCCTCCTCCGGCACGAAGGCAGGCGCCTCCGCGAGGAACAGCGCGTCCGTCCGCGAGGTCACGGGCACGGGAGGGGGCGAACCCGCCGGCTCGCCTCCGCGGCGGCATGCGCCGGCGGCGAGGGCGAGAAGCGCCAAGGGAAGGACGGCCGTCCGGAACGCGGCGTGCGAGCCGCGGCGTCGGGAGCCGCTGTTCACGCGCGCGATGATAGCGCGGGGAGCGTGAACCCGATCACGAGCCCTCCGCCGGGGCGGGCTACGGCGAAGACGGCGCCTCCATGCCGCTCCGCCGTCCGGCGCACGGCCGCGAGACCCATGCCCGAGCCACGGGCCTTCGTCGAGAAGGCAGGCTCGAAGAGACGGTCGGCTGCGCCTTCCGGAGGGCCGGGACCGTCGTCGGCGCATGCGAACCGGACGCCGGGCGCGCCGCCGGGGAGCGCGGCGTTCGAAGCCGAGAGCTCGACGGCGCCGCCGCGCTCGGCGACCGCCTCGGCCGCGTTCACGAGGAAGTTCGTGAGCGCGTCGCGCAGGAGAAGCCTGTCGGCCGCGAACGGCAGGAGGTCCGGCGCGACCTCCACGGACACGTCGAAACGCTCGTGCACCCGGAAGTCCGCGGCGACCTCCTCGAGGAGCGCGCGGGCCGCCCCGGCGTCGAAACGCTGGCGCTCGAGCGCCGACGGGTCGCCGAATCGCCCGAGCCGGCCGATCCGTTCCGTCAGGATCGCGACCTGCCGGAGGACGTTCGCCGAGATCCCTGCGATGGCGCCCGGCGGCGCCGCCTCGTGCCGATCCTCGAACCGCCTCAGGCGCTCCGCCGCGAGCCGGATCGGCGTGAGCGGGTTCTTGATGTCGTGCGCGATCGCCCTCGCCGCGTCCACCCACGCCGCGAGCCGGTCGGCGCGCGTGAACTCCGTCAGGTCCTCGAGGAGCAGGATCGCCCTCCCCTCCTCGAGCTCCTCGGGCAGCGTCACGATCGCGACCCGGAACAGGCGCTCCCCCGCCGGGCCTGGAACCGCGACTCGCGTCTCGTACGGCGACGGCCGCGACGCCGCCGCTTCGAGGGCGGCGCGGAGCGGCGCCCACTCGGGCCCGGCGACCCGTTCCGCGAGACCCGCTCCGGGCAGCACGTGGTCCGCGGCGTCGTTCGAGAGGAGGACCTCGCCGTCCTTCCGCCGGAAAAGGATCACGGCCGCCGTGAGGTTCTCGAGAAGCCCCACGGCCGACGCGCGCTCGCGGGCGAGCGACTGCGTGCGCTCCTCGACGCGGGCCGACATCTGGCCGAAGGCGTCGACGAGGCGCGCGAGGTCGGCGTTCTCCGGGCGCTGGAGCGGCGGGAGCGCGCGCCCCTCGCCGACCTTCCCCGTGGCCTCGAGGAGATCCTCGAGCGGCTGCCCGAGAGCGAGCGCCGCGCGGCCCCCGAGGCCGAGCGCCGCCAGCGCGACCGCAACCGAGAGGAGGACGAGACCGTCGGCCGCCTCGCGCAGCGCCTCGTCCTCCCCGACGACGACGGCGAGGACGTCGCGGCCGTCCCGGGAGAGCGCCTCGGCGGCCTCGAAAACCCGCGGCGCGCCGGCCGTGTTCGTGCGGCGCGCCGCCACCGCGGACGGCCGCCCGTCCGCGAGGCTCTGCGCGACGACGGCCGAGAGGCGCTCGCGCGCGATGGCGGCCGAGACGGGCAGCGCACGCGACGCGGCGACGAGCGTGCCGTCGCGGTAGTGCAGAAGGTCCGTGCCGATGACGGCCGCGGCGCGGTTCAGCTCGCCCTCGGGCGACGTCGCGAGGCCCTCCTCGCCGCTCTGCAGGACGCGGCGGCCCTCCGTGACGAGGTCGCGCGCGCGGCGGCCGGTCTCGCGGGTCGCGTGGTTCGCGAGGGCGACCCGGACGAGGACGACGCTCCCGGCGAGCGGGAGCGCGCCGAAGAGGACGACGAGCGCCACGAGCCGCGCGCGGAACGTGCCGAAGAACCGCGGGCCCTTCGCCCGGTCCCCGCGCGCCGGCCGGAACGCGAAGAGGAGCGGCACGAGCACGACGAGCGCCGCCTCCCCGGCCGCGAAGGCGGCGCCGGCGGAGGCGAGCGGCGGGTCGACGGGCGCCGCAAACCCGGCGAAACCCGCCGAGACGGACGTGACGTGGACCCGCCGCGGGCCGTCGGGCGCCTCGGCGACGCCGACGGCGTTTCCCTTGCGGCGCGCCGCGGCGAGAAGGGACGGCGGCAGCTCGACGCTCTCGCCGCGCGGGCCCGACGGTCGGCCCGCGGCGTCCCACTCGAGCCTCTCGGCGGCGACGCGGTCCGGCACGTCGCGCGACGCGACCCAGGAGAGAAGGGCGTCGCGGTCGGCCTCGCGCGGCCACGCGACGTGGAGGAACGTCGCCGGGAAGCCGGAGGGGATCGAGACGGGCCGCACGGCGTCCGGCGCGCGGCTCCCGGGCCGCATGACGCCGAACGACGACGTCGTCGCCTCGAGAGGGCTCCGGATCGTGAGCATGTCCCCGAGCTCGGGAAAATCCTCGTCGGCGCCTCGCACCCAGAGGGCGCGGGCGAGGTCGTCGTTGTGCGTCCGGTCGCCGGCCGGGAGCCAGGGCTCGAGGTCCGGGTCGCCGACGCGCGCTTCCCACCGAGCGACGGCGCTCCTGCGGGCGGCCGCGGCGTTTCCCGCCGCGGCGCGCTCGGCCCGGAAAAGTGCTCGATCCACGAACCGCCGGCCTCCGTCCGCGAGGCCCGCGCCGAGGAGCAGCGCCGCGGCCGCGACGACGAAGACCGCGGTCGAGGCGCGGGCGAGAAGGTCGTCGCGCCCGCAGGGAACGGCGCGGTGCGCGAGCGCGGCCGCCACGAGGACGGCCGCGGCGAAGCCCGCCGCGGCCGCGAGTCCGCCGCCCGCGGCCCAGAAGGCGGCCCCGGAGGCCAGGAGCGCGAGCGCCGCGAGCGCGCGGCTTTGTCGCCGCGGCAGGAGCGGCGAGAGGAAAACACCCGCCGCGAGGAGAGCGGCCGCCGAAAGCGCGACGAGGCCCGTCTGCTCGACGAACGCCGCGGGCGCCGTCGGGATGATGCTCATCCCCTCGAAGAGGCCGGGGCGAGCCGCTCCCGCCCAACGCCCGGCGAGCCACGGGACGCTCGCGAGCGGAAGGGCGGCCAGGGCGCCTGCGACCCGGCGCATCGGGAACGAGGCGCCCCGGGCGAGGGCGCCCGCGGCGGCGGCGGCGAGAACGCCCGTCAGGAAGATGTCCGCGGGCGTCGCGAAAAGGCCCAGGAGGCCGCTCGCGGAGGGAATCAGGGCGCAGAGGCCCGAGGCGCCGCGCGGCATCCCGAGGAGGAGGGCGAAGCGGGCGGCCGCGAGCCCGATCACGGGCCTCCGGGCCGCGACGCCGAGCGCGGCGGCGCAAATCGCGAGCGCGAGACCCGCCGGGAACGCGCGCCGGCGCGCGACGTCGTCCTCCGCCACCCCGGGAGGTGCGGGCTCGACGAAGAAACTGAAGAGCCGGTCGCGTTGGCCGGCCGCCTTCAGCCTCAGGCGCATCCGCGAGGGACCTCCCTGGAGGTCCAGATACTCGATGAGGTCGGGCTGGATGATCCCGGTCGGGTAACGGCGCGTGACGAGGAGCGTGCCGCGGGCGCCTCCCTCGCCGCGCGGCGAGACCCAGCCGACGAAGACCCGCGTCACGTGATACGAGACGACGAGCCCCGCCGTCGCGGCTCCGCGCTCGGACTCGAGGCCCGCCGCCTCGCCGGCCCACGCCACCGGCCGCGCCGCGGCGTCGAAGAAGACGGCGCCGATTCCGCGCGTCGGAGGGAGCGCATCCGCGAGAAGCGTGAAGAGCCGCGCCGGCCGGACCTCGGCGCCCCCGCCGTCGACGATCGAGCCGAATTCCGGCGAGGCCTGAATGCGTTCCGCCGTGCGGCCGAGCTCGGCCGTGTCCCGTTCGAGCGCCTGCTCGGCAGCCGCCGCAAAAGCGTCCTCGCGCGCCCGGATGGCCGTCGCCCCGACGGGCGCGAGCCGCAGCGCGAGAGCGGCCGCGAGCCCGAGGAGTGCGGCGGCGGCCGCCGCGAGCGCCACGCGGCGCCGGGGCGCGCTCAACGTCGCATCGGGACCGGGATGCCGTTCTTCTCGGCGCACCGGACGGCCTCGGGGTAGCCCGCGTCCGCGTGCCGGATCACGCCCGTCCCGGGGTCCGTCGTGAGGACGCGCGCGAGGCGAGCCGCGGCCGCGTCCGTGCCGTCTGCGACGACGACCATCCCCGCGTGGAGCGAATACCCGATGCCGACGCCGCCTCCGTGGTGGATCGAGACCCATGTCGCGCCGGCCGCCGTGTTCAGCATCGCGTTCAGGAGAGGCCAGTCGGCGATCGCGTCGCTCCCGTCCCTCATGGCCTCGGTCTCGCGGTTCGGCGAGGCGACGGAGCCGCAGTCGAGATGGTCGCGCCCGATCACGATCGGCGCCTTCACGCGGCCGCTCCTGACGAGATCGTTGAAGGCGAGGCCGGCTCGCGCGCGCTCGCCGTACCCGAGCCAGCAGATGCGGGCCGGCAGGCCCTGGAACGCGACGCGCTTTCCCGCGAGCGTGATCCAGCGCTTCAGCGCGGCGTTCTCCGGGAACAGGGAGAGGATCGCGCGGTCCGTCTCCGCGATGTCCGCCGGATCGCCGGAGAGCGCGGCCCAGCGGAACGGGCCCTTCCCTTCGCAGAAAAGCGGCCGGATGTAGAGCGGAACGAACCCGATGATGTCGAACGCGTTCGCGACGCCGGCCTGGGCGGCGCCCGCTCGCAGGTTGTTGCCGTAGTCGAACGTGACGGCGCCGCGCCGCTTGAGCTCGAGCATCGCGGTCACGTGCGCGCCCATCGACGCGATCGAGCGCCTCCGGTATTCGCCGGCATCCGCCGCACGGAGGCGGAGCGCCTCCTCGTACGGGAGGCCGTGCGGGACGTAGCCGTTCAGCTCGTCGTGGGCGGAGGTCTGGTCCGTCAGGACGTCCGGCACGATCCCGCGCGCGAGGAGCCGTTCGAGGAGGTCGACCGCGTTGGCGCGGACGCCGATCGAGACCGCGTCCCTCGCGGCCCGCGCGGCCAGCGCCCGGTCGATCGCCGCGTCGAGCGCATCGAGCCGGACGTCGAGATAGCGTGTCGCGAGGCGCTTGTCGATGCGCGCGGGATCGACCTCGGCGACGAGCGCCGTGCCGCCGCACATCGTGGCCGCGAGGGGCTGCGCGCCGCCCATCCCGCCGAGGCCCGCCGTGACGACGAGCCGGCCCTCGAGCGAGCCGTCCCGCGACCCGAGGTCGCGCCGCGCGGCCTCGGCGAACGTCTCGTAGGTGCCCTGGAGGATTCCCTGCGTCCCGATGTAGATCCACGAGCCGGCGGTCATCTGTCCGTACATCGTCAAACCGAGAGCTTCGAGGCGGCGGAATTCCTCCCAGGTTCCCCATTTCGGCACCAGGTTCGCGTTCGCGATCAGGACGCGCGGGGCGTCGGCGTGCGTCCGGAAGACGCCGACCGGCTTGCCCGACTGGACGAGAAGGGTCTCGTCGTCGCCGAGGCGTTTCAGCTCCCGGAGGATCGCCTCGAGGCATTCGGGGTTCCGGGCGGCCTTGCCCGATCCCCCATAGATGACGAGGTCCTCCCGCCGCTCGGCGACCTCGGGGTCGAGGTTGTTGAGCAGCATCCGGTAAGGGGCTTCCGTGAGCCACGACCGGCACGTCAGGGTCGTGCCTTTCGGGAGCGCGGGGGGGGCGTAAGGAACAGGGGCGGGCGGTGCCGAGGCGGGGGCTGACATCGGCTCGGAATCTTAGACCCCGCGGCTGCATGACGCGCTGCACAATTTCCCTTGACAGGAATTACGCGACGCGTTATCTTCGCATCATGAGCGATGTGAGACGAATCGTCCGCTACCGCAACCGCAAGCTCTACGAGGCCAAAGAGCGCCGGTTCGTGACGCTGGAGGACCTCGCGAGGGCCGTATCGAATGGAACCCGGATCGAGGTCATTGCCGCCGACACGGGCGAGGACATCACGGCCCGGATCCTCTCGAGGGCCCTTGCCTCCGGCAAGGCGCCCGTCGCCGCATCCGCCGACACGCTCGCCCGGATCCTGCGCGCGGGCAGCGAGGCCGCCGCGACCGTCGCAGGAGCCGCCGAGCGCGTGGGCGCCACGGCCGTCGCCGCGAGCATTCGAAAGGCCTCCCGCCCGGAGGCGCTCGGCGAGACGCTCGCGCCCATCACGAAGAAGCTCGAGGACGCGCGCCTCGACGTCGAGAAGATCGTCGGCGGCCTCGTCGAGAAGGGCCGGCTGACGTGGGAGGAGGGCGCGCGGCTGCGTGACGATGTCGGCCTCGTCTTCCGCGAGAGCCTGTCGGACCTGACCGGCAGCGTCCGTGACCTCGGGGCGCGCCTCGGCAGCGCCGGCCAGCCCGAGCTGGCCCGCGAGGTCGCCGCGATCAAGACGCGCCTCGCCCAGCTCGAATCCCTCGCCAGGAAGTCATTCCCCGAACCCAAGCCTGGCCGCCCGGCCGCACAGAAAAGGAGATCCCGATGAGAACCACCGCACGCAAGCCCGCCCCCAAGCTTCCGTTCACGGTCCCCGCGCCCGTGCAGCAGGCGCTCAAGACCGCCGGCACCGAGCTCGACCGCCTCGGCGCCCGCGCGCGCACCGCAGCGACGAAGGCCGAGAAGACCGTCCGCGTCGCCGCCCGCGACCTCGCGAAAACCGGAGAGACGATTCGGAAGGACCCGCGTGCGTTCGTCGAGGACGTCGTCGAGACGGGCAGGGACCTCGGCGAGAAGCTCACGAAGGACGTCAAGACGCGCGTCCAGAAGGCCGGCAAGGAAGCCGCCCGCCGGGCCGAGGGCGTTTCGAAGATGGTGGGCGACAAGGTCGGCACGGCCGTCGAGAAAGGCCTCCACCGCCTGAACGTCCCGACGCGTCACGAGCTCCGCTCGCTCGCCGCGAAGGTCGACACGCTCGGCAGGAAGATCGACACGTTCAAGGCGCGCAAGCCCGCCGCGAAAGCCCGCCGCGCCCGCTGACGTTTCGCTCCCGAATTTCGGATAGACTCGGGCGCCCTTCAAACGGCGCCCTTCTTCTTCAAAAAGCAGCATGAGCGTCCACCGCGAGCGGCCCGGGACTCCACCCGACTACACATCGGGCGAGCGGTTCCGTTCCTTCCCGGCGCCGATCGGGAAGAAGCTCGGGCTCGTCTGCGCGGGCGGAGGCGTCACCGGCGCGATCTACGAGATCGGCGCCCTCGCGGCAATCGAGGACCGCCTCGAGAACGCCTCGCTCACGGACTTCGACGTCTTCGTCGGCGTCTCGGCCGGCGCGTACATTTCGGCGCTCCTCGCGAACGGCGTCACGCCGGCGCTCCTCTTCCGGAACGCGACGCGGTCGGCGGAGACGCGAACCGACATCGACGACCTCTCCCTCTTCCGCCTGAACCTGGAGGAGATCGGGTCCCGCCTCGCGAAGGCGCCGTTCACGCTCCTCGACGCCGCGTGGGAGTACTACCGGAACCGGCACGAGACGACCCTCACCGACCTCGTTCAGTCCCTCGGCCAGCTGCTCCCCTCCGGCCTTTTCCAGAACGAAGGCCTCGAGGCGTGGATGCGCGACTGGCTCACGAAGGAAGGGCGCACGAACGACTTCTGCAAGCTCCGGAAGACGCTTCGGATCGTCGCCGTCGACCTCGACTCGGGCAACACGACCGCGTTCGGCTGCGCGCGCCACGACGACGTCCCGATCTCGCAAGCCGTCGCGGCCTCGTGCGCGATCCCCGGTCTCTATCGCCCCGTCACGATCCAGGGCATCGACTACATCGACGGCGGCGTCAAGAAGACGGCTCACATCTCGCTCGCCCTCCGCGAGCGCTGCGGCCTCACGATCTGCGTGAACCCGCTCGTGCCCGTGCGGTTCCACCCGTCCAGCGCGAGCGGCCACGGAGCCGGGTCTCTCCGGCGCAGCGGCATGGGCACGATCCTCGACCAGGTCTTTCGCGTCACGCTCCACTCGCGGCTCAAGTACGGCCTCAACCGCTACCGCCGCGAGGCTCCGAACGCCGACGTCGTCGTCTTCGAGCCCCGGCCGGAGGACTTGCCGCGCTACATGCGGAACATCATGCGCACGTCGGGCCGCATCCGGATCGCCGAATACGCGTACCGCTCGACGATGGCGGCGCTCGACGCGGACTTCAAACGCCTCCAGAAGGTCTTCGCGAGACACTCTCTCGTGCTCCGGCCTGCTTGTCCGCGCGACCGCTCCCGCGTGAAGAACCACTCGGACCGCGCGAGCGACACGATCCCGACCCGCCTCGCCGCGTCGCTCGCGACGCTCGAAGCCGACCTCGACCGCCTGACGGCCGCGCGCGGCCGCTGACGCGCCGCCGGGCGCTCAGCGCTGGAACGCGTACGACACCTTGAGGAAAAATTCCCGCCCGGATCTCTGCAGCTGTGCGTTTTCGGAGAGAACGGCGTTGTCCCCGTAGCCGACGTAGACGACCGACTGCCAGTTGAGCTGGTAGCCGAGGAGCGCCGAACCCTGGAAGCCGCCGGTGACCGCGGGGACGCTCACCGGGTAGAGCGACGGGTTGTAGTCCGTCCGCACGTATTGTCCGATGAGCCGGGCGAACGTCCGTCGGTCGAAGACGTACGTCGCCTTGAGCCGCTCGACCCGTGCCGTGAAGAGACGCTCCGCCGAGAGGTCCAGCCACTGCCAGGCGCCGTCGAACTGGAACTGGAGGTGCCGCGTGGGCCGGAGCGCGACGGAGAGCGTGGCGTCGCCGCCGCGGCCGGAGCGGTACCCGAGGTAGTCGACCGCGTTGCCGATGTGGCCCTGGAAGGAGAGGGAGGGCACGAAGCCGCCGGGAATCAGGTTGACGGAGAGCGCCCAGTGCCCGGCCGCCAGCAGGTTCGGACCGGCGCGTTCGAGGTCGTACGGGTAGTAGTCCAGCTCGCCGTTCAGGCCGGATCTGCCCTGGAAGGCGACGCCTTGGGCGAGAAAGCTCGTCACGGTCCTTCCGGACGTGTCCACGATGTAGTCGCCGAAGACCACCGGGATCACGCGTGAGAAGAGCCCCTCCGTGTAGAACACGTAGTTCGGGTTGGCCGACACCTCGCGGATCCCGACCTGCGGCACGTAGCCGACGTCGGCGCGGAACCCGTCGCCGTAGTCGCGGTAGATTCCCGACCAGTTCCAGTGAGTCTCCGAGTGCGCCCACTGGGCGGTGAACGCGCGCGACGAGAACGACCGGCCGTCCCAGTCCGGCGAAAGGTCCGGCCGGTCGGGAGTCCGCGTCGCCGACACGAGAAACTGGCCCGTGACCATGTCGTGGTCGTTCGGCGCCCAGAGGAAGTCGGGCCCGAAGACGCGATTGTGGCCGCCGCCTTCCACTTCCCGGTCCGTGACGAGGAACCCCGCGAAGGACCGGCCGGCGATCGTGTGCTGGACGCGGCCGACGCCGACGAACGACGAGAAATCCTGCGGCGCGAGCGTGGACGCGGCGGGGCCCGGGATGATCACCTGGCCTCCTCCGCGGTCCTGCGCGACGAGCGCGGTCCACACGGTCCCGGCGTCGTCGCCCGAGGCGCGCGCCCCCCAGCGGGGCGACGTGATCGTCCGCGTGTAGACGGCCTGGATCGGCGAGTTGAAGAGCTGCGAGCGCTCCATGAAGAACGGCCGCTTCTCGGGATAGAAGAGCGCAAAACGGTTGTCGGCGGAGATCTGCGCGACGTCGGACTCGACCTGCGAGAAGTCCGGGTTGATCGCGGCGTCGAAGGCCGTGCTCTCGTTCGGGATCCACTTGAGGTCGAGCCCCGCATTCCCGCGGACCGGCTCGTTGACGTAAGGAGTCCCCGGCCCGTCGCGGTTGACGCCGGACTCCGAGAGCGTCCCGTACGGCGCGACGACGACGTGGCCGCCGCGCGGGAGGCCTTCGAGCCCCCCGAGCTTCGTCGCGTGGCAGAGGAAGCAGCTCGAGTCGCGCGGCGCGCGGTTGCTCGCGATCTGGTAACGGAAATCGCGCGCGAGGCTCCGGAACACGACGATCCCCCACGTCTTCGGGTCGGCGCTCGAGTAGCGGAGGCTCGAGAACGGGATGCGCATCTCGAGCTGCCATCCTTCCGCGGTGATCCTCGCGGCGGAGTCCCAGTGGAAGTCCGGAGACGCGTCCTCGTTGTTCCCGTTGACGATGGACTCGTCGCGGACGAAATCGTCCTGGATTCCGTACGGGTTGACGAAGAGCTCGAGGGCCGTGCGTCCGTCGTTGCGCGTGTCGAGCATGATCCCGGCGAAGTCCTGGTCGCTCGAGACGTGGTCGCGCTCCACGTGGTGGGCGCGGATGTCGCCGGGATGCGGGTCGTCGCACCTGATCGCGACGTAGAAGAAGCGATCGTCGTACGTCAGCCACGCCGTCGTCTTCACCTTCGGAGGGGTGTTGTCCCCCGGCGAGATCTCGAAGAACTCCCGGATCTCCAGGGCGCCCTGCCAGCCGGGGTCGCCGAGGTCGCCGTCGACGACGATCGCGCCCGTCGCCCGGGAAACAGGAAGCCGGGGATTCTCTGCGAAGAGTCGAGGACCCGCACCGAGGCACGCCAGCGCCACGATCCGAGCGGCCGCCCTCCCGAACCCCATTCGAAGAACATCTACGGCGAGAGCGGACGAAGGTTCCGGGCTACTCCCCCGTGAAGACGTTTCCCCGGCGGGAGAGGCGCGAGTCGATCATCGTCTGGAGCGTCGTGCGGACGTGGTCCGCGAACTCGTTGACGATCATCGGACGGTCCGCGACCTCGGGCCCGTGGTTGAACGGGATGGGCTTGCCGACGTCGATCCACCACTTCGTCGGGAGCGGCAGGACGCCGAGCGGGCCGAGCGCCGGAAAGAAGGGCGTGATCGGGAAGTACGGCAGGCCGAGCGGCCGGCCGATGATGTCCATCCGGAAAAGGTTCGGATAGATCTCCTCGGCGCCGACGACCGTGACGGGGATGATCGGCGCGCCCGTGCGGAGCGCGAGGCGCACGAACCCGCCGCGGCCGAAGCGCGCGAGGCGGTAGCGGTCGCGGAAGAGCTTGCCGACGCCCTTGACGCCTTCCGGGAAGACGCCCACGAGCTCTCCGCGGTTCAGGAGGCGCTCGCCGTTCTCGGGGCAGGCGCGGACCTCGCCCTGGTGGCGGAGCCACGGCTGGAGGAACGGCAGCGTCGTGAACATGTCGAGGATGAGCATCCGGGCGTCGCGGTGGGCCGGGTGCTCGCGCAGGATCCCGTG
>DATKLW010000124.1:0-31262 GCA_035542215.1 Thermoanaerobaculia bacterium | reverse complement strand
GTCCGCCGTCGCGGCGCGGAGGACGCCTCCGGCGCCCGTGATCGCACGGACGTCGTGATAGCCGAACCCGGCCTCCGCGACCCACGTCGCGCCGTTCCACGAGAAGAGCGTCTGGTCGGTCCCCGCCCAGAGGACGCCGCTCACGGACGCGAGCGCCTGCACGTTCGCCGTGACGGGCATCCCGGCCGAGAGGAACGAGACCGAGGAGCCCGCGTACCGAGCGACGTTGCCGCGCATCCCGGCGACGAGGTCGCCGTTCCAGACCGCCGCCGAGAAGACGGCGCCACCGGGGTTCGCGAGCGCCGTCCACGTCCCGCCGTTCTTTTTCGCCACGCCGACGCCGGCCGCCCAGAGGCTGGAGCCGTCCGTCGCGAGAGCGCGCGCCTGGGTGACGCCCGGGGGAAGAGGCTCGGGCGACCAGCACGGCGAGGGCCCGGGCGGCGTGCAGACGAGCACGTTGCTGAAGACGCCGGTTCCGTCCGCGGCGTAGACCGCCCCGGCGAACGCGAGGGAGGTGACCGCGTGTCCCGCGAGGCCGATGGGCGCCCACGCGCCGGACGTGAGGACCCAGAGGCCATTCGGCGTCCCGGCCCAGACGCTCACGCCGTCGGAGGCGAGCGCGTTCGCCGTGGCGCCGGGGAGCGTCGGGACCTGCTGGAACCTGAGGCCCGCGCGGGCTGGCGGCGCGAAGGCCAGGGACGCAAGGAGCGCGATCGCGGGAAGACGGTTCGCGGTGCGGCGGGCGGAGGGACGGCCGGTAGTCTTCACGCCGCGAGGATAGCGGGATTTGCGGCGAAAACCGCGCTCTGGCCGCGCAACCTCCCGGGGTCTGCCTGCGTCTCACCGGGATGCGGGTTCGGTGCGCGCCGGGCGTAGCCTCCGGCTGGCGGCGGGATTGCACGGCGACGGGCGACCGTCCCCCGCAGCGTCAATTCGTCGTGGAGGTCCTTCCTTGAGAACGTTCGCGCCCGGCCGCCTCGCTCTCCTCATCTCTTTCGTCCTGGCGCTCCCAGCGGCGGCCGGCGAGATCCGCGGCCGGCTTCTCGTCTCCGACAAGAGCGACCGGCCCGCCTCCGGCGTCACCGTGTCCGCAGTCCCCTGGGAGACGCCGGGCGAGGAGGCGAGGCGCGAGGCGAAGGCGACGGGGGCGGCCGCGCCGCAACCCTTCGCGACCGCGACGACGGGCGCCGATGGCTCCTTCGCGCTCGCGGTCCCGGCCGAGCCCGGGAAGGAGAAGCTCTTCCGCGTGAAGGCGGAGGGAGCGGGCATCGTCCCGGTCCTCTTCGAGAACGTCTACGACGTCTCGGAGACGGAAGACCTTGGCGAGCACCTCCTCGCTCTCGCGGGGAAGATCTCGGGAGCCGCCGTGGACGCGTCGGGCGCGCCGCTCGCCGGCGCCGAAGTCCTGCTCGAGCCGGCCGGAGGAGGACCTCTCGACCCGGACTTCCGCGCGCTCACGCGCACGGTCGTCACGGCCGCCGACGGCACCTTCCACTTCGACGAGGCGAGCGCGGCGGGCAACCGGATCACCGTGAGGAAGGACGGCCTCGCGCCGGCGGTCGCCTCGGGCCTGCGCACGGGTGCGATCGCGAAGCCGATCGCGCTCTCCGCGGGGTTCCCGCTCGCGGGCGTCGTCCGCGACGCGGGCAAGCACGCCGTCGCGGGGGCGCTCGTGCGCTTCGAGGGAGTCAAGGCGACGACGCGGTGGGTCCTGACGGACGCCGAGGGCGGTTTCTCGATCCCGAACGCGCCGGACGGGCGCGGGTCTCTCGTCGTGGACGCCGGCGACTCGGGCTGGGCCGCGAAGCCGGACGTGAAGCTTCCGATGCCCGAAGGCCGCGTGCTGACCGTCTCGCTCGCGGCGCCCTCTTCGCTCGCCGGCAAGGTCGTCGAAGACAAGACGAGCCGGCCCGTCCCGCGCGCGAAGGTCCTCCTCAAAGGCAACGCGTTCGCGCGCCTCGTGCGCACGGCGCCCGACGGGTCTTACGCGCTCAGGGGCCTGCCCGCCGAGTCGTACCGGCTTTCGGTGGACGAGGCGCGGCACGTGCCGTGGGTCCACGCCGCGCTCGCGCTCGCCCCCGGCGAGGCGAAGAGATTCGACATCGCGCTCACGCCGGGCGCGACGATGACCGGAAAGGTCGTCGACGAGAGCGGCGCCCCCGTGGCGGCGGCGCGCGGCACGCTGACGCGCGGCGGCGAGAACGCGATCGCGGGCCTGCGGCGCATCCTGCGCGTCGGAACCGAGGTCACGGCGTTCCGGACGAGACCCGACGGCACGTTCACGGCGCCGCGCCTCGCGCCGGGCGACAACCAGCGGCTCTTCGTGAGCCACGCGGACTTCGAGCGCGCGACGGTCGCGGGCCTGTCGCTTCCGCCGGGCGGGACGAAGAGCGGCGTCGTCGTGACCCTGAAGCGCGGCGCGACGATCACCGGGATCGTGAAGGACGCAGCCGAGAAACCGGTCCCGGACGTCGAGGTGGAGGTCGACCCGTCGGCGAACTTCCGCGGCGGAGTCGCGGGAGCTTCGATGAACTTCATGCGCCTCGGCGGTCCGAGCGCGCGCCCGAAGACGAAGACCGGCGCGGACGGCGCGTTCGCGATCAAGGGGATGTCGGCCGGCGAATACGCGCTCGTCCTGAAGAAGCCGGGCTACGCGACCGAGCGCGTGGATCCCGTCAAGGTGACGGAGCAGGGCGCCGAGCCCGTTCTCGTCGCGCTCGGGCCCGGCGCGAGCATCTCGGGCGCCGTCCGGCGCAGGAACGGCGACGGCGCCGAGGGCTTCCTCGTGCGCGCGGGCGCCGCGGCCGGGGGCGGGCGAGGCGGACGCGGCGGAGGCGGGCCGGGCGGCGGGGGACCGGGCGGCCTCCTCAACGCCATCGGCACCGACAGCCCGACCGGCCCGGACGGCGCCTTCTTCATCGACGGTCTCAAGCCGGGTCAGGCCTACGACCTCACGGCGCTCGGCGGGGCCGGCATCGGGTCGCCGAAGCGCGGCGTCGTCGCGCCGGCCGCCGGCGCCGACCTCCTCGTCGCCGGAACGGGGCGCATCGCGGGCGTCGCGCTCGACGCGGCGACCGGCCAGCCCTTGAAGAATTTCTCGGTCTCGTACGAGCCCGACCGCGGCGGCGGCGCGATCATCCGGATCGTCGCGCGCGGCGTGGGCGCCTCGACGGGAATCGGCGTCAAGCGCGCCTTCCAGACCGAGGACGGCGCCTTCGCGCTGGAGGACGTGCCCGCGGGGACGTGGACGCTGATCCTGGAAGGGAAGGGTTATCAGACGGCCCGCGTCTCGAGCCTCACGGTCGAAGAGGGCGGGACGAAGGACGGCGTCGAGGTGCGGGCCACGCCGGGCGTCGTCCTCAAGGGCCTCGTCACGGACGCGAAGACGGGGCGGCCGGTCGCGAACGCGACGGTGACCTGGGACGCAGCCGGCGGAGGGACGGGCGGGCCGGGCGGCATGCTCGGCCGGGGCGGCCCGCTCGGAGGGCTCGACACGGCGGACGAGATCACGACGGACGCCGAAGGGGCGTTCACGATCGAGGGAGTCGCGGCGGGCCGCGTGAAAGTCACGGCGAAGAACCCGGACTACTCGGACGGCAGCGAGGTTGCCACGGTCACGGAGACCGGCGGCCACGTCGAGATCAAGCTCGCGTCGGGCGGCTCCGTGGGCGGCGTCGTCGCCTCCGGCAACCAGCCGGTCTCCGGGGCGAACGTCATGATCGCGGGCGCCGGGGAGACCGGATTCGGCCGCATCCTCGGCGGCACGCAGTCGACGACGACGGACGCCACGGGCCGCTTCACGTTCGACCACCTCGCCCCAGGCCTCTACAGCGTGTCCGCCGGCCTGAACGGACAGTCGAGCAACCTCGTGGACGTCGCGTTGCAATCGGGAGACGCGCGGAACGACCTCGTCCTCTCGCTTTCGTCCGGCGTGACGGTCCAGGGCGCCGTGAGCGGCCTCCCGGACGGCTGGAAGAACGGGACCACGGTCGCGGCGACGGGAGTCCAGTCGTTCGTCGCGACGACGAAGGTCGGCGCGGACGGCTCTTACCAGATCCCGGGCGTGCCCGTCGGGCCCGTCACGCTCCGCGCGACGGCGACGGACGGCTCGGGGACGTCGCGCTCGACGACGCAGCAGGTCGTCGCGAGCGCCGACGTGCCCGTTCTGCAGGCCGACATCGTCTTCAACATCGGGTTCACGCTGTCCGGGCACGTGACGCAGGGGGGAACGCCCGTCGCGAACGCGATGGTCAACGCGAACCTCCAGGGCGGAGGCGGCCGGCAGGCGGCGACGACGACGGACGACTCCGGCGCCTACTCGCTCCAGGGCCTTCAGGAAGGCGCGTACGCCGTCTCGGCCTCGACGAGCCCGCTCTCGGGCGGCGTCGCGTCCGTCGTCCGGCAGACCGTGTCGCTCACGGGCGACCAGAACCTCGATCTCGCGTTTCCGATGGGGACGGTTTCGGGGATCGTGACGGACGCGGATACGAAGCAGCCCCTTCAGGACGTGACGGTCGCTCTTTCGCCGCCGGCGGGCGGAGGGGGAGCGGGCGGCGGCCAGCGGATGACCCAGACGGACTCGACGGGCCGGTTTCAGTTCGCGAGCATCGCGCCGCAGGCGTACACGATGAACACGTCGAAGACGGACTACCAGTTCGACAACCGCCAGATCACGGCGGCGGACGACGGGTCGAGCGAGAACCTGACGATCGAGCTCACCCGAGGCCAGGGCATCGAGATCCAGGCGCGGGACGGGATCGTGGGCGTCCCGATGAGCGGCGTGAACGTGCGCGTCCTGAACGGGGCGCGCGCCGTCGTCTTCGGCGGCTCGATCGCGCTCGACTCGAACGGGATCGGCGAGATCACGTCTCTCAAGCCGGGTTCGTACTCGCTCTACGTGAGCGCGAGCGGCTACTCCACGATCTACATCCCGAGCGTGTCCGTGCCGTCGCAGACGCTTCCCGTCACGCTCACGCCGGGCGGCGCCGCGGACATCACGGTCGGCCCGAAGTCCTTCGTGGCCGGGATCATGCGCGGCACGCTGCAATCCGGCGGCCTGCCGTATCCCTACACGCCCTTTGCGACGGACGGGCGCCTGTCGATCGCGGCGGACCCGACCGGGGTGAAGGGCTTCCGCCGGCTCACGAACCTCGCGCCGGGGAGCTACGTTCTCACGCTCGACGGCGGAGGCGGGACGACGTTCTCGGTCTCGGAGGGAGGCATTACGCCGGTCGCGCTCCCGTGACGCGGCGTGCGCGGACTCAGCCGAGGAAGGCGCGCGCGAAGAACGCGAGCCCGACGAGGCCGAAGCCGAGGGAGCCGAACCAGACGAGCCGGTTGCGCGTGAGCGCGGCGACCGCGCCGAGCGCGATCGAGATCTGGAAAAACGCGACCGTCGTCGCGAAGCCGTGGTGGCGGTGCAGGAGGTGGTCGGCCTCGGCCGACTTCTCGTCGCGCGCGTGCTCTTTCTCCTCGGCCTTCTTCCGGATCTCGGTCTGGTCGTCCTTGTAGCGTTTCTGGTCCTCGACGTACTTCGCCGGAGGCTCCTTCCCCATGGCGGTCCACGACGTGGAGGATGCCTCCTGGACAGCCGCCTTGAGGCCCTTGGCCTGGTAGTACGCCCACTGGTCGGACGCCTCGGCCTGCAGGCGCGTCGCCTCCGTCTTGAGGACGAGCGCCTCGTTCACCGTCGCGCCCGCCTTCAGGGACGCGATCGCGGCGAGCGCCGCGAGGATCGCGGTCGTGAGCGCGATCCGTTTCAGGAACCCGCCGCCGTCGTGCTCGAGCTCTTCCTGGATCGCCTCGTGGAGCTTCTCGGTCTCGACCTCCGGGCCTTCGGGCATGCTCCCCTCCATGGGGAGGCATCCTAGCCCTGGATGATCCCGCGCCGCAGCGCGAAGCGGATGAGCTCCGTCCGGCCGTGGACGCCGAGCTTCTCCATGACGTGCTCGCGATGCGACATCGCGGTCTTCACGGCGATGTCGAGGAGGGCCGCGACCTCCTTGTTCGCCTTGCCCTCGGCGACGAGCTTGAGGACCTGCTTCTCGCGGTCCGTGAGGAGGTCGTACGGATCCCCGCCGGCGGCCCCGCCGGCGGGCGCGTCCTCGCGCATCGCGTCGCGTGCGATCGACGGGTCGAGGACGAGGCCACCGCGCGCGACGCCCCGGATCGCCGACACGAGCTCGGTGCCCGCGGCCCTCTTGAGGACGTAGCCGGCGGCGCCGGCCTTCAGGAAGCGCGAGACGTACTCGCGGTCCTCGTACTGCGTCAGGACGAGGACGCGCGTGTGCGGGCTGACCTTCCGGATCTCGAGCGACGCCTCGAGGCCGCCGAGGCCGGGCATCGCGATGTCCATCAGGATGACGTCCGGACCGAAGTTGCGGCAGGCCTCGATCGCCTCGAGCCCGTCGGCGGCTTCGCCGACGACCTCGATGTCCTCGGCCGTCTTCAGGAGCGCGCGGATCCCCTCGCGGAGGATCGCGTGATCGTCGGCGATCACGACCCGGATGCGCGCCATCAGACGGGTCCCTCCCTGGGCACGGGCACGGCGAACGCGACGTGCGTTCCGGCGCCGGGCGACGAGTCCAGCGTGAGAGTACCGCCGAGGATCTCGATCCGCTCGCGCATTCCGAGAAGGCCGAGCCCCTGACCGGTCTCCGAAGGCGTTGCGACGTCCTCCGGCGTGAAGCCCTGTCCGTCGTCCTCGATGTCCACGGAGAGCTTTCCGCCCTCGCGCGACATCTGGACGAGGACCGTCTTCGCGCCCGAGTGGCGCACGACGTTCGTGAGAGCCTCCTGGACGGCGCGGAAGACGGGGATCTCGACCGTGGGCGGAAGGCGGTCCTCGAGGTTCTCGATCTCGAGGCGGGCCATGATCCCGGCCGGCGCGAGGTGCCGGTCGGCCCACCAGCGGACCGCCGACGCGAGCCCGAGGTCGTCGAGGACGGACGGCCTGAGGTCGAAGATGACGCGGTGGAGGCCGTCGAGCGTGCGCGACGCGAGCGCGCGCGCGTCCTCGAGCTTTGCGCTCGCCTCTTCCGGAGAAGCCGCGCGGCGGACGGTGTCGAGGCCGACGGCGAGCGCGGTGACGGTCTGGCACGTCTCGTCGTGCAGCTCGCGCGCGATCCGGCGGCGCTCGTCCTCCTGCGCGGAGAGGAGCTTCCTCACGAGCTCGGCGCGCCGGGCGTCGCGGTCCTTGAGCTCCGCGTACAGTTTCTGGAGCTCGGCCGTGCGCGCGGCGACGCGGCGCTCGAGCGTCGCATTCGCCTGCCTGACGTCGTCCATCGAAGCCGCGAGCGCGACGCGCATCGTCTCGAACGCCCGCGCGAGACGTCCCGTTTCGTCGTCGCGGCCCGCGTCTTCGGGCGGAAGCGGCACGGGGAGCGAGAGGTCGCCCGCCGCGAGTCGCTCGGCGGACTCGGTGAGGGCTCCGAGCGGCCGTCGCACGCTGCGTGCCGCGCCCCAGGCAAACAGCCCGGCGACGACGAGGAACAGGGGAGTCAGGAAGGCGAACCAGCTCTTCAGGGCGCTCTCCTCGGCGAAAGCCTCCGCGCGGGGCTGGCGGACGCGCACGCGCCAGGGAGTCGAAGCGACCGGGGCCGAAGCCGAGACGTCGTCGGAGGACACCGGGATCTTCGCGCTCGCCGCGAGGATGCGGCCGTCCGCGTCGAGAAGCTCGACGGCGAGCGCGTGCTCCTCGCGGAACGCGCGGAGGACGAGGCCGGCGCGCGCTTCACGCATCGCAGGATCGGTGAACCCGGGCCCGGAAACCGTCATCTCGATCCCGACCGCGACGGAGCGCGCGAGCGTCTCGCGCTCCCTCACGAGGCGTCGGCCCTCGTCCTCGAAGCCCCGTCTCACGAGCTCGGCGAGGATCGCGATCGGGACGAGCATCCCGACGAGGGCGAGGACGACCGCCCGCCTTTGCAGACCGTGGCGGCTGAAGGGCCGCCTCCGCGGAGAGGCCGCGGCGTCAGGCATCCGCCGGAGCGGGTTTCTCCGGCGCGGGAGCTTCGGCGGCTTCGGCGGCTTTGACGTCCGGGCCGAAGAGGCGGTCGTACTCGCGCCGGTGTTCGTGCTTCAGGCGTTCGAGGGGGATCTTTCCGGTGAAGATGGCGGGGTCGAACGGGAAGATGCCGGGCGCCAGGTGGGCGTTGTAGATGTGCCAGGTGATCACGACGAGGAAGGCCATGAGCCCCTCGTTGCTGTGCGCGACCTTCGCCATCGGGATGAGCTCGCCGGGGAGGAACCGCGCGACGAGCATCGGGAAGTAGAGGATGAAGCCCGTGGAGATCATCACGAGGCCTCCGAGGACGAGGCCCCAGTACTCGAACTTCTGCCGGTAGTCGAAGCGGTCGAACTTCGCCTCGGTGTCCGCGAGCCCGAGGTAATAGCGCAGCTGCTGGACGGCGTCCTTGAAGTCCTGCTGGTCGGGGACCAGCGTCATCTTCATCTTGTTCTGCAGCGTCGAGAGCGTGGCGGCCGAGAGGTGGAAGAACGTGAGGGCCGCAAACAGGAACCCCGAGACCCGATGGACGAGGCGCGCTCCGTCGAGCCCGCCGAAGAGTCTCACGAGGAAGCGCGAGAGCCCGGCCCCGTAGAACTTCTGCGGGAACCCGGTGAGGGCGAGGAGCACGAACGTCGTCATGACGACGAAGTGCTCGATGCGCTGCTTCTTCGAGAATCGGACCGCGTATTCGGTCATCGGTTCACCATGACGCGCCAGAGGTGCAGGAGGATCTGCAGCACCAGCCCTCCGATCAGGAAGGGGATGAAGATCTTGTAGAACACGGCGACCGCCCAGACGAGCGGCGCCCGCTTCGGGCTCGGCTGGTAGTGCGAGAGCCACGCGCCCGTGAAGTTCTTCGGCGCGCCGGGGTGGCACTTCGCGCAGGTCTTCTGGAGGTTCGCCTGGAGGACCTGCGAGTTGCCGTCCTTCACCTTCGTGATGTCGTGCGTCCCGTGGCAGTCGATGCACAGCGCCGTGATGGCGCGCGGCGCGGCGCCCGAGCTCGCGAGCGAGGCGCTCATCCCGTGGAAGTCGTTCAGGTAGGTCTGCACGACGTCCGTCGAGAGGCCGTACTTCTTCATGACGGCCTTGTTCGTGTGGCACTTCGCGCACGCGTCCACGGTCTTGAGGCGCCAGGACGTCGTCTTCGGGTCCGCGATGTCGTGGGCCCTGTGGCAGTCGACGCACACGGGGACGTCCTGGTTGCCCGCGGCGAGCGCGAGGCCGTGGACGCTCTTCCCGAAGACCTCCGCGATGTCGGAGTGGCAGGCTCCGCAGGTGTCCGAGACCTTCGTGCGCGGGGAATCGGGCTTCGAGATGTCGTGCGCGCCGTGACAGTCCGTGCAGAACGGCGCGGAGCCGCCCTTCTGGATGACCGCGAAGTGAACGCCGTCGAGCGCCTTCGTGTAGTTTTCGAAGTGGCAGGCCTTGCAAAGGTCGCGGAACGAGCCGGAGAACTCGGCCTTCGTCCTCGCCTTCACTTCGGGGTGCGGGATCTCGGTCTGCGCGGGGTGGCAGCCCGTGCACGAGATTTTCGTCCCGTGGACGGACCCGGCAAACTGCGCGGCGTCGACGTAGACCGATTGCGTCGAGCCGTCGGGCAGCTTGAAGGACGCATCCTTGTCGCCGTGGCAGGACAGACAGGTCTCCACCTCGTCCTTCTGATCGGCGGCGAGAGGCGCGCCGACCAGGAGGATGAACAAGGCGCCTGAAATGAGCCCGTCACGGCCGGTGATCACGCGAGCCTCCGGGTGCACGGTGCCCTGCAGGGGTGGGGGGGTCAATGAAGCAAAGTGACTAGCGAGAGCCCTCCGTCCAGTCGGAGACACTCATTCGCAACAGGTTGCGAAGGGTTCGCAGTCGCATTCCGGGCCGGGGCCCATAATCCGGCCGTGCCGGGGCGGGGGGATCCGCTCATCCGGACGGTCGCCGCCGCACCCGCGGTGACGCGTCTTGCCGGGCGGATCGAGGCGGGGGTCCTCGGGACGTCGACGGGAGCGGTGTCCCTCACGGGCGCGCCTCCCGGCCTCCTGCCGTACCTTCTCGAGGCTGCCGGCGGCCCGTTCGGCCTGAAGTGGGCCGTCGTCTTCGCCCACGAGCGCGACGCAGCCTCGTTCGCGCGCGACGCCGCCTCCGTCCTCGGCGCCCCGCGCGTCGCGCTCTTCCCGGCCCCCGCGCTCTCGCCTTACCAGGGAATCGCGCCGTCCCTCAAGGTCCGGCGCGACGAGTTCGGGACGCTCCAGCGGCTCGCCTCCGGGGAAGTCTCCATCCTCGTGGTCCCCGCTCGCGCCCTCCTGCGCGCGCTCCCGCGGCCGGCGGATCTCGCGAAACGGACGCGCCGCGTGGCGCCGGGCGACGAGGTCCCGCCCGCGCGCCTCGTCGAGGGGCTCCTCGCGGAGGGCTACGTGCGCGTGGACCTCGTGGCGGAGACGGGCGACGTCGCGGTGCGCGGCGGCCTCGTCGACGTCTTCCCGCCGGACCGCGACGAGCCCGTCCGGATCGAATTCGACCTGAACGCCGTCGCTTCGCTCCGCTCGTTCGACCCGGACACGCAGCGCTCCACGGGCTCGCTCTCCGCCGTCGCGCTGCCGCCGATGGCTCTGACGCCGGACACCCGCGCGACGCGCGAGGCGGCACAGCGGGTCCTCGCGGCCTGCCGGACGGCCGACGACGACCCTCCCGTCCCGCGCGACCTCGACCTCGCCCGGAAGAACGACGGCCTCGAGGAGATCCTGCCGCTTCTCGACGGCGGCGACGCGGCCCACGTCCTCGACCACGCGGCCGCGTTCGTCGTCGCGGTCGACGACGCCGACGCCGTCGCCTCCGAGCTCGCACGCGCGGCGGACGTCCTCTCGCTCGACTACGAAAAGGCGCGCGCCGCCGGCCGCGTCGCTCCGGACCCGACGCGCCTCGCGGGCGACGCGGACCGCCTCGCGGCGGAGGTGGGGGCCCGCACGCTCGTCGCGCTCGCGCCCGCGGTGCCTGCGGGCGAAGCGGTCGCGATCGGGGCCGAGTCCGTCCTGTCCTTCGAGGACCGCCTTCCGGATGCGCCGAAAGAGATCGCGCGGGCGCGCCGGGACGGTCTTGCCGTCGTCCTCGCGGCCCAGTCGAAGGGCGAAAGGGAGCACATCGAGCGCCTGCTCGCCGAGTACGACGTCGACCACCAGGGCGGGGATTCGGACGCGTCGTCGCCGCTCGCGCCGGGCGCGTGCCGCATCGTCTCGGGCGGCCCGCGGGCCGGGTTCCAGTTCCGGGCCGCGGGCCTCCTCGTCCTCACGGCGACGGACCTCTTCGGCGAGCCGCGCACGGCGGCCCCGCGGCGGAAGTCGGCCTCCGAGGCGTTCCTCTCGGACCTTCGCGACCTGAACGTCGGCGACATCGTCGTGCACCGCGACTACGGCCTCGGGCGTTTCGCGGGCCTCGCTTCGATCGACGACGCCGGCGCCGTGCGCGAGATGGTCGACCTCCGCTACGCGGGCGACGCGAAGCTCCTCGTGCCCGTCGAGAGGCTCGACCTCATCCAGAAGTACGCCTCGGCGGGCGACGGGCCGTCGCCCGCGCTCGACCGGCTCGGGAGCGCCGGCTGGGAGAGGCGGAAGTCCTCCGTGAGAAAGGCCGTCAAGGACATCGCGGAGCAGCTCCTCAAGCTCTACGCGCGGCGCGCCGCGGCGCCCGGGCACGCGTTCTCGAAGGACTCGCCGTGGCAGAAGGAGTTCGAGGACGCGTTCGAATACACGGAGACGCCAGACCAGGCCGCCGCGATCCGCGACGTGAAGCGCGACATGGAGTCCGACAAGCCCATGGACCGCCTCCTCTGCGGCGACGTGGGATACGGCAAGACGGAGGTCGCGATGCGCGCCGTCTTCAAGTGCGTCCTCGACGGCAAGCAGGCGGCGCTCCTCGCGCCGACGACGATCCTCGCGGACCAGCACTTCCGGACGCTCAAACGCCGGTTCGCGGCGTTTCCGGTCTCGCTCGACCTCCTCTCGCGCTTCCGCTCGAAGGAAGAGCAGCAGGAGGTGCTGAGGCGCCTCGCCGAGGGCACGCTTGACGTCGTCATCGGGACGCACCGGGTTCTTTCGAAGGACGTGAAGTTCAAGGACCTCGGCCTCCTCGTCGTCGACGAGGAACAGCGCTTCGGCGTCGCCCAGAAGGAGCGGATCAAGGAGTGGCGCGCCTCCGTCGACGTTCTCGCGATGTCCGCGACGCCGATCCCGCGCTCCCTCCATCTCTCGCTCGCGGGGATCCGCGACCTCTCCGTCATCGAGACGCCGCCGAAGGACCGCCTCGCGATCGACACGCACGTCGTCGCGACGGACGACGCCGTGGTCCGCGAGGCGATCCGCGCCGAGGTCGACCGGGGAGGACAGGTCTACGTCGTCCACAACCGGATCGAGTCGCTCGGGGCGTGGCGCGAGAGGCTCCAGGCCCTCGTCCCGGACGTGAAGGTCGTGAGCGCCCACGGCCAGATGTCCGAGGGCGAGCTCGAGCGCGCCATGCGCGCGTTCGTGACGCGCGCCGCCGACCTTCTCCTCGCGACGACGATCGTCGAGAATGGCCTCGACATCCCCTCGGCAAACACGATGCTCATCGACCGCGCGGACCTCTACGGCCTCTCCCAGCTCTACCAGCTGCGCGGACGCGTGGGCCGGAGCGACAAGGCCGCTTCCTGCTGGCTGCTCGTCCCGCCTGGCATGCCGCTCTCGGACGACGCGCGGCGGCGGCTCCGGGCGATCCAGGAGTTCTCGGACCTCGGCGCGGGCTTCCGGATCGCGGCCAAGGACCTCGAGATCCGCGGCGCGGGAAACGTCCTCGGCGGCGAGCAGTCGGGCCACATCGAGTCCGTCGGCTTCGAGACGTACGTGAACCTCCTCGAGGAGGCGATGGCCGAGATGAAGGGCGAGGCGGTGCCGGAAACCCGGGACGTGACGCTCCAGCTCGGCGTGCCGCTCGCTCTTCCCGCCTCGTGGATCCCCGAGGAGAGCCTCCGGATGGCGCTCTACAAGAGGGTCGCGGGCGCCCCCGACGAGGACACGCTCGCGCGTGAGGCCGCCGCGGCCGAGGACCGGTACGGCGCGGCGCCGTCCGCGTTCCGCTCGCTCCTCGAGCTCGCGCGGCTGCGCCTCCTCGCGCGCTCCCTCGGCGTGAAGGCCCTCCAGCGGCGCGGCGACGAGCTCGCGGCGACGCTCGAGAAGGACCACTCCCTCGACCCCGCGAAGGTTCTCGACCTCCTCAGGGCCGGGACGCTCGCGGCCGCGGGGCCGGACGCGTTCCGCCTTCCGAAGGCGTTCGCCGGAGCGCCGCCCGACGGCCTTGCGGCGCGCGCGCGCGACGTCCTCGCGTCCCTCGCCCGGAGACCGTCGTGAGGCGGGCGGCGACTGTCGCCTTCGTCCTCCTCGCCGCGGCGGGCTGCGCGCGTAACGGACGGTCCGGCGCCGCCGGCCCGTCCGTCGTCGCGACGGTCGGCGACCGGCGCGTCACGCTCGAGGAGTTTTTCGCGTCCGCGCGAAACGCCGCGGGCGAGGACCCGAAGAACGTCTCGCCGCGCGTCCTCTCGAGCCTGCTCGACCAGTACCTCGAGGAGATCCTCCTCGACCGCGCCGTGGCCGCCGCGCGGCCGCCCGCGCAGGGCGCGCTGCCCGCCGAGCGCCGCCGGGCCTATCTCGCGCGCCGCGCTGGCCTCGAGGCGATCACGGACGCGGACCTCAGGAAGGAGTTCGACGCTCACCCGGACCGTTACCGGCGCCCCGCCCTCGTGAGGCTCTCGCAGCTCCTCTTCCCGACGCGCGAGGCCGCGGACGCGGCCCTGAAGAAGCTGAAGGACGGAGCGGCCTGGATCGACGTGTCGCGTGCCTCGAGCGCGGCGCCGAACGCGGCGTCCGGCGGCTCCCTCGGCCTTCTCGGCCGATCGGACCTCCCGCGGGAATTCGAGAAGGCGATCTGGGGTCTTCCCGCGGGCGGGACGAGCGGCGTCCTTCCGGCGCCGCACGGCTTTCACGTCTTCCGGGTCGAGGAGCGCCTCGATGGCCGGGACATCACGTTCGAGGAGGCGCGGGCGGGCCTTCGCATCTCGCTCGCCGAGGAGCTCAGCGCAAAGGCCGTCGAAGACACGATCGCCGAAGCGCGGGCGTCGTTCCCGGTTGCCATCCTCGAGGACCATCTCCCGTTCCCGTACGTCGGGACGAATCCGAGGGCCGCGACCCGCTGAAAGGGGCCCGGCCCGGATTTCGCTAGACTCCGGCTCCGTGACGACACTTCGGCCACTTTTCAGACCGCTCGGCGCGGCGGCCGCCGTAATGGCTGCCCTCGCCGCCTTCGCTCCGGCAAATCCGCTCGCGGCAAGCGAGGTCGTGAACCGGATCCTGATCCACGTGAACTCCAAGATCATCACGCAGAGCCAGTTCGACTCCCGGATCGAGCAGAACATCCGCGAGAACGGGGCGCCCCCGCCCGCCCGGCTCGAGGAGTTCAAGAAGAGCGTCATGGAGGAGCTCGTCAACGAGGCCCTTCTCGAGGACCGGGCCAAGGAGCTCGACCTCATCACGACCGACTCCGAGATCGAGGATCAGATCAAGCGGCTCAAGGAGCAGAACAACGTCAAGAGCGACGAGGAATTCGAGAAGAGCCTCGCCGCCTCCGGGCTCACGATCGAGCGCCTCCGCGACCAGCTCCGCCGCTCGCAGACTCTTCAGCGCGTCGTCGGACGCGAGGTGCAGGCGAAGGTCGACCTGTCGGACGACGCCCTCCGGCTCATCTACGAGCGCGAGAAGGAGACGTGGAGGATTCCGGAGAAGGCGCACCTCGCCGAGATCCTCATCTCGAACGGCGACGACGACGCGGCGGCAGCACGGAAGGCGAAGCAGGCCTCGGATCTCCTGAAGAGCGGCGCGAAGTTCGAGGCGGTCGTGAAGGACTTCTCGGACGGCGCCACGAAGAGCAAGGGCGGCGACCTCGGTCTGGTGGCGAAAGGCGAGCTCGCGGCCGACATCGACAAGGCCGTCTTCTCGCTTCCGGTCGGCGCCGTCTCCGATCCGATCCAGACGAAGTTCGGCTGGCACCTCGTGAAGGTCCTCGACAAGATGCCGGTTTCCTACAAGCCGTTCGCGGACGTGAAGGCCGAACTTCTCAAGCGCGAACAGGACACGCAGTTCCAGAAAAAGCTCGCGGAGTATCTCGAAAAACTCAAGCGCGAAGCCGTCATCAAGGTGAACCCCGAGGCGCAGGCGTACTACACGCCGCCGCCGCCGCCGCCCGGCGTGGAGCTCACGGCGGGCCCGAGCGCGATCGACCAGTACGCCGGCGCCGTCGGAGTCGGGACGGGTCCCGCCACGAAAGCCTCGCGCGACCCGGTCCTCGAGATCACGCCGACGGTCGGCTGGCGGTGGGGCGGCACGACGGCCAGCTCCGTGACCTCGTATCTCGAAAAGGTCGACGTTCCGAACGCGATGAGCTGGGGACTCTCCGTCGAGTACGTCATCACGCCGTGGGGCTCTTTGGAAGCGCTTTGGAGCCACCAGGACACGATCCTCCAGGCGAAGTTCAACGCGGCCACGATCGGCTTCGACGACAAGATCTCGCACCTGAACATCGACACCTTCCAGATCGGCGGCATGTGGATGTCCGGCGACTCGAGCAACAAGGCCCGCCTCTACTTCGACGTCCTCCTCGGCGTCACGCTCCTGACGCCGTCGCCCGAGTTCTCGACACTCTGGCGCTTCTCGGGCAGCGTCGGCGGCGGCATCAAGTACTACTTCGCCGATCACTTCGGTCTGCGGCTCGGCGCGCGCTGGATGCCCGTCTACATCAACTCGTCCAACAGCGGCTATTCGTCCTGCAGCCCGTACTACGGCTGCTACAACTACTACGGGACGAACTATCTCAACCAGGGCGACGCGTACGGCGGCCTGATCCTGAGATTCTGAGCCGAGGCTCTGAACCCGGGGGGGCCCGCGGGCGCTCAGCCCGCGAGGAGCTCGGCCCGCCAGCGCGAGAGGCCGGCTTCTTCCGCGAGGAGATCCGGCGTCATGCGGCCGTGGGCGCGCTTGACGCGCGCCGCGGCCGTGAGCGCCGCCCGGGATCCGAGGACGCCGGGATCGAGGCCCAGCGCGACGGCCCTTGCGTCGCGCGTCTTCTTGAGCGCGTCGACCTCCCGCTCGAGTGCGGGGTCCGTCTCGGCGCGCTCGCCGCGGCGGGGCTTCGGCCAGTCGCCGGGCTCGAGCGCGCCGGCCGCATCGAGCGCGGTCTTCAGGGCAGCGGCGAACGGCGCGGGGAGGGGCCGCGGGCCGGGAAACAGCGTCGCGAGGCCGCGCTCGCCCGCGGCCGCGAGCTTCGCGGCCGCGAGGAGCCGTTCGTTCGTGAGGATGCGAAAGGGCGGACGGTCGAGCGCCCGGGCGCGCTCTTCGCGGACGCCCCAGAGCGCGCGCACGAACGCGCGTTCCTTGTCCGTCACGCCGTTCGAGCCTTTGATCCGCCAGTCGTCCTCGGAGCCGGCGGCGCGCTCGCCCGGGAACGCCGTCCGCGCGAGGCGCGCGCACTCCTCGGCGTGCCAGGAGAGCCGGCCTTTCGCCTCGAGGTCGCTCGTGAGGGACGCGACGAGAGCCGGAAGGTGAACGACGTCGGCGGCCGCGTACGCGGACATCGACGGCGACAGGGGCCGCTCGCTCCAGTCGGCGCGCTGGTGCGCCTTGTCGAGCGTCACGCCCACGCGTGCCGCGAGGAGCGCTGCGAGGCCGATCTCCTTCTCGCCGACGAGCTGCGCCGCGATCATCGTGTCGAAGAGCGACGAAGCGCGGAAGCCGTAGCCGCGGTAGAGGAGCCTCAGGTCGTAGTCGGCCCCGTGAGCGAGGAGCGGCCGCGCGGAGAGGCGTGAGAAGAGCGGCGAGAGGTCGATGCCCGCGAGCGGGTCCGCGAGGAACGCCTCCGCGCCGAGGCCGACCTGCACGAGGCAGACCTTCTCGAAGTAGTGATGGAAGGAATCCGCCTCCGTGTCGAGCGCGACGGGCGCGCCGCCGTCGCCGTCGAGACGGACGAGAAGCGAGGCGAGTGCGGTCTCGGACGCGACGAGGACCGGCGCGCGGCCGGGGGAGGCGGAGGACGGCGCCACGGGCGGGGAGGGTACCACCCGGCCACCGGGAGCTCCCCGGATGCAACCCGCTCCTGAGACGGGATTTCTCTTGACGCCCGCGCGGGGGCCGCCGGATACTCGTGGTGGAAAAAAGTGGTCAGTAGTGGTGAATGGTGGGCCGTCGGGGCCTGCCACCGCCTCCGCCGGCGCTTTTTGCGAAGGGGATTATGGACCGGCTCCGTGGCAGCGCCGAGACGACCGTGGACGAGAAGGGCCGCTTCAAGGTCCCGGGCGTGTTCCGCGAGCCCGTCGAGGAGACGTTCGGCCCGGAGTTCTTCCTCACGTCGATCTCGGGCGCCGACGTCCTGATCTTCCCGATGCCGGTCTGGAACGCCCTCGAGGAGAAGCTGGCCGCGATGCCGCCGATCCATCGCGCGAAGGCGAAGTTCCAGGAACGCTTCAACACGTTCGGGCAGACCGCCCGCATGGACGCGCAGGGCCGCCTTCTCGTGCCCTCGCTCCTGCGGGAGGTCTCGGGCCTCTCGGGCGACGCCCTCGTCCTCGGCCAGACGGACCACCTGCGCCTCGTCGACCGCGCCCGCCATCTCAAGAGTCTCAAGACGGCCACGATCACGGATGAGGACTACGACGAACTCGCACGCCATCTCGTCTGACGGTCCGGCATGGAAGGAGAGCGCGCGGGTCATCTCCCCGTCCTCCTTCGTGAGGTCGTCGAGGCGCTCCGGCCGGAGCGCGGCGGCGTCTTCGTCGACGCGACCCTCGGGCTCGGCGGCCACGCGGAGGCCCTGCTCGCGGCGTCTCCCGAAGTCCGCGTCGTCGGGATCGACCGCGACCCCGACGCGCTCGCGCTCGCGAAAGAGCGCCTCGCGCGGTTCGGGGACCGGCTCGTCACGATCCAGGGCCGCCACGAGGACCTCGCGGCGCACCTCGACGCCCTGGGAATCCGCCGGGCGGACGGCGTCCTCGCGGACCTGGGCGTCTCGTCGATGCAGCTCGACCGTCCGGAGCGGGGGTTCTCGTTCATGAAAGACGGTCCGCTCGACATGCGGATGGGGCCGGACGGCCCGACGGCCGCGGACATCGTCGCGACCGCCTCACGGGACGAACTGACGCGGATTTTCCGCGAATGGGGGGAAGAGCGCATGGCCGGACCGATCGCGCGACGGGTCGTGGAGGCGAGAGAGACGGCTCCCATCCGGACCACCGGCGAGATGCGGCGTCTCGTCCTCCGGGCGCTCGGCCCCCGGCGCGAGAAGCACAAGGACCCGGCGACGCGCGTTTTTCAGGCGCTGCGCATCGCGACGAACCGCGAGCTCGTGGAGCTCGAGCGCTTCCTCGACGACGCGGTCGAGCGTCTCGCGCTCGGCGCGCGGCTCTCGGTGCTCTCGTACCACTCACTCGAGGACCGCATCGTCAAGCACGCGTTCCAGCGCCACACGGCGGGCTGCACGTGCCCGCCCTCGTTCCCCGTCTGCGTCTGCTCGCGCCGCCGCGTCATGGCGCTCGTCACGAAAAAACCCGTCCGCCCGACGCTCGCCGAGCTCGGCGAGAACCCGCGCGCCCGTTCGGCGCGCCTCCGCGTCCTCGAGCGCGTTGCCGAGGAGTCCGGCCCGCTGACGCCGCCGCGGTAGGAACGTCCCATGGCCTACGCGAACGCGGTCCGCCGCCCCGTCGAAAACGTCTACCTGGTCCGGGAGCGTGATCGCCGCCGGTCGCGCGAGCTCTTCGGTCTCGCGCTCGCAGCCGTGCCGCCCGTCGTCGTCCTGTTCGTCGCGATCTGGGCGAACGTCAAGACGGTCGAGCTCGGCTACCAGCTCGCCGCCGTGGCCAAGCGGCGGGAGATTCTTCTCGAGACGAAACGCAAGCTCGAGATGGACCGCGCCCAGGCGGCGGCGCTCTCGCGGGTCGAAGACATCTCCCGCCGGACGCTCGGCCTCGTGCCCCCGACGCTCGACCAGGTCGTGCTCGTGAAGGACGCGGCGCTCTCCCCGGCGCCTCCGCCTGCGCGGCCGCCCGCCGCGCGCCGGGAGGCGCCCTGAGCGCCCCCCGCCGCCCCGATCCCTCGCGCCGGGCGTACGTCCTCCTGGGCTTCGCGGGCGTGTGGATCCTGTGCCTCTTCGGGCGGCTCGTCGACCTGCAGGTCCTCCGCCGCGCCGAGTTCACCCGCCGTGCGGCCAAGCAGCAGGAACGAATCGCCGAGCTCGCCCCGCGCCGCGGGACGATCGAGGACGCGGACGGCAGGCTCCTCGCGGTGAACGCGCGCGCGGATTCGGTTTACGCGACGCCGTCGGACGTCGTCGACCCCGCGGGCGAAGCGGCCCTCCTCGCGCCGATCCTCAAGCTGCCCGTGAAGGACCTCCAGCGCAAGCTCGGGGCGCCGGACCGGGAATTCGCGTGGATCGCGCGGCGCGTTTCGAACGGAGCCGCGGACCGCGTGCGCGCGCTCTCGGCTGAGCGGCGCCTCCCTGGCGTCGCGCTCGTGCCCGAGTCGACGCGCCGCTACCCCGAGGGGCCGCTCGCCGCTGCCGTTCTCGGTTACGTCGGCACCGACGACAAAGGCCTCGGCGGGCTCGAGTTCCGGTACGACTCCGAGGTGCGCGGCAGGCCCGTCCGCGTGACCCTCCTGAAGGACGCGGCCCAGCGGCCGTACGCGGTGCGCATGCGGGGCGGCGGCGACGCGCCCTCCGAGGGGATCGAGGGGACGTCGCTCCGGCTCACCCTGCGCGCGCCGATCCAGCACGCGGCCGAGCGCGAGCTCCAGCGCATGGCGGCCGAGGTCCACCCGCGCGGCGCCTCGGCGATCGTCGTCGAGCCCTCGACCGGCGCCGTCCTCGCGCTCGCGTCGTGGCCCGCATTCGACCCCAACCGGTTCGGCGAGGCGGACGCCGAGGCCCGCAAGTGCCGCCCGCTCACGGACGCCTACGAGCCCGGCTCCACGTTCAAGATCGTGGCGGCGGGCGCCGCGCTCGACGGCGGGACGATCGGCCTCGACGATCCGATCGACTGCGGCGGCGGGACCCTCACGATCGGCACGACGACGATCCACGAGCATGGCGGCAAGGGCTGGAGCGCGCTCACGATCGGGGACATCCTCGCGCACTCCTCGAACATCGGGATCGCGCACGTCGCGCTCGGTCTCGGGCGCGGCCCCTTCTACAAGGCGATGCGGAGCTTCGGCTTCGGCGAAAAGACGGGGATCGAGCTCGAAGGCGAGACCGCCGGCCTTCTCAAAGACACCGGCCAGTGGAGCGCGCTCTCCCTCCCGATGATGGCCTTCGGGCAGGAGATCGGCGTCACGGTCCTCCAGATGGCGCGGGCGTACTCCGCGATCGCGAACGGCGGCGTGCTCCCGACGCTCCACCTCGTCGAAGGAGTGAAACGGAGCGGATCTGCCGAGTTCCGGAGCATGCCGCTGCCCGAAGCGAGGCGCGTCCTCTCCGAGGGCACGGCACGCGAGATGCGACGTCTCCTCGCGAGGGTCGTCGAGATGGGAACCGGAAAAGAAGCCGCCATTCCGGGATACGCGGCCGCGGGGAAGACGGGGACCGCGCAGAAGGCGATCCCCGGCGCCGGGTACTCGAAGGAGAAGTACGTCGCGTCGTTCATCGGATTCGTGCCGGCCGACGCTCCGCGCGTCGTGATCGCCGTCGTCGTGGACGAGCCGAAGGGCAAGACGTACGGGGGCGACGTCGCGGCGCCGGTCTTCTCGCAGATCGGCGCCGAGGTCATGCGTCTCCTGAGGGTTCCGCCGCAGCGGCCCGACGGTGCGCGCTCGCCGATCCTCGTCACGGACCTCTCGGCGGGCGCCGCCGCGGCGTCCGTCGGCGCGCAGCTCGCCGCCGCGGGCGTCGTCCCGGCCTCGAATCGCAGCGGACCCGAGGCCGACGAGGACGCGCTCCCCGACCTGACCGGCCGGACCGCGCGCGACGCCGTGCGCCTCCTCGCGATGCGTGGCGTCGCCGCCCGCCTCCAGGGCTCGGGCTTCGTCGTCTCGCAGGACCCGCCGGCCGGCGCGCCCGCGTCCCGCGGGACGTCGTGCGCGCTCGTCCTCTCGACGTCGCCGGCCCGCGCCTCCGAGGGAGCGATGCCGTGAAGCTCTCCGCCCTCGCATCGGGGCTCGAGCACGAACCGGCGGGAGCGCCGGGCGACCCGGACGTCGCCGCGATCACGCACGACTCGCGCGCGGTCAGGACCGGCAGCCTGTTCGCGGCGTTTCCGGGGCTGCAATCGGACGGGCGGCGCTTCGTCGCGGATGCGGTGGCGCGCGGCGCGGTTGCGGCCCTCGGTCTCCCGCCCGCGCCGGAGAGCCTCGCGGTTCCGTACGTTGCCGTCGAGAACCCCCGGCGCGCGGCCGGACTCATGGCCGCGCTCCTCGCCGGGCGGCCGGCGACGCGCCTCGTGACGGTGGGCGTCACCGGGACGAGCGGGAAGACGACGACGGCGCTCCTCGTGGACCGCCTCCTCGGCGCGCGCCATGAGAAGCGCGGCCTCTACGGGACGATCTTCTACCGCGGCGCGGGCGGCGACGCGGCGGCGGTCCCGTCCCCGCACACGACGCCGGAGGCGACGGAGCTCCAGCCGATGCTCGGCGCGCTCGTCGCGGACGGCGGCACGGCCGCGACGCTCGAGTGCTCGTCGCACGCGCTCGTCCTCGAGCGCCTCGCCGGCTGCGCGTTCGACGCCGCGCTCTTCCTGAACCTCTCGCACGAGCATCTCGACTTCCATCGCGACATGGACGACTACTTCGAGGCGAAGACGCGCCTCTTCGGGCTCCTGAAGCCCAGCGGGAAGGCTGTCGTCAACCTCGGCGATCCGTACGGCCGGAAACTCGCGAGCAGACTCAGTGGCGATCGCGTCGTTGGTTTCTTCTTAGAGGGTGAAGAGGGCGTGGAACACACCCGCCCGGCGGCGCTGGGCGGGGCGGTGGCGATCGCGGCTACGGCCGCGGGTGAGACCGGCCTCTTCGCGACGGTGATCGGGCGCGCGACGCTGGGCCCTGGGGGAACCCGGCTCGACGTCGAGGCCCGCGGATCATTCACCTTCGAAGAAAACAACAGCGCTACGAAAGCCCCACTGAAGCGTGAAAGAACAGGCCAAGCTGAAATCCAATTCAGCATAAATTCCCCTCTCCTCGGCCGGCCCAACGCCGAGAACCTCCTCGCGGCGGCGGCGACCGGGATCGCGCTCGGCTTTTCGCCTTCCGAGATCGCGTCTTCGCTCTCGTCGGTGGCGGTCGTCCCGGGCCGCCTCGAGCGCATCGAGAACGGCCGCGGGCTGACCGTCCTCGTCGACTACGCGCACAAGCCGGCCGCGCTCGAAGGCGTCCTGAAGACGGTCCGCCCGCTCGCGCAGGCGGGCGGCGGGCGCGTCCACGTCGTCTTCGGCTGCGGCGGCGACCGCGACAAGGCCAAGCGGCCCGTCATGGGCCGCATCGCCGCACAGCTCGCCGACGACGTCGTCGTGACGTCCGACAACCCGCGCTCGGAAAGCCCCGACGCGATCATCGCGGAGATCCTGGCTGGCATCCCCGCCGGGACCGACGCCGTCGCGCTCGCGGACCGCCGCGCCGCGATCGCCGAGGCGCTCCGCCGCGCGCGCCCGGGCGACGTCGTCCTCGTCGCGGGCAAGGGCCACGAGACCGAGCAGGTGATCGCGGGCGTCGCCCATCCGTTCGACGACCGCGCCGTCCTTCGCGAGATCCTCCAGGGCGGAGGGCCGCGATGATCCCGTGGCTCCTCCACCCGCTCTTCGGAAAGGTGCCGGTCCTCGGCGTCTTCCGGTACATCACGTTTCGCGCGGCGAACGCGGCCCTCATGGCGCTGCTCCTCGCGGTCTTCCTCGGCCCCGGCCTCATCCGGTGGCTGCGCTCGCGGCAGATCGGCCAGTCGATCCGCCAGGAAGGGCCGAAGGCGCACCAGGCGAAGGCGGGAACGCCGACGATGGGCGGCGTCCTCATCAACCTCGCGATCGTCGTCCCGACGCTCTTCTTCGCGGACCTGACGAACCGCTACGTCTGGGTCGCGCTCGGCGCGACGGTCCTCGCGATGGCGATCGGCGTCGGCGACGACTGGCGCAAGGTCTCGCGCAGGGAGAACCGCGGGCTCACGGGCCGCCAGAAGCTCCTCCTCCAGTCCGTGATCGGCGTCGCGGTGGGCTGGGCCTCGCTCCGGTTCTTCGAGGGGCGCACGGACGCGACGCTCCTCTCCGTCCCCTTCCTGAAGAACGTCCACCCGGACCTCGGCGTCTTCTACGTGCTCTTCGCGGCCGTCGTCGTCGTCGGCTCGTCCAACGCCGTCAACCTCACGGACGGGCTCGACGGGCTCGCGATCGGCGCCACTCTCATTGCATCGGCGACGTTCGCGATCCTCGCGTACATCGCGGGCAACGCGAAGGCGGCGAACTACCTTCTCGTGCCGCACGTCCCCGGCACGGGCGAGCTCGCCGTCTTCTGTGCGGCGATCGTCGGGGCGTCGCTCGGCTTCCTCTGGTTCAACGCGCACCCGGCCGAAGTTTTCATGGGCGACACGGGCTCCCTCGCCCTCGGCGCGGCGCTCGGGACCGTCGCCGTTCTCATCAAGCAGGAGATCCTCCTCGTCCTCGTCGGAGGTCTCTTCGTCGTCGAGGCGGTCTCCGTGATCCTGCAGGTTGGCTCGTTCAAATTGACGGGCAAGCGGATCTTCCGCATGGCTCCGATCCACCACCACTTCGAGCTCCTCGGCTGGGCGGAGTCGAAGGTCATCATCCGTTTCTGGATCGTCGCGATCCTCTTCGCGCTCGTGGCGCTCGGATCGCTGAAGCTGCGATGAGCGTCGACGTCGGACCCGACCTGCCCGAGATCCGCGCCGCGGCGGTTTTCGGCCTCGCGCGCTCCGGACGGGCCGCCGTGACGGCGCTCGCCGAGCGCGGCGTCGCCGTCGTCGGGACGGACGCGAAGGGCGCCGCCGAGCTCGGCGACCTGCCCGCGCTCCCGGGCGTCCGCTGGGAGCTCGGCGGGCACCCCGTCTCGCTCCTCGACGGCGTCGACCTCGTCGTCGTGTCGCCGGGCATCCCGCTCACGCTGCCCGTCTTCGACGCGGCGCGCGCGCGCGCGGTCCCGGTCGTCTCCGAGATCGAGCTCGCCTCGCGCCTCCTGCCCGGCGTCGTCGTCGGGATCACGGGCACGAACGGCAAGTCCACGACGACGGCGCTCGCGGCCGCGCTCCTGAAGTCCGCGGGCCACGCGGCGGTCGCGTGCGGGAACTACGGGACGCCCTGGATCTCGTTCGCGACGAAGTCCGGCGCGAACGGCAACGGCTCGGTCCCGAGGACCTGGGTCGTCGAGCTCTCGTCCTTCCAGCTCGAGGGCATCCGGCGTTTCGCGCCCGACGTCGCGGTCCACCTGAACCTCACGCCGGACCACCTCGACCGCTACCGGTCGATGGACGACTACGGCGCCGCGAAGGCGCGCCTCTTCGAGAACCAGCGCGAGGCGCAGGTCGCCGTCCTGAACGCCGACGACCCGCTCGTGGCCCGCATCCGCCCGCGCGCGCGGCGCTTCGAGTTCTCTCGCGCCGGACAGCCGGCGCTCGGCGCGTGGCTCAAGGACGACCTCTTCCTCGCGGACGTGAACGGCAAGGGCCCGCGCGTCGTCGCGAAGCGCTCGGATCTCGCGCTCCCCGGGATGCACAACGTCGAGAACACGCTCGCGGCGCTCGCGGCGACGCTCCCGCTCGGCGTGACGCCGGAGGCCGCCGTCGAGACGCTCCGCGGCTTCCGCGGCCTCCCGCATCGCACGGTCCTCGTCCGCACCCTTTCGGGAGTCACGTGGTGGAACGACTCGAAGGGCACGAACGTCGACGCGACGCTCAAGAGCCTCGAGGGTTTCGCCGACGCACGCGTCCACCTGATTCTCGGCGGGAAGGACAAGGGCGACGACTTCGGCCGCCTCGGGCCTCTCGTCGCCAGGAAGGCGAAGACCGTGCTCGCGATCGGCAAGGCGTCCCCCGCGATCGCGAAGGCGCTCGGCGCCGTCCCGGGCGTTCCCCTCGTCGAGGCCGGCACGCTCGAGAAGGCCGTCGAGGAGGCCGCGCGGCGCGCCGCGCCGGGCGACGCCGTCCTCCTTTCGCCCGCGTGCGCGTCGTTCGACCAGTTCCGGAACTTCGAGCACCGCGGCGAGGTGTTCGAGGCGCTCGTCCGCGCACTGCCCGAGCCCGCGGGGAAGGAGCGCTAGATGGCCAAGAAACTGGCCTCGGACCGCCTCCTCTTCGGCTCGGTCCTCCTCCTCGCCGGGACGGGCCTCCTCATGATCTACAGCGCGTCGTCGCTGCAGGTCTACCTCCCGTCGTCGTCCGCGCCCGCGGGCCCGTACTTCTTCGTCTTCAAGCAGGCGATCGCGGTCGCGGTCGGAGGGCTCCTCGCGTTCGGCGCGATGTCGATCGACTACCGGCGCCTGAACGACGTCCGGGTCATCGGTTTCCTCGCCGTCGGAGGCCTCGCGGCCCTCGTCGGAGTCCTCTTCCGCGCCCCGGTGAACGGCGCGCGGCGCTGGCTCGCGCTCGGATTCATGTCCGTGCAGCCGTCGGAATTCGCGAAGGTCGCGCTCGTGATCGCCGTGGCGGCGATCCTGTCGCGCCGCGAGAACGAGATCCACCTGCCGACGCGCGCCCTCCTCCCGGTGGTCGGCGTCGTCGCCGTGCCGGCAGGCCTCGTTCTCCTCGAGCCCGACTTCGGGACGGCCTTCACGTTCTTCGTGATCGCGGGCGCGATGCTCTTCTTCGCCGGACTCCCGCTTCGCTGGTTCCTCGGCTCTGCGCTCCTCCTCGTGCCGACGCTCTCGGCCTGGGTCTGGTCCGCCCAGTACCGCCGCGACCGGCTCATGGCCTTCCTGCACCCGGAAGCGGACCCGCTCGGAAAGGGCTTCCACGCGATCCAGTCCCTCATCGCGGTCGGGACGGGCGGTCTCACGGGCCTCGGGCTCGGCGAGGGCAAGCAGAAGCTCTTCTTCCTCCCGTACCCGTACACGGACTTCATCTACGCGATCGTCGGCGAGGAGCTCGGGCTCGTGGGCTGCGTGGCCGTCCTCGCGCTCTTCGGCCTCGTCTTCGCGCGGGGCGTGAGGGCCGCCGTGAACGCGCCGGACTCGTTCGGGCGTCTTCTCGGGATCGGGCTCTCCGTCATGATCGTCGCCCAGGCCCTCCTCAACATTTCGGTCGTCCTGTCGCTCGTCCCCACCAAGGGAATCCCGCTGCCGTTCCTCTCGTACGGCGGGTCGGCGCTCTGGGCCGACCTCCTCGCGGTCGGGATCCTCCTCAACCTCTCGCAGCACGCGTCATGACGACCGCAGCGGCTCCTCCGACGACGGGCGGGTTTCTGATCGCGGGCGGCGGGACCGGCGGCCACGTGTTTCCCGCGCTCGCGCTCGCGGGCGAGATCCGGCGCCGCCGGCCCGACACGCCGATCGTCTTCGTCGGGACGCGCCGCGGCCTCGAGACGGACCTCGTCCCGCGCGCGGGCTGGCCGCTCGAGTTCGTCCGGGCGCGCGGCCTCGTCGGCAAGGGAGCGAGGGCGCGCCTCGAGGGCCTGCTCTCGCTCCCGCTCGCTTTCGCGGACTCGGTCGGCATCCTCTCGCGGCACGCACCGCGGACGGTCGTCGGCGTCGGCGGCTACGCCTCCGGACCTCTCGTCGCGACCGCGTGGGCGAGACGCATCCCGACCGTCATCCACGAGCAGAACGCGGTCCCCGGCCTCACGAACCGACTTCTGTCGCGGATTGCGACGCGCGTCGCGGCGGGGACGGACGCCGGCGCGGCGCGTCTCGGCGGCGTCGCGGTCGGCAACCCCGTAAGAGGAGAGTTCTTCGAAGTTCCCACGCTCGGGGGGCGTCAGGCGCCACACCGGATGCGGATCCTCGTGGTGGGCGGGAGTCAGGGAGCCGCCATTCTCAACAGGATCCTTCCGGGAGCCGTGGCCCGGCTCGCGGCGACAGGCGCTGCGTTCACCGTCCTTCATCAGGCGGGCGCCCGGCGGGCCGCGGACGTCGAGGCCGAGTACGCGAGACATGTGCTCCCGTCGGAAAGCGTCTCGTGCGTCGAGTTCATCCACGACATGCCGAGGGCCTACGCGGACGCGGACCTCCTCGTCGCCCGCGCGGGCGCGATGACGGTCGCCGAGATCGCGGCGGCGGGGCGTCCCTCGCTCCTCGTCCCGTTCGCGGGCGCGACGCACGGCCACCAGGAGGCGAACGCGCGCGCGCTCGAGGACGCCGGCGCTGCCGTCGTCCTCACCGAGCACGAGGCGAGTGAGGAGAGCCTGGGGGAGGCGCTCGTGGCGCTCCTCTCCGATCCCGCGCGCCTCGCGGCGATGGGCGACGCCGCGCGCCGATCCGCGCGGCCGGACGCCGCCTCCCGCCTCTGCGATCTCGTCCTGGAAGTCGAGGCACGTCGATGAATTTCCTCCGGGTCAAGCGTCTTCACTTCGTCGGGATCGGCGGGATCGGCATGTCGGGCCTCGCCGAGCTCCTCAAGAGCGTCGGCCTCGCCGTCACGGGCTCCGACCTCTCCGAGGGCGAGCAGGTGCGCCGGCTCCGCTCGCTCGGAATTCCCGTGTTTCTCGGCCATCGCGCCGAAAACATCCTGGGCGCCGACGTCGTCGTCTACTCGAGCGCCGTCCACGAGTCGAACCCGGAGGTCGCGGCCGCGCGCGCGGCGGGCGTTCCGGTCATCAAGCGGGCCGAGATGCTCGCCGAGGTCATGCGCGTCAAGCGCGGGATCGCGATCGCGGGGACGCACGGCAAGACGACGACGACCTCGATGACCGGGGCGGTCTTCATGGAGGCCGGCCTCGACCCGACGATCATCGTCGGCGGTCGGATGCGCGAGGTCGGGACGGCGCGGCTCGGCCGCGGCGAGTACCTCGTCGCGGAGGCGGACGAGTTCGACCGCTCGTTCCTCGCCCTCTCCCCGATGCTCGCGGTCGTCAACAACATCGACCTCGAGCACCTCGACACGTACCGGGACCTGCAGGACCTTCAGGAGACGTTCGCGCGTTTCGCGCGGAGCGTCCCGTTCTTCGGGGCCGCGATCCTCGGCCTCGACGACCCGAACGTCCAGGAGATCCGGCCGCTCGTTTCGCGCCGCGTCGTCACGTTCGGCCTGACGCCGCAGGCCGATCTCACGGCGCGCGACCTCGTCCTCGAGCGGTCCGGCTCGCGCTTCGTCGCGTTCGCGGACCGGGAGTTCATGGGGCAGGTCTCGCTCCAGATCCCCGGCCTCCACAACGTCAAGAACGCGCTCGCGGCCCTTGCGGTCGCACGCGAGCTCTCGATTCCGTTCGGCACGGCGGCTCACGCACTCGCGGAGTTCAAGGGCGTGATCCGCCGCTTCGAGAGGAAGGGCGAGCGCGGGGGCGTGATCGTGATCGACGACTACGCGCACCACCCGACGGAGGTCGCGGCCACGCTCGCCGCGGCCCGCCAGTCGTACCCGGACCGCCGGATCGTCGCGCTCTTCCAGCCGCACCTCTACTCGCGGACGAGGGACATGGCGACGGCGTTCGGCGCCGCGTTCCTGAACGCGGACGTCCTCCTCGTGACGCCCGTCTACGGCTCGCGCGAGGCGCCGAAGGAGGGCGTCACGGGCGCTCTCGTCGCGGACGCCGCGACGGCGCGCGGCCACCGCGCCGCGCGCTTCATCGCGGACCGCAAGGACATCGCCCAGGCGCTCGAAGAAGAGGCGAAAGACGGAGATCTCCTGCTCACGATGGGGGCCGGAGACGTGCTGCATTTCGGAGAGGACTTCCTGAAGGCGAAAGAGGAGACCTCGAGCTGAGTTCGTTCTACCGGCCGCCTTCGTCCCGCACCGTGCGCCCCACCCGGCGCCGGCCGGGGAGGCGTCTTCTCGTCCCGGCGCTCACGGCCCTCCTGCTCGCGGCGCTCTTGCTCGGCGGCCTCGTCGTCCTCAGGACTCACCCGCGATTCGCGGTGACACGCGTCGTTCTCGAGGGCGTGCCCGAGGCGCGGCGCGCCGAGGCCGAGGAACTCACGGACGGCTGGATCGGGCGCCCGGCGCTCTTCGTGGACCTCGAGGGGCCGGTCGCGGAGCTCTCGAAGCGCTCCTGGGTCGCCTCCGCGTCGGCGCGGCGGATCGTTCCGGGCACGATCGCTGTCGTCGTCGTCGCACGCCCGCCCGTCGCGATCACCGTGCGCGCGGACCGGGACGGGGAGCTCTGGACGGTGGATCGCACGGGCAGCTTCATCGGCCCGTACTCGGGCCGCGCCCTCGGCGCGGGCGACGACTTCGTCGTCCTCTCGGGCGCCTCGGACGAGGCGGCGCGCGCGCGCGGCGCCGCCTTTCTCGACGTCCTGAAGACCGGGGACCCCGAGCTTCTCGCCCGCGCGTCCGAGGTGGCCGTCGTGCCGGAGGGATTCGCCGTCACGGATCGCGTCGCGTCCTGCCGGCTCCTCTTCGGGCCCGACGCGGCGGCTCCGGGGCGTGCGAGCTCCATCTGGCGCGCGTACCTCGCGCTCCTCCCGGAGATCGAGAGGAACGCCCTCCCGACCTCCGACGCGGACCTGCGCTTCGCGGGCCGCATCGTCCTGAAGGCGCCCGGCGAGCCCGGGCGCGGAAAGACCTAGGGGACCCCGCATGCCGAAGACCACTCCGTATCTCGTCAGCCTGGACATCGGATCGACGAAGGTGTGCGCGCTCATCGCGGAGTCGGACGCGGCCGGGAAGATCGACATCATCGGAAAAGGAACCGCCGCGCACAAGGGCGCGCGCAAGGGCGCCATCATCGACGTGCCGGCCACCGTGGACGCGATCAAGCGCGCGACCGAGGAGGCCGAGATCATGGCGGGCGCCCAGATCGAACGCGCCGTCGTGGGCGTCGCCGGACCCGCCGTGAAGTCCTTCAACAGCCGGCAGGTCGTCGCGGTCGCCGCCAAGAGCCGCGAGATCTCGCGCGAGGACATCCAGCGCTCCCTCGACGCCGCGCGCTCCGTGCCGATCCCGTCGGAGTTCGAGATCCTCCACGTCCTCCCGCGCGAGTTCGTCGTCGACGGCCAGGACGGCGTCGCGGACCCGCTCGGCATGGTCGGGAGCCGCCTCGAGGCCGACGTGCACGTCGTGACCGTGGCCGTCGCGACGACGCAAAACCTGTTGAACTGCGTCAACAGGGCGGGCGTCGAGGTCATCGAGATGGTCCTCGAGCCGCTCGCCGCGAGCGAGGCGGTCCTCACGGCCGACGAGCGCGAGCTGGGCGTCGTCCTCGCGGACGTCGGCGGCGGCACGACCGAGATCGCGGTCTGGCGCCACGGCACGCTCGCGCACACGTCCGTCCTGCCCGTCGGGGGCGACCACTTCACGAACGACCTCGCGGTCGTCCTCAAGACGCCGGTTCCGGACGCCGAGCGCCTCAAGCGCAAGCACGGCGCCGCCCTCGCGGCCCTCGTGAACGAGGCCGAGTCGATCGACGTGCCCCTCACCGGGGGCCGGGGCGTCCACCCCGTGCGGCGGCGCGAGATCGCCGAGATTCTCCAGCCCCGGGCCGAGGAGCTCCTGACGCTCCTCTGGGAGGAATCCGTCCGGGAGGTGCCGGCGAGCGAGCTGCGCGCCGGCCTCGTCCTGACGGGCGGGGGCGCCGAGCTCGACGGCCTCCTCGAGGTCGCCGAGCAGGTCCTCGGCGTCGCCGTCAGGCGTGGAATCCCGCGCGGCCTCGGCGGCCTGACGGACATCGTCGCGTCGCCCGAGTGGGCCTGCGCCGCGGGTCTCCTCCTCTACGGGCGCGGCGCGACGGCGGCGTCCCGCCGGCGCGCGCGCGGCGCCACCCCCGGTCTCTTCGACAAGATCAAAGGCTCCTTCCGAAACCTGTTCCCCTCGTCCACCGCTCTGTGATATCGATGGAGGAAAGAAGATGATCCTTTTCGACGACGACGACGCCGGTTCCAAGCGCACGTCGCGGACGATCACTTTCAGCGAGGACGCGGCTCCTCCCGCCCGCATCCGCGTGGTCGGGGTGGGCGGCGGCGGCGGCAACGCCGTCAACCGGATGATCCAGGCGGGGATCAAGGGGATCGAGTTCGTCGCGGCGAACACGGACCTCCAGGTCCTGAAGGTCAACCGGGCCCCGCTGAAGCTCCAGCTCGGGATCACGACGTCCCGCGGCATGGGCGCGGGCTCGAACCCGGACGTGGGG
>DATKLW010000123.1:0-3936 GCA_035542215.1 Thermoanaerobaculia bacterium | reverse complement strand
GACGGGTGTTCCCCCTCGGCAGAGCCGGCGGCTCTCCGGGTCGAAGAGGCAGTCGCCGAACCTGAGGGCCATCCTGTTTTGGGAAGAATAGCAATTCCTGCAAAAACCCGATGACCCGCGAGGCGCGGCGCCCCATCTTGTGGCCATGCAACGCAGCGCGTTTGGATTGGGTGTCCCTCTTGCGGCGGCGCTCCTCGCATGCGCCGCGCCCGCACCCGCCCAGGACGCGACGATCCTCGCCGGCGAGGCTTTCACCCGGACCGCGTTCGGGATGACCTTCGACGTGCCGGCCCGCGACCGGACGAGGGTGGCGGAGGCCTTCGCGGACGTCGGCTGGATCCCGGACGGGCCGGACGGGAAAACGTGGAACCCGGAGGCGGCACTCCTCGTCTTCCGTCAGCGCGACGGCGGCGCGCGGCGCCTCCGGGCGGTGCTCGTCGGGATCTACGACGACGTGCGGTGGAACCAGCGGCTCGCACCCGGAGTGGATCTCGTCCTCACGTTCGAGAACACGACGCCCCCGTGGGCGCGCTCCGAGTACGCGGGTGGAGAGCGGCTGGAGACCGAGGAGCTCCGGTGGTATTCGATTCGCGCGGGAGCGGGCGTCGCGTACCGGGTCGCGCAGGCGCCCGGGCATCCGGACAATTTCTTCGAAGGATCTCTCGCATACGAGCCCGGCGTCCTGCTCTTTGCTCGAGGCTCTGCGACGGCACCCGCGTTCGTCGCTCCTTCGAACGCGTACGAGGGGAGGCTGCACGCCCGCATTCGCGCGGACGCCTTCACACGCAACCTCCTCGAGCTGCCGCACGCCGGATGGGCCGCCGGGCTCGACGCCTGGGCCGCTCGTCGCGCCGGCTGGGAGGACTGGGGAGGCGGCCCGACGGGATTGCACGCAGCCGCGTCTACGCGGTCGTGGACGGCCCTGAGCGGGTACGCCCTGGCCGCGGTCCCGCTGCCCCTCGGCGACCGGCGACACCGGGTCCTCGCGTCGGTCTATGCCGGCACGGGCTCCGACCTCGACCGCTTCTCGGCGTTCAGGCTCTCCGGGGGCTCCAACGCGGGGGACTACGAGACGCTCACGCGGCCCGTCCTCCCCGCCGCGGGCCTCGACGAGGTCGTCTCGCGGGGATACGTGATCGCGAGCCTCGAGGCGCGCGCCCAGCTCGCGTTCTTTCTCTTTCTGAGCCTCAGAGGCACGCTCGCCTCGGTGGACCGGACGGTCCTCGACGCCCACGGCGCGCCCGTGCAGCGCACGGACAGCCCGAACGCCGTCACGATCGGCCTCACGAGCGGGTTCTTCTGGTCCTCCGAGATCGAGCTCTCCTTCTCGCGCAACGTCGCGCTCGAAAGCCGGAGCGGGGACGGGTTCACGGCCGGACGCGACGGCGTCTATTTCTCATTTACCAAGACGTTCTGACAAATTGTTCCTTTTCGAGCCCGGAGCCTAGAATCAGTTCTGTCACGTGACGCTCCACGCAGGCGACCGCCTCGGCGCGTACGAGATCCTCGAGCCGATCGGGGGGAACATGGGCGACGTCTGGCGCGCCCGCGACACGCGCCTGAAGCGCGACGTCGCGGTCAAGGTGCTGGCGGACGCTCTCGCGGCAGACCCCACGGCCCGCACCCGTTTCGACCGGGAGGCGCGCGCCGTCGCGGCGCTCTCCCACCCGAACATCCTCGACATCCACGACGTCGGCTTCGTCGAAGGCGTCCCCTGGCTCGTGACGGAGCTCCTCGACGGACAGACGCTCAAGGCGCGGCTGGAGGAAGGCGCCCTCCCCTGGCGCCGCGCCGCGGAGATCGCACTCGCGATCGCGGAGGGGCTCGCGGCGGCGCACGCGCACGGAATCGTGCACCGCGACGTCAAGCCGTCGAACGTCTTCCTGACGTCCGACGGCCGCGTGAAGATCCTCGATTTCGGCATCGCCACCCTCGACGACTCCGTGAGCTTCACGGCCCCGAGGGAAGACGCGACAGATGACCAGGTGATCGTTGGCACTCCGGGCTATCTCTCGCCCGAGCAGATCCGGCGCGAGAAAGCCGACGCGCGGAGCGACATCTTCGCTCTCGGCTGCGTCCTCTACGAGATGGTCACCGGCCGCCGGACCTTCCAGGGCGACACGCCGACGGAGGCGCTCTTCGCGACGCTGCGCGGCGAGCCTCCCGACCCCGCCGACCTCGTTTCGGGGCTTCCCCCCGAGATGCGGCGTCTGATCCTCCGGTGCCTCGAGAAGAAGCCGGACCGCAGATTCCAGACGGCTGCCGACCTCGGCTACGCGCTGCGCGGTCCGTTCACGGGCTCCGCCGGTGCGCCCGGGCCGGTCTCGGCCACGGACCGGACCGACCTGCTGCCGGGCCCGCCGCAGCCGATCCGCCGGCGCCGGATCGCGGGCGTCGCGGCGGCCGCGGCGATCGCCGCATCCGTGATCGGCGCGACCGGCTGGATGCTCTTCCTGCGCGGCGCGCCGCACGCGCGCGACATCCTCGCCGTCCTTCCCTTCACGAACGCGACGGGCGATCCCGGAAGCGATTACCTCTCCGAAGGGGTCACCGGCTCCCTGATCGACGCCTTGTCGAAGACGCCGGGCCTCTCGGTCCTGGCGCGGGTCACGGTTTACGGCGAGTCGCGCCCGCCCGGTCCCCTCGACGCCGGCCGCCTCTTCCACGCGCGCGCCATTCTCGTGGGGCGGGTTCTCCGGCAGGGGAAGGACCTCCGTGTGGACGCCGAGCTCGTGGACGTCGCGAGCGGCGCGCGACTCTGGGCGGGCGGTGTGACGGACCACGAGGGAGACGCTGTGCCCGCCGCCGCGGACCTCGCGCCGCAGATCGCCCGCGCCCTCCGGCCCGCGCTGACCGCCGAGGAGGAGAAGCGCATCGCCGGCCGCCCGCACGACCCGCGGGCATGGGATCGGGTCCTGCGCGGACGGTTCTTCCTGAGCAAGCGCTCGGGGGAAGGGATCCTCAAGGCGCTCGGGTACTTCCAGGAAGCCGCGCTCCTCGATCCGGGCGAGGCCGAGGCGTGGGCCGGCCTCGCCGAGGTCCAGCATCTGCTCGCGTATTACGGCCAGGCGGCGCCCGCCGAGCTCGTCGTCAAGGAGCGGGAATTCGCGAGCCGGGCCGCATCGCTCGACCCCACGCTTTCGGGCCCGCACGCGATCCTCGCGGACACGCGCTACTTCATCGATCACGACTGGAAGGCCGCCGAGCGGGAGTTCCGGCTCGCGCTTTCCATGAACCCGAACGACGCCATCGCGCGGCAGTGGTATTCGAACTTTCTGACGGCGTCGAGCCGCTTCGAGGAGGCGGCGACCGAGATCGCGCGGGCGCGGGCGCTCGACCCCCTGAACGCCGTGATCCAGATGGATGCCGGCCTCGCGCGCTACTGGGCCGGCGACGCGGTCGCCGGCGAGGAGGAAATTCGCCGGGCGATCGAGTTGGACCCGGCGGACCCGCTCCCACGCCTGTTCATCGCCCTCCCGCTCCTTGCGCGGCAGCGGTCCGACGCGGCGCTCGTCGAGCTCCGCAAGGTTCGAGAGGCCGCCCCGGACCTGCCCGACGCGATCGCGTTCTGGGGCTATGCCAGCGCTGTCGCCGGCCGGGCGGCGGACGCCGAGGCCGCGCGGCGCGACCTCGACGCGCTCGCGCAGACCCGATACGTGGGCGGGTTCCCGTTCGCGATCCTCACGCTCGGACAGAAGAAGCTGGCGGAGTCGCTCGGCTGGCTCGAGAAGTCCTGCGACGACGGCGACGGTCGCCTTGCATACCTCGGCGTCGAACCGGGATTCGACCCGCTGCGGGACGAGCCCCGGTTCAAGGAGGTGCTGCGGCGCCTCGGGATCCCGAAGCGCCGCTGATTCACCCGAGGGCGGCGAGCGCCTTCGCGAGGCGGGGCCCGGGATTCGGAACGGCCCGATGGACGTCTGGAAGAAGGAGCCG
>DATKLW010000122.1:0-22081 GCA_035542215.1 Thermoanaerobaculia bacterium | reverse complement strand
TACACGGGCGGTGGATAGACGACCGTCGGGTTGTACGACGGCACGTAGATGACGTCGGGGTTCGAGGACTCGACGACGATGACCTGCTTCGACTCGACGGTCTTCGTCTCGACCTTCTGCTGCTCCGTGGTCTTGAGCGCGCCCTTGTCCTGCGCCTTCTTCCGCATCCGCTGGCAGGCGTCCATGACGTCCTTCTGCTGGTCGAGGAAGGCGTTGCCGAGGTCGGTCGTCCACTGGATGTCATCCGTGAGGCGCTTGAGCGCGTCCGGGACGGCGGCCATGGACTGGACCGAGGGATCCCACGGCTGCTTGGCGACGGCGTCGGCGAGCGCCTTGTCCTTGAGGGTTGGGTTCTTCGTCATCCACTGCTGAAGCTGGACGAGCTCGAGCGGGTACGTCGAGCAGGCGAGCACCTGCGCGAGGAGCGCGTCGGGATACAGCGCGATGGGCGCGACGAGCGAGTCGAGCTGGTCGGCCGTGAGCGGCGGATCGTCCGCCTCGGCGGCTGCGGGAGCCGCGGCGGCCGGAGTCGCCGACTGCGCCAGAAGGATTCCCTCGCCCGGCACGAGGAGGACCGCGCAGGCGATCGCGATGGCGCTCCGGCCGGCGCGGATCTGGACTCCCGTTGAGGTCGTGTGCTGTTTCATGGTGCGCCCACTCCTGCTGCTAGGAAGATGACGGTCGGAATCATACCTGTGGCGCGAATGCGCGCATCCCGCCGTTGTCTTGCTCCGCCGTGGCGGCATGTCACCACCAATGGCGGGCGGCGGTCAGATCCTGCCGCCGCGCGGGCGACGCGACGAGCCTCCCGGCGAGCTTCAAGTCGCTGATGCAACTCGATCTTCCGCAGACCCTTGCCGTGCAACCCGCGTGGCACCACGTTCGCTCTGTCGCAAGAAAGTAGCCAGCTGAAGCTGTGAACAGGAGGCCTTCGATGTCCAAGCCTGCCGTCCGCCTCGAGCACGACCTGCTCGGCGATCTCAACGTTCCCGCGGACGCCTACTACGGCGTCCAGACCGCCCGCGCGCTCGAGAATTTCCACATCTCCGGCGTCGAGCTCCGCCTCTACCCGGACCTCATCAAGGCGTTCGCGATGGTCAAGCTGGCGGCCGCGCGCGCGAACTTCGACTGCGGCCAGTTCGGCAAGGAGATCCTGAAAGGGATCGAGGCCGCCTGCGAGGAGATCATCGCGGGCAAGCTCCACGACGAGTTCCGCCTCGACGTGTTCCAGGGCGGGGCGGGCACGTCCACGAACATGAACGCGAACGAGGTGATCGCGAACCGCGCCCTCGAGCTCATGGGGAAGAAGAAGGGCGACTACAAGGCCTGCGATCCCCACGACCACGTGAACTGCTCGCAGTCGACGAACGACGCCTACCCGACCGCCCTCCACGTCGGGATGGCGCTCGGCAACGTGAGGCTCGTCGCCGCGATGAAGGAGCTCATCGCCGCGTTCCGGAAGAAGGGCAAGGAGTTCGCGCCGATCCTCAAGATGGGCCGGACCCAGCTCCAGGACGCCGTGCCCATGACGCTGGGCCAGGAGTTCAGCGCGTTCGGCGAGACGCTTGCGGGCGAGGTCCTCGCGCTCGAGCGGATCCAGAACGTCCTTTGCGAGACCAACATGGGAGCGACCGCGATCGGCACGGGGCTCAACGCGCCGGAAGGCTACGCCGAGAAGTGCACGAAGCACCTCGCGAAGGTCACGGGTTTCCCGATCACGCTCGCCCCGGACCTCATCGAGGCGACGCAGGACACGCAGTCGTACGTCCTCTATTCGTCCTGCATGAAGAGCCTCGCGATCAAGCTCTCGAAGGTCTGCAACGACCTCAGGCTCCTCTCCTCGGGCCCGCGCTGCGGCCTGCGCGAGATCAACCTTCCGCCCAAGCAGCCCGGCTCGTCGATCATGCCGGGGAAGGTCAACCCCGTCATCCCCGAGGTCGTGAACATGGTCTGCTTCCGCGTGATCGGCAGCGACCTCACGGTCTCGATGGCGGCCGAGGGCGGCCAGCTCCAGCTCAACGTCTTCGAGCCCGTCATCGCGGCCTGCATCTTCGAGGCGCAGACGATGTTCATCAATGCCGCGCGGACGCTCCGCGTCCACTGCGTGGACGGGATCACGGCGAACGCGGAGGTCATGAAGCACTACGTCGAGTACTCGATCGGGACCGTCACGGCGCTCAACCCGATCATCGGCTACGACAAGGCGACCGAGCTCGCGGCCGAGGCCATGAAAACGGGTGCCGGGATCATGGAGCTCATCCGCAAGAAGAAGGTCCTGACGGAAAAGCAGATCGCCGAAGTCCTCGACCCGGCCGCCATGACCGGCCAGAAGCGCACCGGAAAGAAATGAGATCCAGGCGGGCGGGCCTCCTCGCCGCCGGGGTGGCGGCGTGCCTTCTGGCCGGGGCCACGGCGGCGGAGGAGTGGCGGCCCTTCTCGGCGACGTGGGCGCTCTCGGGAACGCGGACGTCGGTGCCGACCGAGGGCGCGCGCCGGGCCGCGGTCGTCCACGCCGCGGGATCGCTCGTGATCACGAAGGGCGAGGCGCTGGGCCGGGGTTTTCTCGGAGAGCTGATCGGATTCGACGACGGCGCGGATCTCCTCGTCGGCAGGGTCGTTTTCACCGACGAAAGGGGCGAGAAGGTCTTCGCCACGCTGAAGGCCCAGCCTCTCGCCAACGGCCGGACGGCGACCGGGACGATCACGGGCGGGACGGGGCGGTGGACGGGCCTCGAGGGCGATTTCACGTTCTCGTGGAGATCCGTCGTCGAATCCGAAGACGACGAGATCCACGCGTTGACGGTGAACGTCGAGGGCCGCGCGCGCCGCGCGCCGCCGAAGACGGCGGTGCCCACGCCGGCCGAGGTTTCGAAATGAGCCCCGCCGCGAAGACCTGGGCGTGGCGCGGAATCACCGTCGCGCTCGGCGCCGCGATCTGGCTCTTCCCGGTGCCCGAGGGTCTGACGGCTCCCGCGTGGCACCTCTTCGCGATCTTCGCCGCGACGATCTTCTCCGTCATCGTCGGCGCGTTCCCGATCCTGACCGCGTCCGTCCTCGCGGTCGCGGTCTGCGTCCTGACGCGCATCCTGTCGCCCGCGAAGGCATACGCCGGCTTTGCGAACGGGACGATCCTCCTCATCGTCGTCGCCTTCCTCGTCGCGCGCGCGATCGTGAAGTGCGGCCTCGGGCAGCGACTCGGCCATCTCGTCGTGTCGCTCTTCGGGAAGTCGACGCTCGGGCTCGGGTACAGCGTCTTCATCCTCGACGCCGTCATCGCGCCCGCGTTCCCGAGCGACACGGCGCGCTCAGGCGTCCTGTACCCGCTTGTCCTTTCGCTCGCCGAGGGCTCGGGCTCGAAGCCGGACGAGGCGACGCGCAAACGCACGGGCGCGTACCTGATGTTCTGCGGGATGGCGACGCTGAGCCTCTCGTCGGCGCTCTGGCTGACGGCGATGGCGGGCAACCCCCTCGGCGCCGAGATCGGCAAGTCGCTGGGCCTCAACGTGTCGTTCGGCTCGTGGCTCGCGGCCTCGATCGTTCCGACGCTCGTGTGCCTCGCGGTCCTCCCGTACCTCATCTACCGGGTCTTTCCTCCCGAGTTGAAGGCGACGCCCGAGGCGCCGGCGGCGGCGAGGAAGGCGCTGGCCGCAATGGGGCGGCTGAGCGCGCACGAGAAGATCGTCGCGGTGACGTTCGTCGGCATGGTCACGCTCTGGGCGCTCGCCGGAATGCTCGAGGTCGACCTCACCGCCGTCGCTTTTCTCGGCCTCGGCATCTTCCTCGCCACGGGCGTCCTCACCCTCGCGGACATCGCGAAACAGGGCGATGTCCTCGCGACGTTCATCTGGTTTGCGATCCTGTTCGCGATCAGCGGCCAGCTGAACACGCTCGGCTTCATGGGGTGGATCGGGCAGCGGCTCGCCGGCGCGCTGGGCGGTCTGCCGTGGCTCGCCGTGTACGTTCTCCTCGTCCTCGCCTATGTGCTCATCCACTACCTGTTCGTCAGCCAGACGGCGCACGTTCTCGCGCTCTTCGGCGTTTTCCTCGGCGTCGGCGTCCAGCTCGGCGTGCCCGTCGCGCCGCTCGGCTTCGCCCTCCTGATCTCGACGAGCTATCTCTCGACCATCACGCCCCAGGCCTCGAGCGCGAACCTCCTCGTCGTGGGCAGCGGCTACCTGACACAGGGTGAGCTCTACAAGCTCGGGACGATCACGACGGTCTTCAACATCCTCGTCATGCTCCTCGTGGGAACTCCCTGGCTCCTGTTCGTGACACGCTGAGATAGAACGCCGGGCCATGAAGTACATCGCCGAATCCCTCCGCCAGAACCCCGAGCTCGCCGTGTTCCTGACGCTCGCGCTGGGCTTCCTCGTCGGGCGCGTGAAGTTCGGGACGTTCAAGCTCGGCAACGTCGTCGGGACGCTCCTCGCGGGCGTCGTCGTCGGCCAGATCGGCGTCCACGTGGACCCGGTCGTCAAGCTCGTCTTCTTCGACCTCTTCCTCTTCGCAACGGGCTACAAGGTCGGACCGCAGTTCTTCCGGGGCCTGAAGAAGAACGCGCTAACGCAGGTCTCTCTCACCGCCGTTCTCTGCGTCACGAGCCTCGTGACCACGGTCGCGGCCGCGAAGGTCTTCCACTACGAGTGCGGGACGGCCGCGGGCCTCATGGCCGGCGCGTTCACGGAGTCGACCGTCATCGGGACCGCGGGGGAGACGATCAGCCGCCTCCCGGTCTCCGACGCCGAGAAGAAGAGGCTCCTCGACCAGATCCCCGTGGCCTACGCGGTCAGCTATCTCGTCGGCACGGGTTTCGTCGTGTGGTGCCTCTCCGGGCTCGCGCCGAAGCTCCTGTAGGTCAGCCTGAAGGAGGAGGCGAAAAAGCTCGAGGCGCCGCTGTCTGGCGGCGTGGAGACGCGCGAAGAGGGCGTCGAGTCCGCCTATCGCGAGTGGGACGCGCGGGCGTACGAGCTGCCCGAAAGATGGGCGGGGAAGACCGTCGGCGAGTTCGAGGCCTCGTTCGCTCCCGAACGCATCTTCGTGGAGAGAATCAAGAGAACGACGGGGGAAGAGAAGATTTTCCTGGAGGGTGAAGAGGGAATCGCCCTCGCAGCGGGCGATGTCGTTGCGATTGCGGCGCGCCGCCCTCTCCACCTTTCGAAGAAATCCGAGCTGGGCCGCGAGTGTGAGGACCGTCAGCTTCTGGACTTCCCGGTCACCGTCGTCGACGCCGTCGTCACGAACCGCTCCGTCGCGGATCGAACGCTCAGGGAGCTCGCCGCGTCGCACGGACGGGGCGTCGCGCTCGTGAAGATGGTCCGCGGCACCGAAGACGTGCCTACCTCTCCGCGGACGACCGTCGACCGCGGGGACATGCTCCGGATCGCGGGAGCGCCCCGGGACGTCGAGCGGCTCGGCAGGATCCTCGGGTACACGGAGCGGCCGTCCAGTGAGACGGACGTCGTTTTCGTGGGCCTCGGCATCGTCCTCGGCGGGTTCGTCGGCCTTCTCTCGGTCACGGTCGCCGGCCTCCCGCTCAGCCTCACGGCGTCGGGCGGCGCGCTCATCATGGGCCTCGTCTTCGGGTGGCTGAGGTCGGTCCGCCCGACGTTCGGGCGCATTCCCGAGGCCGCGCTCTGGGTCTTCGACACGGTCGGCCTCGCCGTCTTCATCGGCATCGTGGGCCTCTCCGCCGGGCCGAGCTTCGTCTCGGGCCTCAGGGAGACGGGGCCGAGCCTCCTCCTCGTCGGCCTCGTCGTCGCCGTCACGCCGCACGTCGCGGCGCTCTTCTTCGGGAAGTACGTCCTCAAGATGAACCCCGTCCTCCTCTTCGGCGCCTGCGCCGGGGCCGGCACCGTCACGGCCGCCCTGCGCGGGATCCAGGACGAGGCCGGAAGCAAGCTCCCCGTCCTCGGCTACACCGTTCCTTACGCGATCGGGAACATCCTCCTGACCGCCTGGGGCCCCGTCATCGTCATGCTCACGAAATAGGAGTCCTCACATGTCACCGAAACGAATCGTGTCGCTCTCGCTCGTCCTTCTCGTCGCGCTTCTCGCGGCGCCCGGCGCCCTCTCGCAGACCGCGGCCGCTCCCGCCGCCAAGCCCGCTCTCGCGCACGTCGTGATCCTCGCGACCGGCGGCACGATCGCCGGCGTCCAGCCGAAGGAAGGGGAGCCCGGCTACAAGTCCGGGAGCCTCTCGATCGACGCCCTCATCAAGGGCGCCCCGGGCATCGAGAAGCTCGCGCGCCTCGACGGCGAGCAGATCGCGTCCATCGGCAGCCAGGACATGAACGACGTCGTGTGGGGCAAGCTCGCCAAGCGCGCGAACGAGCTCCTCGCGCAGCCCGACGTGGACGGCATCGTCGTCACGCACGGGACGGACACGCTGGAGGAGACCGGGTTCTTCCTCGGCCTCGTCCTCAAGAGCAACAAGCCCGTCGTCCTCGTCGGCTCGATGCGCCCCGCGACCTCGCAGAGCGCGGACGGCCCGCTGAACCTCTACAACGCGGTCGCCGTCGCCGCCGACCCCGCCTCGCAGGGTCGGGGCGTGATGGCCGTCGTGAACGACGAGGTCCACACGGGCCGCGACGTCCACAAGACCCACACGACCGCCGTCCAGACGTTCGTCTCGACGACGCGCGGCACGGTCGGGAAGGTCTACTACGGCAAGGTCCGCTACGGCTACATCCCGACGTACAAGCACACGCTCACGAGCGAGTTCGCGACGGCTGGCATCGTGTCGCCGCCGCGCGTCGACATCGTCTTCGCGCACGAGGGCTGCGACGGCGCGTTCGTGAAGGCCGCGGTCGCCGCGGGCGCCAAGGGGATCATCCTCGCGGGCGTCGGCGACGGCAACGCGACGACCGACATGATCAACGCGCTCGCGGAAGCCGCGAAGACCGGCATCGTCGTCGTGCGCACGTCGCACGTCGGGTTCGGGATGGTGCGCCGCAACGTCGAGCTGGACGACGACAAGCTCGGCTTCGTCGCCGGGATGGATCTCAACCCGCAGAAGGCGCGGGTGCTTCTCCGCGTCGCCCTGACCCAGACGAAGGACGTCGCGAAGATCCAGAAGTACTTCGAGGAGTACTGACCGAAGTGGGCGGCGGCCGCACGCGGACTCTTGCGGCCGCCGTCCTCGCCGCCCTCCTCGGAGGCGGCGCTCTCTGTCTCGCGGAGGAGTCGCGCGGGCCGGCGCCTGCCGACCCGCCGCATCAGGAGGTCCAGGACGACCAGCCCGTGCAGGGAGGCGCGGACCGCACGTTCCGAGTCGAGCTTCGGCGTGAGTTCACGGACCGCGGGACGCCGGACGAGACGACGAAGACGACGATCAAGCTCACGGATTACTTCAAGGGAATCGTGTCGCAGCTCCGTCTCGACGTGCCGTTTCCCGACGCGCAGACGGACTTCGGCGGGAGCATCACCGAACCCCGGCTCGGGGACATCAAGGTGCGCGCGACGTTTCACGACATCCGCGCGGGTTCGCTCGCGCTGTCGACGTTCCTCGAGATGACGTTTCCGACGGCGAACCCCGAGGACCTCGGCACCGGCAAGTACCAGCTCTCTGCGGGCGTGCGCACGGTCGCGCCGCTCTCGCCGGCGGACGCGTCGCACCGGTTCACGCTCCGGCCGCTCGTGCAGCAGTACGTCTCCGTGGCGGGCGATCCGGACGCGAAGGACATCGACAACACGAGGCTGCAGGCCGGCCTTCGCGACACCTGGAGAAAGAAGGCATGGCTCGGCGCGACGATCAAGGCGACCGTCGACTGGGTCCAAGGGGGCGCGACGGGCGCCGTCGGCGAGCTCGAGGCCGGCGCGTTCCTGGGCCGCGGCCTGAGCCTGTGGACGATCGCGGGGGCCCGCCTCTGGGGCGGCTCGGTTCCGGGAACGTACGGTCGCCGCGTCACGATCGCGATGGCGGGGGATTTCTGATGTCGAGGGCTCGCGCAGCAGAGTTGAACGGAGCCGTCGCCGGGACACGGCAGTTGACAGCGCGGCCGGGCCGATCCCAGACTGAGCCCAGGTCGAGAGAGACGCGCGTGAAGAAGCTTCTGGTCCTGCTGTTTCTGTTCCCGGAGCTCCTCGTCGCGGATGTCGTGTACGTCAAAGGGGGAGGCAGTTTCTCCGGCCGGATCGTCGAACAGACCGCGGAGAAGGTCGTCATCGACTTCGGAGACGGGACCATCGGCCTCCAGATGGACCAGGTCGAGAAGATCGAGAAGGGCGCTTCGCCCCTCGACGAGTTCGACGCGCGCGCGAGCAAGCTGGGGCCGCAGGACGTCGACGGGTGGCGCAGCCTGGGCCTGTGGGCTTCGACGAAGGGGCTTTCGGCCCAGTCGCGCGCGGCCTACAAGAGGGTCCTCGCGCTCGCGCCCGACGACAAGGAGGCCCGCGAGGCGCTCGGGTTCGTGCGGGTCGACGGCCGCTGGCTCACCGAGGAGGAAAGCTATCGCGCCCGGGGCTACGTCAAGTACGAAGGCGAGTGGATGACGCCGGCCGAGGTGCAGCTGGCGAAGTCCGACGCCGCCCGGGAGCAGGCGCGCGACGACGCCGCGAAGCACGCATCGGACGCGCAGTTCTCCGCCAGCATGGACCAGCTGCAGAAGCGGGAGGACGAGAAGCGCGCCCGGGACGAAGCGGACCGGATGAGAAACAACCCCGTTTACATGACCGGGTGGGGCTACGGCGTGACGACCTGGCCGAATCCTGCCGGAGCCTCGAGATGAGCCCCCGCGGCGGCTTCTCCCGCGGTCGCCTGGCCGCGACGGCGCTCGTCGCGGCGCTGGTGGCCGTCCCCGGCGCCATGGCCGCGTCTCCGTCGCCGGACGCGCCCTCCGCGAAACCGGCACCGGCCCCGACGGTCGACGAGATCGTCGGGCGGTACGTGACGGCTCGCGGGGGGATCGAGAAACTGAGGGCCCTCCGGACACTGCGCCAGGAAGGGCGCGTCAGCGCGGGAGCGGGCCGCGACGGGCTCGTGATGCGGGAGATCAAGCGTCCCGGAAAGATCCGGTTCGAGTTCACCGTCCAGGGCGTCACCAGCGTCTTCGCCTCGGACGGGGAGCGTGGCTGGAAGGTGAATCCTCTCGAAGGAGAAACGGCGCCCAAGCCCCTGCCGGACGAGGTCCTGATCGACGCGCGGGAGCAGGCCGACATCGACGGACCCCTCGTCGACTGGAAGAACAAGGGAAGCCGGGTCGAGCTCCTCGGCCGCGAAGCCGTCGATGGAAGCGACGCCTGGAAGCTGAAGGTCACGCTCAGGAGCGGCGGAGTGCTCACCGCCTGGGTCGACGTGAAAACCGCGAGCCTGGTCCGGACCGAGGCCGCCCGGCGGGTGCGTGGAAAACAGGTCCGGATCGAGACGACGTTCGGCGACTACAGGAGGACGGGAGGGATCCTCTTCCCCCACCTGGTCACGGTCAGGGCCGCGGGCCGGCCCCAGATTCTGAAGATCGTGGTGGACAAGGTCGAGGTGAACCCGGCCTTGAGCGACACCCTCTTCACGCCGCCCGCCTGAGACCGAACGCGGCGCGTCGAGGGTCCCATCATCTCGCAGGCGTTTCTCAAGGCCCTCGACTTCGCGGGCGTCTTCGTCTTCGCGGTCAGCGGGGCGCTCGCCGGGGGGCGGAGGCGCCTCGACCTCTTCGGCGTGTTCGTCGTCGCCGTCGTCACCGGGATCGGCGGCGGCACGCTCCGGGACCTCCTCCTCGGCCGGCTCCCGGTTTTCTGGGTCCGGGAGCCGGAGTACCTCGGGGTCGCGGCCGCGGCCACCGCCGCCACCGTCCTCTTCACGCGCTTCCGGATGCCGAAGGAGAGCCGGCTCCTGATGGCCGACGCCCTCGGCCTCGCGCTCTTCTCGGTGACGGGCGCGCAGATCGCCGAGACCGTGACGGACGCGAAGATCGTCGTCGTCCTCATGGGAGCCGCGACCGCGGCTGGCGGCGGCATGATCCGCGACGTCCTTCTCGGCGACGTTCCGCTCATCCTCCGCGGCCGCGAGCTCTATGCGACGGCCGCCGGCGCGGGCGCCGCCGTCTACGTGGGGCTCGGCGCGGCGGGCGCGGCCCGTCCTCTCGCCGCGGGCGCCGGGCTCCTGACGACGCTCGTGCTCCGGGTCGTCTCGCTGCGCCACGGCGTCGGCCTGCCCGCGTACGAGCTGCCGGAGAACGGCGGGGGCTCGCGATGAAGCGGCCCGGCACCGCGCTCGTGGTCGCCGGGCTCACGCTCGCGGTCCTCGCGATCTCCGTGCCCGGCGCGCTGCGGGAGGCGCGCGCCCACGGCGTCTTCTATCTTTTCTCGACCCGGTTCTTCGAGGACCTCCCGAAGAGGCTCCTCGGGCCGGGCCGGTTCCGCTTCATCCTCCAGCCGGCGACGGCGCTCTTCATCGGCTGGCGGGCGGGGCGCGCGGACGCAAGGGCGGGAAGGCCGCCGTACCTGCGCGGCCTCCTCTTCCACGCCGAGCACCGCGCCGCGATGGCCCGCGAGACCGCGGAGGGAATCGCCGTCCTCCTCCTGATGGGCATCCTCCTCGACTCCGTCGCCCAGTGGGCGATCCTCGGAATCTCGTACCCGGGGGCCGCGCTCGTCATCGGGCCCGTCCTCATCACTCTTCCATACACGGCCGCCCGATCACTGGCCGGTAACGTTCGTAAGGAGGGATGACATGCTCGAACACCGTCCCGACCTTCCGCAGGTCGTCTTCGCGACGCTCATCATCTGCGGGCTTCTCGCCGTGTCGCTCTGGATCATCGCCCCGTTCGCCGCGGCGCTCGTCTGGGCGACGACGATCGTCGTCGCGACGTGGCCGGTGCTCCTGAGACTCCAGAGGCTCTTCGGCGGACGCCGCGGGCCGGCGGTCGCCGTCCTGACGGTCGCGCTCCTCCTCGTCGTGGTCGTGCCGTTCCTCGCGGGCCTCGGGACGCTCCTCGGGAACCGGGACGCGATCGTCTCGAAGATCGACACGCTCCGGTCCGCCGAGGTTCCTCCGCCGCCCGGCTGGGTCGCGCGAGTCCCGCTCGTCGGCCGGCCGCTGACCGACGCCTGGCAGGGCTACGTGGGACAGGGCGTCCACGAGCTCGTCGCGAAGGCGGCGCCGTACGCACGGCAGCTCCTGAACTGGTTCGTGTCCACGCTCGGAAACATCGGGGCGCTCTTCTTCCAGCTCCTCATGACGGTGATCGTCTGCGCCGTGCTCTACAACCTCGGGGACGCCGCGGCCGACCGCGTCCGGCGCTTCGCGCGGCGGCTGGCTGGGGACCGGGCCGAGAACGCGGTCGTCCTCGCGGGGCAGGCCATCCGGGGAGTCGCGCTCGGCGTCGTCGTGACGGCGGTCGGTCAGTCGGTGATCGCCGGCATCGGCCTGGCGATCGCGGGCGTCCCGTTTCCCGGCGTCCTGACGGTCGTCGCCCTCGTCCTGTGCATCGCGCAGGTCGGCCCGGTCCTCGTCCTGCTTCCGTCGATCATCTGGCTCTACGGCACCGGCCAGGCGGGATGGGGGACGTTCCTTCTCGTCTGGACGCTCCCCGTCATCACCCTCGACAACGTCGTCCGGCCCATTCTCATCAAGAAGGGCGCGGACCTCCCGCTCCTCCTGATCTTCGCGGGCGTGATCGGCGGGCTCGTGTCGTTCGGCCTGATCGGGATCTTCGTCGGGCCCGTCGTCCTCGCCGTCGGCCACACGCTGCTTGCGGCGTGGATCGACGGAGGCGACGCTCCGGCCCCTGCTGCGAAAGGAACGACGAACGCCGCCTGAGGCCGGCCGTCGGACGCCGTTTTTTCGCCGGTTGCGACGGCGACGCAATATGATCCTCACGGAGTTCCGCCTGGCGCAGATACGGAGGCCATCCGATGAAGACCCCTTCGGACGCTCCCCATTCTTCGACGGTCAACCGCAGGGACCTGTTGCGGCTGACGCTCCTCGGCGGGGCCGGGCTGACGCTCGACGGGCTCCTCGACATCCGCGAGGTCCGGGCCGCCGCGGCGAACCTGAAGCTCTCGCAGGTCGCCGAGTTCACGACCTCCTGCAACTTCTGCTCGTGCGGCTGCGGGATGATCGCCGCCGTCCGCGACGGGAAGCTCCTCAAGATGGAGGGCGACTACGACCACATCGTGAACCGCGGGTCGCTGTGCGTGAAGGGCATCTCGATGTTCGCGACGCACACGTCTCCGAAGCGGAACCAGGTGCCGCTCTACCGGGCGCCCGGAAGCGACCGCTGGGAGGAGCTCACCTGGCAGGAGGCGGTCAACCGGATCGCCCAGAAGATCAAGAAGACGCGAGAGGAAACGTGGGTCTCGACCGAGAAGGTCGGCGACGCGGACGTCACCGTCAATCGGACGGACGGGATCGCGTTCCTCGGCGGCGCCCAGAACACGAACGAGGAGTGCTACCTCTTCCAGAAGGCGGCCCGGCTGCTCGGCCTCGTCTACGTCGAGCACCAGGCACGACTTTGACATAGCCCCACGGTCCCCGGTCTGGGGGCCTCGTTCGGACGCGGCGCGATGACGAACCACTGGATCGATCTCAAGAACTGCAAGACGATCCTCGTCGAGGGCTCGAACGTCGCCGAGAACCACCCGATGGCCTTCAAGTGGATCCGGAAGGCCCAGGAGAACGGCGCGAAGATCATCCACGTCGACCCGCGTTTCACGCGCACGTCCGCGACGGCGGACATGTACGCGCGCATCCGCCCGGGCACCGACGCCGCGTTCCAGAACACGATGATCAACCACGTCCTCGTCCACAAGCTGTACGACGAGGACTACGTCACGACGCACACGAACGCCCTCTTCCTCGCGAAGCCGGAGTTCGCCTTCCACGAAGGCGTTTTCAGCGGGTACGACGCCGAACACCGGAAGTACGACACGACGAGCTGGGGCTACCAGCTCGACGCGAAGGGCAAGCCGAAGCTCGCGAAGAGCCTGGACGACCCGAACTGCGTCTTCTCGCTCCTGAAGAAGTTCGTCTCGCGCTACACGCTGGAGGTCGGCGAGCAGATCACGGGCATCCCCGCCGCGCAGATCCAGACGATCGCCGAGACGATGGCGAAGAACCGCCCGGGTTCGATCCTGTACGCCCTCGGGATGACGCAGCACACGACCGGCGTCCAGGGGATCCGCTCCTTCACGATCCTCCAGCTCCTCCTCGGAAACATCGGGAAGCCCGGCGGCGGCGTCAACGCGCTGCGCGGCGAGCCGAACGTCCAGGGCGCCTGCGACATGGCGGTCCTCTCGAACTACATGCCGGGGTACCTGAACCACCCGACCACGGCGGACGCGACGGCCTACGACTACGGGAAGAACAACGGGCTCGCGGACACGAAGTACCTCATCAACACGCTCAAGGCGTTCTACGGCGACGCCGCGACGCGTGAGAACGAGTATGCCTACGCGTGGCTCCCGAAGCGGAGCGCGAAGGCGGACTACGGGACGCTCTCCATCTTCGAGGCGGCGCTGGCCGGCACGATGAAGATGATGTGGATCATCGGGCAGAACCCGGGCGTGACGACGCCGAACCTCAAGGTCACGTTCGACGCGCTCGACAGGCTCGAGACGCTCGTCGTCCAGGAGATCTGGGACACGGAGACGTCCAGCTTCTGGAAGCGCCCGGGCGCGGACCCGAAGGCGATCAAGACGGAGGTCTTCCTCCTCCCGGCCGCGTTCTTCATGGAGAAGAACGGCACGATCTCGAACTCGGGGGGCATGGTCCAGTGGAGGCACGCCGCCGTCAAGCCTCCGGGGCAGTCGAAGCCGGACGGCGAGATCGTGGACGCGATCTTCCGCCGTGTGCGCGACCTCGTCCACGACTCGAAGGAGCCGCGCGACGAGCCGGTGAACAAGGCGTTCTGGACGTACCTGTCGGCGGAGGACGTCCTGAAGGAGATCAACGGCCGCGCCGTGACCGACCTCCCGGCGATCGGCCTGAAGAAGGGCGACCTCGTCCGCAAGGTCTCGGACCTCCAATCAGACGGCTCCACGTACTCCGGCGCCTGGATCTACGCGGGCGTCTTCGCGAACGGCGAGAACCTCTCGAAGCGCCGCGACTCGAAGACGGATCCCGGCGGCCTCGGCCTCTACCCGTACTTCGGGTGGACCTGGCCGAACAACATGCGGATCCTCTACAACCGCGCGTCGTGCGACCGGCACGGCAAGCCGTATCCCGGCAGCAAGCCCATCGTCTGGTGGGACGAGAAAGAGAAGAAGTGGACGGGATACGACGTCCCCGACGTCCCGAATCCGCTGGATGGACCGGACACGCCGAACGGGCAGCGCGCTTTCCATCTCGGCGCCGAGGGCGTCGGGCGCCTCTTCGCCGCCGTCTACAAGGACCCCGACGTCCAGCATCCCGGCTACCCGCGCGACGTTGCGTACGTGCCGAAGGACGGGCCGCTCCCCGAGATGTACGAGCCCGTCGAGAGCCCGGTCCCGAACCTCCTCCACCCGGCGGTCGCGACGAACCCGATGCTCAAGTACCCGCGCGTCAAGGCCTACCAGCCGATCGGGACCGTTGCGGACTTCCCGTACGTCCTCATGACGTCCACCGTGGCCGAGCACTGGTGCGCGGGCTCGACGACGCGGAACATCCCGTGGCTCAACGAGCTCGTGCCCGAGCCCACGATCGAGATCCCGAAGTCGCTCGGCGCCAAGCTCGGCGTCAAGTCGGGCGACGTCGTGAAGGTCTCGTCCGCGCGCGGCTCGCTGACGGTCAAGGCGGTCGTGACGCCGCGGATGAAGCCGATCAAGGCCGGCGGGCAGGAGGTCATCGTCGTCTGGATGCCCTACAACTGGGGCTTCCAGGGGCTCTCCACCGGCGCGAGCGTCAACCACCTCACGATCGACGCGTCGGACCCGGGCGCGGGCACGCAGGAGACGAAAGCCTGCCTCGTGAACGTCGTCAAAGCGGAAGCGGGCGCGGCGAAGGGGAGGAAGGCATGAGCGCCCCGGCCGCTCTCCCCGCGATCAAGACCACGCTCATCGACGTCACGAAGTGCATCGGCTGCCGCGCCTGCCAGGTGGCCTGCAAGCAGTGGAACGAGAAGGACGGAGAGGAGACCGAGCTTCTCGGCCAGCTCGGCTTCCAGAACCCGGCCTCGCTCAGCGCGAAGACGCTGACCCTCATCACGGCGCACGAGATCGAGGGCGAGGGTCAGGGCGAGGCGTCCGAGGACCTCGCGTGGGTCTTCACGATGCGCCGGTGCTTTCACTGTCTCGAGCCCGCGTGCGAGTCGGCCTGTCCGACGACCGCGCTCGAGCGGCAGCCGGACGGCCCGACGACGTACGACGCGGACAAGTGCATCGGCTGCCGGTACTGCGTCTGGGCGTGTCCGTGGGGCGTGCCGACGGCTCAATGGGACAACCTGGCGCCGAAGATCGAGAAGTGCACGCATTGCGCGGACCGCTCGGATCAGCCCGCACCCCTCACGCGGAACGGCCAGGCGCTCACCAAGGAGGAGACCGGCAGTTTCCTGGAGACGATCCTGACGCCGGCGTGCGTGAAGGCGTGCCCCGCGGACTGCCTGCGCTTCGGGACCCGCGACGACATGCTTGCCGAGGCGCACAAGCGCATCGGCGGGAACCCGGAGAAGTACGTCGACCACATCTACGGCGAGCACGAGGCGGGCGGCACGAGCGTGCTGTATCTCTCGGCCGTGCCCTTCGAGAAGCTCGGCTTCCCGAACGTCGGGACGAAGTCGTATCCCGCGTTCTCGCGGACGGCGCTCCACGCCGTGCCGCCGGCCGTCATGGCGGTCGGCGCGTTCCTCGGCATGGCCTACTCGGTCTTCCGCAAGCGCGTCGCGGCCGTGGCCGGCGCCGCGCACGGCGACGGCGCCGGCGGAGCGCCCGAGGCGCACGACCACCACCCCGAGTTCGAGTCCTACGCGGGCGCGTTCTGGACGCCGTTCAACAGGCTCCTCGCCGCGCTCATGGCTCTCGGCGCGATCGCGTTCGTCTGGCGGTTCGTCGCGGGCCTCGGCGGCTCGACGCACCTGTCCGACACGTACCCGTGGGGGCTCTGGATCGTCTTCGACCTCGTCTGGATCGCGGTCGCCGCGGGCGCGTTCGCGATGGCGGGGATCATCTACGTCTTCCAGAGGAAGGACCTCTACGCGCTCGGACGGCGGGCCGTCCTGATGGGCTTCCTCTCGTACTCGTTCGTCACGGTCACGCTCCTCGCGGACCTCGGTCTGCCGTGGCACTTCTACCAGCTCGGCCTGCAGGCGCCGGAGCAGTCGGCCATGTTCGAGGTCTCGTGGTGCGTGGGCCTCTACGTGACGATCCTCCTCCTCGAGTTCCTCCCGATCCCGCTCGAGCGCTGGGGCCTGACGAGGGCGATGGACGCGTGGAGGAACTGGTCGGGCGTCTACGTCGCCCTGGCCGTCACGCTCTTCGTCTTCATGCTCTCGCGGAACGTCGTCTACGCCGCCGTCACGCTCGTGATCTTCGGGACGCTCGCGTTCCTCTTCCGCGAGGCGGGGCGCCGCGGCGAGCCGATCATGCTCGCGATCGCCGCGGTGACGCTCTCGACGATGCACCAGAGCTCGCTCGGCTCGCTCTTCCTCCTCATGCCGGACCAGCTCGCGCGGGCCTGGTGGTCGCCGATGCTCCCCGTCGGCTTCTTTGTGTCCTCGATCGCGGCAGGGACGGCGCTCATCATCCTCATGGAGTTCTGGATCGCGAAGGGCTGGAACCGGCCGCTGCCGCTCCGGCAGCTCGGATCCGTCGGGCAGGTCACGTTCTGGGCTCTCCTCGTGTACCTCGCGATGAGGGTCGTCGACCTCGCGCTCGGCAAACGGCTCATGGGCGTCTTCGGAGGCGGGCGCGTCGCCCTCCTCGTCGCCGAGCTCGTCCTCGGAGGCCTCGTCCCGCTCGTCCTCCTCTCGACGGCCGCCCGGCGCGCGAAGCGGAACGTCCTCTTCTGGGGCGCGCTCCTCGCGATGGGCGGCGTCGTCCTCAACCGGATCAACGTCGTGATCCTCGCGCAGCAGCTCAAGGGGCCGTGGCCCGGTTTCCGGGCCGCGTCGTACTTCCCGTCCCTCACCGAGTGGGCGATCTCGGTCGGCCTCATTGCGGCCACGATCTTTCTGTTCGGACTCGCCGCGCGGCACATGCCGATGCTCACGAAGGAGGAGGCGAGCGAAGGGCATTGAAGCCGATCACGTTCGACGCCTGGCTGGCCGCGCACCCCTATCTCGAGCCCGTCGGGCGCTTCTGCGGCGAGGTCGAAGCGGCGGCGGCGGGCACGACCGCGCGCGCGACCGCCCCGGACTGGGAGGACTACGCGGCGGACTTCGGCGCCGGGGTGCCGCTCCTCAAGAGCGTGGACGCGGAGATCGACCTCGAGGCCGCGGGCCGCGCCGTCGCCGACGTCGTCCGAAGCGTCGCCCCGCGCGCGCCCGGCGGCGACGCGGTCCTCGCGGACCTCCCCGCCGGCGGCGCCGCGTCCCGCGTCGTGGACTGGCTCCTCGGCGAAGACACGCTCGCTCCCGCGTCGCCCGGCCTCCTCCGCTACCTCGGCTGGACCGCCGTGGCCGCGTACCTTGCCCCGGTCCTCGGACCGTTCGCCGCGTGGCGCGACGAGGAGAAGTGGCTGCGCGCGCACTGTCCGACGTGCGGCTCTCTCCCCGCAATGGCCCAGCTCGTGGGCTCGGATCCCGGCCGCATGCGTCTCCTCGCGTGCGGCTGCTGCGGCACGCGCTGGCAGTACAGCCGGACGGGCTGTCCGTTCTGCGAGTCCGACCCGCGGCGCCTCACGACTCTGGCCGTCGAAGGGGAGGGCGGTTTGAGGATCGACTCCTGTGAGCTGTGCAAGGCATATCTCAAGACGTACGACGGGCAGGGCGACGAAGCTGTTCTCCTCGCGGACTGGACTTCCCTCCATCTCGACGTCGTCGCGCACGACCGCGGCCTGAGACGCGCGGCGGCTTCCCTCTACGACCTCGAGTCCCTGCTGCCCGGCTCCCCGCACCCTGAGTGAGAAAATCGGGCCACCGGAGGAAAGGAGGCGCGCCCATGCCGCATCCGAGTTCTCGAGAGTCGAGCACGCGCCGGTTCCGGCGAAGCGCCGTCGCCCTCGCCTGCGTCTGTCTCCTCCTTCCGGGCGACGGCGTCCTCCTCGCGCAGCAGGCGGCGTCGACTCCGGCGCCGGCGGAGGCGCGGAAGCTCCCGCCGGAGCAACTCGACTCGCTCGTCGCGCCGATCGCCCTCTATCCCGACCCTCTGCTGGCCCAGACGCTCGCGGCATCGACGTATCCCCTCGAGATCGTCCAGCTCCAGCAGTGGCTCGCGAAAAACCCCGGCCTGAAGGACAAGGCCCTCGTGGACGCGGTCGGAAAGCAGCCGTGGGACCCGTCCGTGCAGTCCATGGCGGCGTTCCCCGAGGTCGTCAAGCGTCTCGGCGACGACGTCCAGTGGACGACCGACCTCGGCAACGCGTTCCTCTCCCAGCAGGCCGGCGTCATGGACGCCGTGCAGCGGATGCGGAAGAAGGCGAAGGACAAGGGAACGCTCGCGACGACGGAGCAGCAGAAGGTCGAGACGAAGGTCGTCGAGAAGAAGGAAGTGATCATCGTCGAGTCGGCGAGCCCCGACGTGATCTACGTGCCGTCGTACGACCCGGTTGTCGTCTACGGCGCTCCGATCTACCCCTATCCGTCGATCTACTACCCGTACTACTACCCGGGCGCCGCGTTCGTCTCCTTCGGCTTCGGGTTCGCGATGGGCGCGTTCTGGGGCGGCATGTGGGGCGGCTGCGGCTGGGGCAGCAGCAACATCAACATCAACGTGAACAACAACTTCAATCGCGTCGAGCACCGCGGCGGCGATCGCGGCCAGGGAGGTCGCGGCGAAGGCGGCCGCGGGCAGGGCGGCCGGGGTCCGGGAAACGCCGGAGCCGGCGGCGGAACGTGGAAACACAACCCGCAGCACCGCGGCGGAACCCCCTACGGGGATCGCGCGACCGCGAACAAGTTCGGCGGAAACGCGCGCGGCGACTCGCTCGCGAGCCGGCAGGCGGGCGCACGCCAGCAGCTCTCGCGGACCGGAGCGAGCGACCGGATCTCGAGCACCGGAGGACGGGGCACGGGCGTTTCGGACCGCTCCGCCGGGAGCGGCGGGCGTGGAGGCGGCGGATCGAGCGCGCGTTCCTTCGATCGGGGCGGCAGCGGCGACCGCATCGGAAGCCGCGACCTCGGAGGCGGCGGCGCGCGCGGGTCGAGCGGGCTCGGCGGCGGCTCCTCCGGCGGGTTCGACGGCGGCCGGTCGCGCGCTTCGAGCTCGCGCGGCTCGTCGAGCTTCGGCTCGAGGGGCGGCGGCGGCGGGCGCGGCGGCGGCGGGAGGAGGTGAGGCGATGAGATTAGCGACGGCAGAAAGAGAAAGAGAGACCGGAAGATTTCCTCGAATGGTCCCGAGCCGGCCGCACGGTCTCGGCCTCGCGGCGATCGCATGCGCGCTGGCCGTGGCGCTGCAGGCGCCGGCGCAAGGCGCCCCCGCGCAACCCGCACCACCGCAGCCCGAGCCGCACCCGTCCGGCGCCGCGCAGCTCTCTCCCTCTTCTCTTCAGCAGAAGTCCTTCTCTTCTCCGAAGGAAGCCGCGGACGCTCTCGTCGCCGCGGCCGAGACGTTCGACGTCGGCGCCCTGAAGGGGATCCTCGGGAAGGACGGGACGGATCTCGTCGAATCGGGAGACGCCGTCCTCGACCGGAACCAGGCGATCGCCTTCGCGGCGAAGGCGAGAGAGAAGCTCGTCGTCGTCCCGGATTCGAAGAACCCGAAGAAGGCGACGCTGAACGTCGGCCCGGACGACTGGCCGATGCCGATCCCGCTCGTCGAGGCGGGCGGGAAGTGGCGGTTCGATTCGGCGGCGGGGCGCAAGGAGATCCTCCTCCGGCGCATCGGCCGCAACGAGCTCGACGCGATCGAAGTCTGCCGCGGGTACGTCGAGGCCCAGGAGGAGTACGCCTCCGAGCTGCGCGGCGGCTCGAGCGTTCCCCAGTACGCCCAGCGCGTCATCGGCACCGCCGGGAAGCAGGACGGCCTCGCGTGGCGCGACGCGGACGGCACGTGGAGGGGGCCCATCGGCGAGAAGATCGCGCGAGCGATCGGAGAGGGCTACACGAGCCGGTACGAGCCGTACCACGGTTACTTCTTCAAGATCCTGACCAGCCAGGGGCCTCACGCGCCCCTCGGCGAGCTGAACTTCGTCGTCAAGGGGGTCATGATCGGCGGCTTCGCGCTCGTCGCCGCGCCCGCGGAATACGAAGTGACGGGCATCAAGACGTTCATCGTGAGCCACGACGGCGTCGTCTTCGAGAAGGACCTCGGCCCGAAGACGCTCGATGCGTTTCGCGCGATGGAGCGCTTCGACCCCGATCCGAGCTGGAGCCCGGTAAAGGAGGAGTGACGCCCCCGGTCCGCCTCTACGGCTTCCGCAGGGCCAGGATCCTCGCTTCGAGGCCGGCCCCCGAGCGCCGCGGGTTCATGCGGGGAGACCGATCAGAACGCCTCACCGATGCTCAGATAGAACGTCCCGCGGTCCTTTCCCCAGGCGTAGTCGAGACGAAGCGTCGCCTTTTCCTTGGGCTCGGCGATCCACCGGATGCCGAGACCGGCGGCCGGGAGGATGTCCTGCGAGGTGTAGCTTCCAAATGAAGGAGCGACGCCGCCGACGCCGGCGAATCCGACCGCGATCCAGCGCGGACGAAATCGCCAGCGATACTCGGCCTGCGCGCCGAACATCGTGAGGTCGTAGTACTTCCCGACGGGATACCCGCGCAGGACGCCCGCCGAGCCGTAGAGACACTGAAGGAAGAAGGGCGCCTGTTCCCCGACCGAACAGGCGTAAAGCTGCGCCGCGACGACGTCCGAGTCGCGGATCGGGAAGTAGGCGCGAACGTTCGCCTCGGCCTTCTGGAAGCTGGCGTCGCTGCCGAGGGACCCGGCGTAGGAATCCCACCGAAGGTCCACCGCCCAGCCCTGGAGCGGGAAGAACTGATTGTCCCTCGAGTCGAACGAGACGACCGGGCCCAAGGCGACGACGCGCAGGGCGAGCTCGTTTTCCCCGACGCCGGGCGGAAGCGTGGCGCCGGACGACGTCAGCGCCGTGTTCACGTCTGCGCGAACGTACCGGAGCCCGCCGTAGATGCGGCCGAAGAGCCTCAGTTGAGCCTGGGCCATGCCGCCGGACATCTTCTGGCGGACGCCGGCGGCGGGCTCGGACGAGGATGCCTCGGCTCCCTTCCCGTACAGGTCATAGCGGAGGTCGGCGGAGGCGAAGGCCGCGCTGATCCGCCAGCGGTCTTCGTTCAGGTTGATCTTTCCCCCGACCGCGACAGCCCAGGACTTCGTGTCGAAGTAGATGCCGCCGAGCCCGACGGTCGAAGACGGCGAGACGGTGTCCGCCTTCGAGGGGCGGAAGAAGAGAAGGCCGGCGGCTCCGAGGCCGGTCCCGAGCGTCGGATTCGAGTTCGGAAGGGGCACGGCGACGAAGGAGGGCTTTCCGGGCTTCGCGTCCGTGTTTCCGGCCGAGAGCGCCGGGACGGGAATGGCTCCCGAGAGCGGCGACGTCGACGGAAGGTCTTCGGCGGGTGAGCCCAATGCGCTCGCCGAAAATCTGAAGCCGGCCGGCTCCGGCGCCTGAGCGTCGAGGGGCGACACCCCCAAAAGAGAGGCGTTGACCAGGAGCGCCCCGGCGAGGATTGATCTCTTCAACGGTCAGAACCGGTAGCCGATGTTCGCGAGCCCGTGCGTCCTCTTTCCGAAGCCAGCCTCCACGAGAAACTCGAAATGGCGCGCGATGAGCGCATGCGCACCCACGTCGTAATTCCACTCGGGCGCCTGAAGGTCCACCGCGAACGTGACGGGCGACCCGCCGGGTCCGGCCACCGTCCCCTCGAAGTGGTCGATCTTCCTGACGTAGCGGGCGCCCACGTAGGGCTGGACGGCGCCAGCGATGTACCCGAGCCGGACCGACGCGGTGTACGTCACGAGCTCGTTCCCGGTGACTCCCGACTGCTGCGACACGAGGTGCGTCCAGACGGCCGAGGCGTCGGCCGAGGCGAAGAGGTCCTTCCAGCGGCCCATGACCACC
>DATKLW010000121.1:0-30670 GCA_035542215.1 Thermoanaerobaculia bacterium | reverse complement strand
GGATGCTCGCGCGCTTTGCGCGCGACGGCCGCGTCCCCGTCGCGTTCCTGAACCTCGTCGGCGGCGACGACGAGCTCGTATTCGACGGCGGGTCGATGGTTCTCGACGACCGCGGCCGCATCGGAGCGCGCGCCGCGCTCTTTGCGGAGGACCTTCTCGTCGCGGACGTCCTCCGTGGTCCGGACGGCCGCGCCCGGGTCGTCCCCGTGTCGGGCGGCATCCCGGCCGGAGCGGGTGACGACGCGGATGGCGAGCCGCTCGAGTCGCTGCGGCGCGCGCTCGTCCTCGGGATCCGCGACTATGCCGCCAAGTGCGGGTTCCGGACCGCCGTCCTCGGCCTCTCCGGCGGGATCGACTCGGCGCTCGTCGCGGCGCTCGCCGCCGACGCCCTCGGCGCGGAGAACGTCACGGGCCTCGGGATGCCCTCTCCGTACTCGTCTCCCGGCTCCGTTGCGGACGCGCGCGCCCTCGCGGCGAATCTCGGGATCCGCTTCGAAGTGCTCCCGATCGACGCGCTCTTCGCGGACGCGAAGGCCGCCCTCGCGCCGGTCTTCCGCGGCCGCCCGGAGGACGTCGCCGAGGAGAACATCCAGGCGCGCGCGCGCGGACTCCTCGTGATGGGCTTCTCGAACAAGTTCGGGTCGCTCGTCCTCTCGACCGGCAACAAGAGCGAGCTCGCCGTCGGCTACTGCACGCTCTACGGCGACATGTGCGGCGGCCTCGCGCCGATCTCGGACCTTCCGAAAATGCGCGTTTACGCGCTCGCGCGCCACCTGAACGCGCGCGCCGGCCGCGACGTGATCCCCGAGGCCTCTCTCCTGAAGCCGCCGAGCGCCGAGCTCCGGCCGGGACAGACGGACCAGGACTCACTGCCGCCGTATCCCGTCCTCGACGCGATCCTCGAGGGCCTCGTGGAGCGCAACCTCTCGGTCGCCGCCGCGGCGCGCGCGAGCGGGGCCTCGCGGCCTCTCGTCGAGCGGATCGCGCGCCTGCTCGACGTCTCCGAGTACAAGCGCCGGCAGGCGGCGCCGGGCCTCAAGGTCTCCGGGAAAGCCTTCGGGAGCGGGCGGCGCGTTCCAATCGCGCAGAGGTCGCCGCTCTGAGCGCCTCCGCGTCGCCCGCGGCGCCGAAATATCCGTGGAAGGAGATTCCGGGGTCGTCGCACGTGATCCTCCTCGAGAGAGTTCTCCGGCGGGGAAACGGCCTCGCGGTCCTCGACCTCGGTTTCGGGACGGGGCGGTTCGCGGAGCGCATTCGCCCGGCGTGCCGATATCTCGCGGGCGTCGAGCTCGATGCCGGAGCGGCTGCGGAAGGAGCGCGCTTCTTCGACGATCCGGTGACAGGCGACATCTTCGAAGGGATCTCCGGCCCCTGGAAAGGGCCGTTCGACGTCATCGTCGCGGGCGACGTCCTCGAGCACCTTCCCCGCCCGGGAGACCTCCTCACGGCGCTGAAGCCTCTTCTGAAGTCCGGCGGGGCGCTCCTCGTCTCTCTCCCGAACGTCGCGAACGTGACGGTGCGCGCCTCTCTTCTCGCCGGCCGCTTCCCGTATGCGGACCGCGGGATCCTGGACCGCACGCACCTGCGCTTCTACACGCGCGCCTCTGCGCGGGCCCTCCTCGAGGACTCGGGGTTCCGGATCGCCTGGGAGACGGCGACCGCGATGCCGGCGGAGCTCGCGGTGCCGGCGCTCGGCCGCCCCCCGCTCGCCGGTCCCGCCCGGGCCGGAATGCGCCTCCTCGCGCAAGCCTGGCCGACGCTCTTCGGCTACCAGTTCGTTTTCGAGGCGATGCCGGCATGACGGTCCGCGCTCCCGAGACCCTCCCCCGCCCCGCGGCCGCTTCGGCGAAGCGCACGGTCGGCCTCTCGATCGTGATTCCCGCGTACAACGAGGAGTCCCGGCTGCCCGCGTCGCTCGGCACGATCGCGGCGTATCTCGCGGCGCGTCCCTCCGCGCCCGCGGTCGAGGTCCTCGTCGTGGACGACGGCTCGGCCGACGCGACGGGGCCGCGCGCGGAGGACGCCGCGCGCCGGCATTCCCTCTCCCTGCGCGTCCTCCGGCTGCCCGCGAACCGCGGCAAGGGAGCCGCCGTGCGCACGGGGTGTCTCGAGGCCGCGGGCGACCTCGTTCTCGTCTCGGACGCCGACTTCTCGACGCCCGTCTACGAGTGGGAGAAGCTCGCGGCCGCCGGCGCGCCCGTCGCGATCGGCTCGCGGGCCCTCGACGAGGCGCTCGTCAAGGAGAAGCAGCCCGCGTTCCGGCAGGCGATGGGCCGGCTCTTCAACCGGCTCGTGCGCCTCGTGGCCGTGCCGGGCATCCGGGACACGCAGTGCGGGTTCAAGCTTTTTTCGCGCGAGGCGGCCCGCGAGATCTTCTCGCGCGCGAAGGTGGACCGCTTCGCCTGGGACGTCGAGGCGCTCCTCCTCGCGAGGCAGCTCGGCTACTCGATCGCCGAGGTCCCGGTCCTGTGGTTCAACTCCGCCGATTCGCGCGTGACGCTCTTCGGCGGCGCGCAGGCGTACTGGGACGTCCTCCGGATCCGGTTCACGACGCGGGCGCGTCAGTAGAGCGGAAACGCCGACGTCAGCTCCTTCACCTTGACCTTGACGCGCGCCTGGACGGCGGCGTCCTCGGGCGCGGCGAGCACCTCGCCGATGAGGCCGCCGATCGTTTTCATCTCGCCTTCGCCCATTCCGCGGGTCGTGACGGCCGGCGTCCCGATGCGCAGTCCCGACGTCACCATCGGCGGGTTCGGGTCGAACGGGATCGCGTTCTTGTTCACGGTGATCCCGGCGGCTTCCAGCGCCTTCTCGGCGACCTTGCCGGTCAGGTTCTTCTTTCCGACGTCGACGAGGAAGAGGTGGTTGTCGGTCCCGCCCGAAACGAGCCGGAAGCCCGCCGAGGCGACGGCGCTCGAGAGGACCTTCGCGTTCGCGACGACCTGCCGCTGGTAGGCCGCGAATTCCGGCGTCGAGGCCTCCCGGAGCGCCACGGCCTTCCCGGCGATGACGTGCTCGAGTGGCCCGCCCTGCAGGCCCGGGAAGACGGCCTTGTCGACTTCCTTGGCCCACTCCGGCACGCAGAGGATGAGGCCCGCGCGCGGGCCGCGGAGCGTCTTGTGCGTCGTCGTCGTGACGAAATGCGCGTGGCCGACCGGGGAGGGGTGGACGCCCGCCGCGACGAGGCCGGCGATGTGCGCCATGTCGACCATGAAGAGCGCGCCGACGGCGTCCGCGATCGCGCGGAACCGCGGAAAGTCGAGCGTTCGCGGATACGCGGACGCGCCCGCGACGATGAGCTTCGGCTTCTCGGCCTTCGCGGTCGCCTCGAAGGCGTCCCAGTCGATCGTCTCGGTCTCCTTCGAGACGCCGTACGAGACGATCCGGTAGAGCTTGCCGGAGATCGAGAGCGGGTGTCCGTGCGTGAGGTGCCCGCCGTGCGCGAGCGACATCCCCATCAGGGTGTCGCCGGGCTTGAGGCACGCGACGTAGACGGCCGTGTTCGCCTGCGAGCCCGCGTGGGGCTGGACGTTCGCGTGGATCGCGTCGGGGGCGCCCGGCGAGAACAACGCCTTCGCGCGCGCGATCGCGAGCGACTCGGCCTCGTCCACGCGGACGCAGCCGCCGTAGTAGCGCTTGCCCGGGTAGCCCTCGGCGTACTTGTTCGTCAGCGTGGAGCCGACGGCTTCCATGACGGCTCGCGACGTGAAGTTCTCCGAGGCGATGAGCTCGAGCCCGTCGTTCTGGCGCGCGGTCTCGGCGGCGACGATGCGGGCGATCTCGGGGTCGGCTTCGGCGAGGGAACGGTTCAGAAGGGAGGCGGGACGGACGGCGGTCGACATGGGTCCTCCGGACCCCCGATCTTACGGCGTTCCGGGTGCGTGGCGCGGATACGCCGAGAACATCGAGTCGTATTCCGAAAGCGCGTAACTGTCCGTCATCCCCGCGAGGTGGTCGGCGATCGAGCGGAGGAAGAGGGGCTTGCGGTGGTAGTTCGCCGCGATCTCGGCGTCCAGCCGCTTGAGCGGCACGTCCCTGAGGTACGTGACGCCCGCGAGGTCGCGATACCGGAGGAGAACGTAGTCGGGGAGGAGCCTCGGGTTCCGGTACCACGCCGAAAAGAGCGAAAGGACGACGAGCTGCGCGCGCCCGTCGTGCTGCGCGACCCGGTAGCTGTGGATGATGTGCTGGTAGATGAATTCCTTGAGCTCGTCGTAGAAGCGCTGGCCCGTCTTCGACGGCGCGACGAGCGAGCCCGGGAGCTTCCTCCGCTGCGCGTAAAAATCGTTCGGCGTCTTCACGGATTTCGCGTCGAGCCACCGGCCGATCGACGTGCGCGAGGACGTGATGAGGTCCGTGACGAGGAGGTGGATCATTCCGCGGATCAGCATCCCGTGACGCACGGTGGCGTCGGTCACGCCGGCCCACGCCGGTCCGAGGGCCTCGACGACGGCCTTCGAAAGCCCGAGCGCGAGGACCTTTTCGAAGTCCACGAGGGTCAGGCCGTCCTCGAGATCGTGCGCCTGCTGGGCGTACTCGTCCGCCCAGGCGACGGCCTGGCCCTCGAGATGGCCGCCCGAGGAGAGGTTGAGACCCTCGCCGTCGACGTCGGGGAACGGGAAGTCCCGGCGCCACGTCGTGTGCTTGAGGATCCCCTCGCGCGTGTCGTTCGTGAGGTTGAGGCCGGGGTGCTCGTAGCGCTTTTCGAGGGCGTCCACGACGCGCACGGCCTGGTAGTTGTGCTTGAAGGCGCCGACCTGGGCCGCGAGCTTGCCGTCGAGAGGAAACGAGGGATCGGCGCCCGTGAGGATCCGGTTCAGGACTTTTTCGCCGGAGTGGCCGAACGGCGTGTGCCCGAGGTCGTGCCCGAGCGCGCAGGCCTCCGCGAGGTCTTCGTTCAGGCCGAGCGCCCGCGCGACGGTCCGCGCGACCTGCGTGACCTCGAGCGTGTGAGTGAGACGCGTGCGATAGTGATCGCCCTCGAACGGGATGAAGACCTGCGTCTTGTGCTTGAGCCGGCGGAAGGCGCGCGAGTGGACGATCCGGTCGCGGTCCCGCTGGTACTCGGTCCGGTAGTCGTAGCTTTTCCCCTCCTCGGCGACCGGGTAGCGCCGGACGGCGCGGGATGCGCGCGACGCGTAGACGGCGAGGCGCTCGTCTTCCAGCGCCTCGAGCGCCTTCTTGTCGTAGGCCGGGACGAGGCTCCTGCCGGAGGGTTCGCTCACGGGCGGCATCTTAGCGTTCAGCCGCGCAGGCGGAGCACGTCGCCCGCGAGATAGAGCGAGCCCGCGACGAGGATCGGCGCGGCCCCGCGAGCTGCCTCGAGGCGCGCGAGTCCCTCGGCGACCGACGGGGCCGTCTCGAGATCGGGCCTGCCGAGGCGCCCGGCGAGGCGCGCGGCCGGCTCGGCGCGCGGCGAGGACGGGGCCACGAGGACGATTCGCCGCGCACGCGCCGCGAGCGGCGCGAAAACCGCGGCGAGGTCCTTGTCGGCCATCCCGCCGAAGAGGAGGTCGACCGCGCCCGACAGCCCGGCCGCGTCGAGGTGCGCGGCGAGCGCGAGCGCGCCCGGCGGGTTGTGCGCGCCGTCCACGAGGAGCGGGCGCCGCCCGGGCGTCTCGATGCGCTCGAGCCGCCCGCGCCAGCGCGTCGCCTTGAGGCCGTGCGCGATCTCCGCGTCGTCGAGCGGCGCGACGGCGCGCGCGGCCGCGACCGCGAGCGAGACGTTCTGGAGCTGGTGCGCGCCCGCGAGCGGCGAAAAGCCTTCCCAGCGCGGCGCGGGCGGCACCTCGACGAGGCGCGCGCCGGCGCGCCGCGCCTCCGTGTGGAGGACCGCGCGCGGCCCGTCCGAGGTGCCCTCCGCCCCGGCGAGCGCGGGCTGTCCCTTCCGGAAGATCCCGGCTTTCTCGCGCGCGACGTCCTCGAGCGTCGGCCCGAGGACGTCGAGGTGGTCGGCCGCGACGTTCGTGACGACAGAGACGTCCGGCTCGAGGACGTTCGTCGCGTCGAGGCGTCCGCCGATTCCGACCTCGACGACCGCGACGCGCACGCGCGCCCTCCGGAAGAGCTCGAACGCGGCGACCGTCATCGCCTCGAAGTACGTCGGCGAGCGATCGCCGGGCGTCGAGACGGCCGCGACGAGGGAAAGCGCGTCCGAGAGCGCCTCGGCCGAAACGTCGCGGTCCCGAAGCCGCACGCGCTCCGTGACGGACACGAGGTGCGGCGACGTGTAGAGACCGCACGGCACGCCGGCGGCCGTCAGGATCGCGGAGATGGACGCGGCCGTCGACCCCTTCCCGTTCGTGCCGCCGATGAGGATCGAAGAGAAAGAAGATTGGGGATTTGCTAGTGAAGATAAGAGGGAAAGAGTCCGGCTGAGGCCCGGCCTGATCTTCTGTGGACCAAGCGCCTCCAGCCATGCGAGCCCTGCGGGAATGTCTCTCGAACGTCCGGTGTCAAGGGTCATCGACCGCTCCGCGGCGCGCTACGCGCGCCCTTGACGCCGGGCGTTCGAGCGAAGATTTCCATCTATCGGCGGCCGCATCAGCGGCCGCCGCATATAAGCAGAAAAATCCTTTTCACGTCGTCCGCAGGAGCCCGAGCACGCGCGCGAGCGTCGCGCGCATCTCGGGCCGCGGGACGACGAGGTCGACGAAGCCGTGGTCCTGCAGGAACTCGGAGCGCTGGAATCCCTCGGGCAGCGTCTGGCGAATCGTCTGCTCGATCACGCGCGGGCCCGCGAACCCGATGAGCGCCTTCGGCTCGGCCATGTTCACGTCGCCGAGCATCGCGAACGAGGCCGTGACGCCGCCCGTCGTCGGGTCCGTGAGGATCGAGACGTACGGGATCCTCGCGGCCGAGAGCCGCGCGAGGGCCGCCGAGACCTTGCCCATCTGCATGAGCGAGAGGATCCCCTCCTGCATGCGGGCGCCGCCCGAGGCGCTCACGATCACGAAGGGCTTCCGCTCCTCGAGCGCGTGCTCGGCGCAGCGCGTGAGGACCTCGCCGACGACCGACCCCATGGAGCCGCCCATGAACGCGTAATCGAGGACGGCGACGACCGCCGGAACTCCGTCGATCTCGCCCTGCGCGGCATAAATCGCGTCCGGCCGGCCGGTCTTCGCCTCGGAGTCCCGGAGCCGGTCGCGGTAGCGCTTGCTGTCCTTGAACTTCAGCGGATCCCCGGGCCTCACGTCTTCGAAGAGGGGCTGCGCGCTCTCGCCGAGGAGGAGCCGGATCCGCTCGGCGGCCGGCATCCGGAAGTGGAAGCCGCACTTCGGGCAGACCCGCATGTTTCGCTCGAGCTCCTTGAGATAGAGCGTCTCGCGGCAGCCCTCGCACTTGAGGAAGAGTCCCTCGCCGAGCGACGCCGACGTCTTGGGGTCACGCGGGGCTCGCGGGCCCTTGTCCTTTCGAAACCACATGGCGGAACGATGATCTTACCGCGCCGGAGGCGGTCCGAACGAGACGAGAGGCCTCCCGCCGGGGCCGGAGGCGACGTGCGCCGAGACCGCGAAGAGCCGCGAGAGGAGGCCGCCCGTGAGCGTCACGCCGACCGGGCCCTCGGCGAGGACGCGGCCGCCCGCGAGAAGGACCGCGTCGTCCGCGCCCTGCGAGGCGACGTCGAGCTCGTGTGTCGAGAAGAGGACCGCGCTCCCCGCGGCCGCGCGCCGGCGCATCGCGTCGAGGACGAGGAAGCGGTGGCGGGGGTCGAGGTTCGCGGTGGGCTCGTCGAGAAGGAAGACGGACGGGCCGCCCGCGAGGACGCGCGCGAGGAGGACGCGCTGGCGCTCGCCGCCGGAGATCGACCGGATGTCCGAGCCGGCCAGCGCGCCCGCATCCATCTCGTCGAGCGCGGCTTCGGCCGCGGCACGGTCGCCGCCGCCCGGCGAGCCGAACGCCCCGAGGTGGGGCGTCCGGCCGAGGAGGACGAGATCGAGCGCCCGCATCGGGAAGAGCGGCTCGAAGCCCTGCTGAAGGTAGCCGATCGCGCGCGCGGCCTCGCGCCGCGGCACGGACGCGCGCGGGCGCCCGTCGAGCAGGATTCCGCCCGCCCGCGGCGGGAGGAGGCCGGCGAGGGCCTTGAGGAGCGTGGACTTCCCCGAGCCGTTCTCGCCGAGAAGGACGGAAATGCGGCCGCGAGCGAGCGTCAGCGAGACGTCCGAGAGAACGGTGTGCGCGCCGTACCCTGCGGAAAGACCGCGCGCCTCGAGCCCGGCCGTCACGGGCGCGCCCTCAGAAGAATCAGGAACGCGGGCGCGCCGAGGAGCGCCGTCACGGCGCCGACGGAGATCTCGGCGGGGGCGAAGAGCGAGCGAGCGAGCGCGTCCGCGGCGACGAGGAGCGCGGCGCCGCCGAGGAACGAGAGGACGAGGAGCGCGCGGTGTCCGCCCGCGAGGCGGCGGACGGCGTGCGGGACGAGGAGTCCGACGAAGCCGATGATCCCCGTCGTCGCGACGGCGGCGGCCGCGAGGAGCGAGGCCGCGAGGTACGCGACGCGCTTGACGGTCTCGACCGGGATGCCGAGCGTCGCCGCCGTCTCCTCGCCGAGCGCGAGCGCGTCGAAGGCGCGGGCGAGCGGGAGAAGAAGGACGAGCCCGAGCGCGGCGTAGACGGCCAGCGCCTTCACGGCGCCCGGGGTCGCGCCCGCGAGCGAGCCGAGCATCCAGAAGATGAAGGACTGAGTCCGCGCGGCGTCGCCGAAGGAGAGGAGAAAGAGAAGGATCGCGGAAGCGAGCGCGTTCACGACGACTCCGGACAGGAGGAGGCGTCCGCGGTCGAGCCGGCCGCCCGCAGACGCGCCCGCGCCGACGACGAGAACGGCGACGAGCGCGCCGAGGAAGCCTGCGAGCGGCAGCGCGAAGGAGCTTCCCCACGCGCCGCGCGCCCCGAGGCCGAGGAGGGCGCCGAGGAGCGTCCCGCACGCCGCGCCGCCCGAGACGCCGAGGAGATACGGATCCGCGAGCGGGTTCCCGAGGAGGGCCTGCAGCGCGGCGCCGGAGACCGCGAGCGCGCCGCCCACGAGGGCGCCGAGGAGCGCGCGCGGAAGGCGCAGCTCGCGCACGATCGTGACGGCGCGCGCGTCCCCGGAACCGAAAAGCGCGCTCCAGACCTCTCCCGGCGCGAGGCGGACGCTCCCGAAGAGGAGCGAACCTCCGATGAGGACGCAGAGCGCGGCGAAGAGGACGGCTGCGAAGACCCAGGCCGGGCGGCCGGGAGCCCCGGCCGGCGTCACGGCGCGCTCCCGAGCGCGGCGAGCATCTCGAGCGCGTCCACGAGGCGCGGGCCCGGCCGCTCGAGGAGGTCGCCGGGCAGCGTCACGACGTGTCCCTCGCGGACGGCCGGGACGACCCGGAACGCGCCGCCTTCGAGGGCGGCGCGAAACGCGTCCGCGTTCTCCGCCGTCGCAGGCCTCACGACGAGGTCCGGGTTCCACGCCGCGAGCGTCTCGAGGGAGACGCGCGGCCAGTCGCCGGCGGACGCCGGAACGACGTTCGTGAAACCCGCGCGCTCGAGGACGTCCCCCACGAACGTCGCCCGGCCGGCGACGACCGGCGGGTCGGGCCAGACGAGGACGACGGCCGTCGTCCCCCGGTGCGCGCGCCCGCGCGCCACGGCCGCCGCGATGCGGCCCTTCAGCGAGCCGGCGAGGGCTTCGGCCTTCCCGGGCTCGCCGATCGCCGCGCCGACCTTCATCACGTCGTCGAGGACGCCGTCGAGAGACGCTCCGCCCGTCACGAGGACGTTGAAGCCCATCGACGTGAGCTTCTCCCACGCGGCGCGGTCGGTGCCGTCCTTCGAGACGACGACGAGGTCCGGTGCGAGCGCGACGACGCGCTCGAGATCGGGCGCGAAGCCTCCGAGACGCGTCTTGCCCGCGGCGAGAGGCAGGTCGCGCGCGAAGTCGCTCACGCCGACGACGCGCGGCGCGGCGCCGAGCGCGAAGAGGATCTCCGCGGCGGAAGGGGCGAGCGCGACGATGCGCCGGGGCAGAGCAGGAGTCGGAACCGGGACGGCGAGAAGCGCGAGCGTCAGGAGGAGCCGGAGGGTCAGGATTCTTCGGCTTCCTCGAGGTCGTTCGGGACCCCGAGCCTGAGGCACGCGGCCGCGTACATCTGCCGGGCCGCCTTCTGCGAATTCTGCAGGTCGGCGAGCCGCTCCTTCACCTTGGAGAGCTCGGCCTGGATGTCGCCCTCGAGCTGGTCGATCTCGGCCTTCGTGACCGACCGCGTGTGCTCGTAAAACTTCTTCTGTTCTTCAGAAAGGCTCATTCGCAATCTCCTGCGGCGAACACGTCAGGGCCGGACGGCGATCGAGAACGTCTTCCACATCCTGACCTTCACGCCGTCCTTCGTCGCCGGCGCGATTGTCGCACTCTTCAGGGCCTGGACGGCCGCCTCGTCGACGAACTTGTATCTCGAGGGCTGGATGATGCGGGTCTCGACGACGGCGCCCTTCTCGTCGACGAGCGCCATGAGGACGGGCGAACCGATCGCGCCGTCCGGGCCCCGCCTGATCTGACGGGCCTCCGGGGGCAGGCCGGACATCGTCCCGAGGCGTACGAGCTTCGGCTCGACGACGCCCTCTCCCGGACCCACGAGGTCGCCTGCCTTCACGGGCGCGCTCGAAGGCGCGGGGATCGCGGGCGGCTTTTCGGGGATGGAAACTTCCGTCGGAACCGGAGGTGGCGCTTCGGCCTTCGGCGCCGCGGCGGGCGGCGCCGCGACCGGCAGGGGCTCGGGAGGTTTCACGGCGCTCGCAGGGGGGGGCGCTTCGGCCGCGGTCTTCGCGGGCTGGAGCGTGAGGACGGCCGGCGCGGCCGTGGCGGGCTTGGCGCTCGTCTTCGCCGCCGCCTCCGCCTTCGCCCGTTCGGCCGAAAGACGGCGCGCTTCGGCCTCGACCGCCTTCGGGTCGACGATCTTCGGGGCCTCGATCGCCGGCGCGGCCGCCGCGGTCGACGCCGTTTCCGGCGCGGGCGCCGGGGCCTCGGTCTTCGGCGCCTGGATGGGCGGAGCGGCCTTCGGACCCGCCCACCGGTCCTTCGTGACGAAGAGCGCGGCGCCGGCGAGAGCGACGGCCGCGAGGCCGATACCGACGAAGAGTCCCGTCCGGCTTCTCTTGGACTCGCCCGCGGCCGGAATCGACGCGGCGGCCTCGACGGGCGCTCGCGGCGCCTCGCGGCGCGGGACAGGAGCGCTCTCGCGCGGAAGAGGCGCGGGAGCCGCCGGCGGGAGCTGGATCTCGCCCGTCTGCTGAATCAGCAGGCCCTTGCCCTTCTTCTGGAGCACGGGAGCCGGAGCGGGGACGGGGACCGAGTCGCGCGCCTTGTCGAATGCCGCGTCGATCTCGTCGCCCGTAGACGCAGCGGACGTCGCCTCGAGGAGGCGGTGCAGATAGATCGCCACGTCCGCGGGGCCGGGCGACGGCTGGAACGCGTAGAGGACTGCGTGGAGGTCCTTCTCCATCTCGGACGCGTTCTGGTAGCGATCCTGCGGGTTCTTCGCGAGCGCCTTGAGGACGATCTGGTCGACGCGCTTCGAAACCTCGACGCCGCGGGCGGACGGCGGCTCGACCTCGCCTTCGCGGACGCGCTCGAGAATCGACATGTCCGTGTCGCCCTCGAACAGCGGCGCCCCCGTGAGCATCTCGTAGAGCACCGCGCCGAGAGAAAAGACGTCGCTCCGGCGGTCCACGCGCTTGCCCCAGGCCTGCTCGGGGGACATGTACTGGAGTTTGCCCTTGAGCGCGCCCGAGATCGTCGTCGACACCTTGCTCGCGGCCTTCGCGATGCCGAAGTCGCAGAGCTTGATGTCGCCCTCGTAGCTGATGAGGATGTTCTGCGGCGACACGTCGCGGTGGACGAGATTCAGCTCGGTTCCGTCCGCCGCGGGCCGGCGGTGGGCGTAGTCGAGCGCGTTCGCGATCTTCGCCGCGACGAAGAGCGCGAGCTCCGGCGGCAGCGGGTAGTCCCGCTCCTTTCCGAGCTTCAGGAGCGACCGGAGATCCCGGCCCTCCACGTACTCCATCGCGATGTAGTGCCAGGCGTCGACCTTGCCGAGGTCGTAGATGTGCGTGATGTTGTTGTGGTTGAGCTGCGCCGCGAGCTTCGCCTCGTCCACGAACATCGTGATGAAGGCGTCGTTGGCCGCCATGTGCGGGACGATCCGCTTGATCGCGACGATCTTCTCGAAGCCTTCCTCGCCGCGCATGCGCGCCTTGAAGACCTCCGCCATCCCGCCCGAGCCGATCTTCTCGAGGAGCTGGTAGCGCCCGAACTGGCCGGGCGCGGGTGTCGCGCGCCGGGGCACAGCCGGCGCGGCGGCGCGCGCTCCCGGGGGCTGCGCGGGCGAAGGCGGTGCGGCGACCGGGGCCGGCGGAGGCGGCGCGGCGACGTGAACCGGCATCGCGGGCGCGGACTTCGGCGCGGGCGGCTCGACGGGAACCTTCAGGCGCAGCGTCTCACCCGAGACCTCTCGCGAGATCGGGCGGGCGGCCTTCGGAACCGGCATGAGGCCGGAGAGCGTGTCGTGGAGAAGCTTGTCGACGGAGGCGCGCGACGCCGGGTCGGTTGCCCGGGCGCCCGAACCGCCCGAGGCCGCCGACTGCGCGAGGGCGCCGAGCGCCTGCTCGACGTTTACGCGCGCGGGCCGTTCCGGGGCCGCCGGCCTGATCGGAGCGTCGGCCGCCGGAAACGGCGCGGAGGCGGCTTTCTTCGGCGGCGGCATGAGGCCCGAGAGCGTCTCCTCGAGACGCTTCTGGATTGACGGGTCCGGCGCGGGCCGCGCCGGGGGCCCGGACGACGCGACGAAAGCCGGGTTGGTCGCACCCGACGGGCGCACGACCGGCGCGCCCGGAGGCGAGATGATCGGCGACGGCATCGTGTCGTTGACGCCGCCCTCGCCGAGGCCCGTCAGAACGTCCGAGAAGATGTCGTCCGCCGAGAGGAGCGGCATGGAGGGGTCGCTCTTGCCCGAAGGCGGCGCCGGATCGAGGGCCGGGCGCAGCCCGAGCGCCATCGCGACCTCCGCCTGGAAGACTTCCTCCGTGAAGGGCTTCTCGAGGATGCTCGTCGCGCCGACGCGCTGCGCGTCCGCGCGCTTGTTGCGGCCCTTGTAGCCCGACATCATCAGAAGGATCGGCGGGGTCGGCCCCATGGCCTGCATGGCCTTGATCACGTCGGGCGTCCGCATCTTCGGAAGCACCGACGAGACGAGGACGAGGTCGGGGCGGGACCGGCGATAGGCCTCGAGGCCTTCCTCACCGTCGCGCGCGGCCACGAGCTCGACGTCCGGCTGCGGCAGGAGGTAGCCGCGGATACGGTCGAGGTAACGAGGCTCGTACTCGATCAGCAGGAGTTTCATTTTCCGGAAAAACCATTATGGCCCGCAGGCCCGGGGTGTCAACGAATCCCCGCCCTGCTAGACTCTGCGGCCCCGAAGAGCCCGCCCGCCGCGGATTCGCGCGCCGCGGACTCGATCATGTCGAGGTGAGCTCATGTCCGGACACAGCAAGTGGAGCACGATCAAGCACAAGAAAGGCGCTGCCGACGCCAAGCGCGGGCGCCTTTTCACGAAGCTGATCAAGGAAATCACGATGTCCGCCAAGGTCGGAGGCGGGATCGTCGAGTCGAACCCGCGCCTGAGGTCGGCGGTCCTGGCCGCCAAGAAGGCGTCGATGCCTTCGGACAACATCGACAAGGCGATCAAGCGCGGCACGGGCGAGCTCGAGGGCGTCACGTACGAAGAGCTCACGTACGAGGGTTACGGCCCCGGCGGCGCCGCACTTCTCATCGAGGTCATGACGGACAACAAGAACCGGACGGCCTCGGAAGTCCGCCATATCCTGACGAAATACGGCGGCAACATGGCCGCCTCCGGCGCCGTCGCGTTCCAGTTCTCGAAAAAGGGCGTCATCGCCGTCGAGAAGACGGCCGCCAAGGAAGACGTCCTCATGGAGCTCGCCCTGGAATCGGGCGCCGAGGATTTCAAGACGGAGGACTCGGACGTTTTCGAGATCCTCACGGACCCGGCGTCGTTCGAGGCCGTGAAGGCCGCCGTCGAGGCGAAGAACATCGCGGTCCAGACCGCCGAGATCCAGATGGTCCCGCAGAGCACGATCGACGTCGGCGACAAGGGTCCCGCGCTCATCAAGCTCCTCGAGATGGTCGAGGACAACGACGACGTGCAGAAGGTCTGGTCGAACGGCGACATCGACGAGAAGTACCTGCAGGAATAGCGCGCTTGAAAATCCTCGGCGTCGATCCGGGGAGCCGCGCGGCCGGATGGGCCGTCGTGGACTTCACGGCCGCGCCCCGGCTCGTCGCGGCCGGCGTGATCCGGCCGAGAGCCTCGCTCCCCTTCGCCGAACGGCTCGCCTCCCTGCACGCAGCGCTCACCGAGATCGCCGCGCGCGAGGCCCCGCAGGCCGCCGTCGTGGAGAAGGTCTTCGCGGGCGTCAACGCCCAGAGCCTCATCGCCCTCGGCGAGGCGCGCGGCGTCCTCCTGCTCGCGCTCTCCCAGGCCGGCCTCTCCCCCGCCGAGATCACGCCCGCCGAGATCAAGCGCGCCGTCGCCGGTTCGGGCGCCGCCGAGAAAGAGCAGGTCCGCCGGATGGTCACGGCCCTTCTTGGCAAACGCCTCGCGCTCGACGCGGCGGACGCGGCGGCCGCTGCTCTCGCGCACGGTTTCGTCGTCGCCCGCCGGGGAGCCACGCAGGGCCCCGCGGCGCTCGCGGCCGCCGCGCGTGTCGTCGTCCGGCGACCCACGGGCTGAGGCGTTTGAGGGAAACGGCCTCCGGCTGCTATCGTCCAAGCGGCAACTGATGTCCTTTCAAGGATCCCTGAACGAGCTGCCCCTCGCCGACATCGTCCAGCTGGTCGCAGTCTCCGGCAAGACGGGCATGTTCTCGATGACGCGTGCGTCCGAGAAGGGGTACGTCTACCTCCTGAACGGCCAGATCACGCACGCGAAGGTGGGGGACCTCGAGGGCGACGACGCGATTTACGCCCTCGCCCTGTGGAATCAGGGGACGTTCCAGTTCTCGCCGGGCGTCGAGAGCGACGGCCACACGATCACGCGCTCGAACACGAACCTCCTCCTCGAGGCGGCCCGGAGGAGCGACGAGTGGAAGATCCTCTCCCGCAAGATCCCGGCGACCGACTCGGTCCCGGTCCTCATCGCGCGCGACGGGATGACGGGTCCGGTCACGCTTACGCCTCTCGAGTGGCGCGTCGTCGCGATGACGGACGGCCAGCGATCGATCGAGGACATCGCCCGAAGCCTCAAGACCTCCTCCTTCGACGTCGCGAAGACCCTCTACGGGCTCGTGACGGCCGAGCTCGTCGAAGTCTCGAAGACGCGCGGCGCCGCCGCTTCCGGGCCCGCGCCCGCGCGTCAGGTCCCCGCCGCCGCCACGGCCGGCGCCCCGCCGATGCCGCCGTCGACGGGCCAGAGCGTGACGGTCTCCTCTCCCAGCGGCGCCTTCCAGGCTCTCTCGAAGGGCGACGAGAAGCGAAGCCTCCAGATCCTCTGCACCAAGGTCAAGCAGGAGGCCGAGGGCGCGGCCGGAGCGGCCGGGGAGGCGTCGATCGACCGCCCTTACCGGTCCGCGCTCGCCGAGCTCGACCGGGGTCGCGGCCTCGAAGTCGTGCGGGAACTCATCCGGACGCTCGAGGAGGCGATCGGTGCGCTCCGCGGCCCGGCCGCCGCCCGGACGTTCCGCGAGAGGATGAACCCGCTCCTCTGAATCCGTAAGTCCTTCCCTTCGTTTGCTCTCCCGGGCCGGGACGGGTTAGACTCGATCGGCAATTTCCCGTCTTCTGGGCATCGGTTCGAGGCACTTCCCCGCCAAACCGGGCGTTGACGCCCGCCGCAGGCGGCAAAGGAGATTCGATGAGACGGATGCGGACCCGACTGACCCTCGCCGCGGCCGCGTGTTTCGTGCTCTCCCTCCCGGCGCAGGCTCAGATCGCCCCGACCCTCTCGGGCGAAACGGGCCTCTTCGAGATCACGAACGCGGACATGCTCGCGGCGGGCCGTTTCTCCGTGGGCCTCTCCTGGAGCATGTGGACGCTCACGGCGGCCCCGGTCCCGGGCTCGAGCCCGTACCCGGACGACCCGCTCCGCTACGACCTCCAGCGGATCGGCGGCAGCGTCGGCTACGGCCTCATGGACCGCTGGGAGATCGTCGTCGGGACCGGCTCGAACCGGTACCACGCCGACGACATGGCCTGGCAGGGCGTGATCAACGGTCATTACCGCGCCGGCGGCTTCTCGCACACCGAGATGGACAAGGTGCGGATCGGGACCAAGATCCTCATGAACCCGACCGATCCGCTCCGCGTCGCGCTCTTCGGCGGGATCTCCTTCCCGACGCAGTCCATGAACGACGTCAACGCGATCGGGACGTCCCGCTCCGACTACGACTTCGGGGCTTCGTTCACGAGCGGCTGGGTCACCTTCCAGACGAGCTACCTCCTCACGGCCGACCTCGGCACCGGCACGCCGTCGCCCTACGCCGGCCCGACCGGCTACAACGTTCCGAACCAGTGGAAGAACGCGCTCGGGATCGCGGTCCCGGTCGTCCCGAACGTCTTCAAGGCGATCGGCGAGATCAATCGCGTCCACTACGACGGCGGCGACACCCAGCCCGTCGACTACTCCGAGGCGCTCCTCGGCGGCCGCTTCGCGTTCGGCGACTTCACGGCGTCCGGCGCCGTCCGCATCGCGATCGACCGCTGGGCCAAGTACGGTTCGACTCCGGGCTCGATCGGCGGGCTCGTCCAGTTCGCCTACGCGCCCGCGCCCCCTCAGCCCGTGAAGGCCAGGGTTGCGCCGCTGAAGGAGGAGCCCCCGCCGCCCGCCGAGCCGGTCCCGGCGGCCCCGGCGCCCGCACCCGCGCCCGTCGTGGCGCCTGCCGCGGCTCCGTCCGAGCCCGCCGTCGTGACGGCTCCGGCCGCGCGCCCCGCGACCTCCACCACGGACGAGATCCTCTTCGACGCCGCCAAGAGCCGCCTCACGAACATCGCCAAGGCGATCCTCGACGGCGTCGCCCTGCGTCTCAAGAACAACCTCGCCGCGACGTGCGTCGTGTCGGCATGGACCGACGGAAAAGAGAAGGGGGACCACGCCGCCCTCGCGAAGGCCCGCGCCGAAGCCGCGAAGGACTACCTCATGAAGCGCCACGGGATCGACGGGTCGCGCATCACGACCGAGGTCAAGGGCGACGGCGACTCCGCGGACGCGACCCGAAACCGCCGGGCGGTCGTCTCCGTCACCTTCCCCTGATCCGCAGCTGATCCGGCGCGCCACGGCGGCGGTACACTGACGCCGCCGTGGACTCGGGATCGAGCGGACTCTTCTCCACCGGGACTTTCTCGACGGGCGCCGGGCCCGGCGCCGGGGGCGTGTTCCGGTCGCGGGCGCTCGTCGTCCTCGCGACCGCGGCGGTCGTCGGCCTCCTGTGGGCGGGCAAGGTCCTCTTCGTGACCTTCTTTTTCGCGCTCTTTCTCTCGTTCGCGCTCCAGCCGTTCGTCGCGCTCCTCGAGCGGATCCGCTTCCCGCGCACGCTCGCGGTCCTCGTCGTCATTCTCCTTCTGACCGCGCTCGTCATCTTCTTCGTCGTGAACGCGCTCGGCCAGATCGAGGCGTTCTCGCGGGACCTTCCTTCGTACGAGACGAAGATCCGTGCCTTCACGTCAAAAGCGCAAGGCCTCTTCACCCAGCTCGAGGAGCGCACGCGCTCGCTGCTTCCCGAAGGCGACCGGAGCGCGCGGGCCGTCCGGCTCGAGGCGGACGCCTTCGACGCCCTCTCGCGCGTCGCGCTCCAGGTCAAGACGATCCTCTCGCTCCTCCTCTACGCCGCCACGGTCCCGATGCTGGCCTTTTTCATGCTCAAGGACCGCGAGAGATACGGCGGCGCCGTCGCGAAGATCCTCCGCCTGAAGGGCGGCCGGGCGGCCCAGGACTTCGCGGAAGGCGTCGCGCGCGTCCTTTCGGGCTACGTCCTCGGCGAGCTCTTCGTCGTCCTCATCACGGCCTGCGTCACGACGGCGGGCCTCCTCGTCCTGCGTGTTCCTTACGGCTACGTCCTCGGGCCGATGGCGGGCGTCTGCGTCCTGATCCCGTATGTCGGCGTCATCATGTCGACGACGCCCGCGTTCCTGATCGCGCTCCTCGCCTCGCCCGACGCCGCGCTCCCGGTGAAGGTGCTCGTCTTCTACTCGATCGTCCAGTTTCTCGAGGGAAACGTCCTGACGCCGTTCATCGTCGGGAGCCGCGTGCGCCTGCACCCGCTCGCCGTTCTCTTCGCGTTCCTCTTCTGGGGCATCCTCTGGGGCGTCCCCGGCGCGATCCTCGCGGTTCCGCTCACGGCGATGATCAAGGTCGTCACGGAGCGCTTCGAGCGCTACGCGCCGTGGGCCGCGCTCCTCGGCGAAAGGACGCCGGACCCCGAGCCGCCGGAGGAGCCCGAGTCGCTCCTCGCGAACCTGTAGTCAGCCGGCCAGGTTCTTCCTCCGCACGGCGAGAAGCCCGCCCACGACGCCGGCCGTGAGGCCGAAGAGGAGGAGAAGGAGCGAGGTCGAGCCCGGCAGGAACCGCACCGCGAAGACGCCGAGGAACGCGTTCTTCGTCGCGACGACCCATGCGATCACGCCGCGGTAGACGACCCAGAGCCCCCCGACGGCGAGCGCCGCGCCGAGAAGGCCCTGCGCGAGCCCGCCGAGGACGAAGGGGCCGCGGATCAGGAGCTCGGGCGCGCCGACGAGGCGCAGGACCTCGATCTCGTCGCGGTGGAGGAGGATCGTGAGGCGCACGACGTTCGCGATCGTGAACGCGGCGCCGAGCGTCAGGAGCGCCGCGAGGACGAAGCCCGCGGCTTTCGCGAGCTGGACGGCGCCGCGGAGGCGGCGGATCCAGTCCACGTCGAACTGGACCTCCTCGACCGCCCGGTGCGCCGCGAGGTTCTTCAGGAAGCCGGGCACGGCCTGAGACGAGAGCGCCGACGGATCGAGGTCGATCTCGAGGGACTCCGGGAACGGGTTCGTCGGAAGCGCGCGCGCCGCCGGCGCGAGCGAGCGCCACCAGTCCGAGAACCGCGCGCGCGCCTCGTCCGGCGTCACGCGTTTCATCCGGGCCACGAGGCGCGAGTCCTTCGCGACGCGCTCGAGGTCTGCGCGGTCCGCGGCCGTCACGCCGGGCCGGAGAAAGACGGTCACGGCCGACTCGTCGCGCACGGTCTCGACGACGCCCCGGAGGTTCTCGGCGACGAGGAAGAACGCGCCGACGAGGCCGATCGAGATCGCGATGAGCGCGATCGAGAGCGACGTCATCCGGCGCGCCCGCACGAGGCCCTCGAACGCCTCGCTCCAGAGCGCGGCGAGGGACGCGGTCCCCTTCACGGCGCCGCCTCGTCGCGCCGGTGGGAGGCCTGCGGCGGCAGCGCTCCCTCGACCAGACCCTCGACGACGCGGCCCCCGTCCAGCGTGAGGCAGCGCCGGCCGGTCGTCCGGATGAGATCCTGGTCGTGCGTCGCGACGAGGACGGTCGTCCCGCGCAGGCTGATCTCGACGAAGAGCTTCATGACCTCGTGGGCCAGCCGGTGGTCGAGGTTGCCCGTCGGCTCGTCGGCCACGAGGAGCACGGGGGCGTTCACGAGCGCCCGCGCGAGGGCGACGCGCTGCTGCTCGCCGCCCGAGAGCTCCTCGGGGAGCGCGGACATCCGGTGGTGGAGCTCGACGAGGCGGAGCGTCTGATACGCGCGGCGGCGGCGCTCGGCCGCGGGGACGCCGAGGAACTTCTGGACGTACGTCACGTTGTCGAGCACGGTCCGGCGCGGGAGGAGCTTGTAATCCTGGAAGACGACGCCCATCGAGCGGCGCAGCGCCGGGACGCGCGCGGGCGGCATCCCGCTCACGTTCATCCCGTTCACGATGATCTGGCCCTCGGTCGGCTTCTCGGCGCGAAAGATCATCCGGAGGAGCGTCGTCTTCCCCGCGCCGGAGGGTCCGGTCAGGAAAAGAAACTCGCCCTTCTTCGCCTGGAACGTCACGTCCCTCAGGACGCGGCGGCCCTGATACTCCTTGGCGACCCGGTAGAACTCGATCACGCGGGGGGCCCGAGCTTTTCCCGGAGGAGCCGGTTCACGACGGCGGGCGAGGCCTTGCCGCCCGTCGCCTTCATGACCTGCCCGACGAACCAGCCGAACGCCGCGGCTTTTCCGCCGCGGTACGCGGCGACCTGCGCCGGGTTCTCCGCGATCACGGTCGCGACCGCCTCGCCGAGCGCGCCCTCGTCCGCGATCTGGACGAGACCCTTCTCCTTCACGAGGTCCGCGGGCGCTTTTCCCGTTTCGATCACGTCGGGCAGGATTTCCTTCGCGATCTTCCCCGAGATCGTCCCGGCGTCGATGAGGGCGACGAGCGCGGCGAGGTTCCGCGGCGAGACCGGCACGCGCCCGGCCTGGCGGTCCGCGTCGGACATCCGCCCGAGGAGGTCCGAGAGGAGCCAGTTCGCGAGAGCCTTCGGATTCGACGGGTGCGCGCCGACCGCCGCCTCGTACCAGTCCGCGAAAGGCCGCGCCGAGCAGATCTGCGCGGCGTCCGACGCGGGCAACCCGCACTGCGCCGCGAGCCTCGCGGCCCGCGGCTCGGGCATCTCGGGAAGCGAGGCCGCGACCTCGGCGACCCACGCGGCGTCCACCTCGAGCGGGCCGAGGTCGGGGTCCGGGAAGTAGCGGTAGTCCATCGCCTCTTCCTTCGTGCGCATCGTCTTCGTCGCGCCCGCGCCCGGCTCGAAGAGGCGCGTCTCCTGCACGACGGTCCCGCCCGCCGAGAGCACGGACGCCTGCCGCGCGATCTCGTGTTCGAGCGCCTTCTTCACGTGCGCGATCGAGTTCAGGTTCTTGATCTCGACCTTGACCCCGAGCGCGGAGGCGCCCCGCGGGCGGAGCGACACGTTCGCGTCGCAGCGCAGCGAGCCCTCCTCCATGTTGCCGTCCGAGGCGTCCACCCAGCGCACGAGCCGGCGCAGGCGGACGAGGTAGTCATACGCCTCGTCGGGCGAGAAGAGATCCGGCTCCGTCACGATCTCGATGAGCGGCGTCCCCGCGCGGTTCAGGTCGACGAGCGAGGCCGAGGTCGGCACGTCGTCCCACGGCACGTCGTGCATGGACTTTCCCGCGTCCTCCTCGAGGTGGATGCGGTTCAGGCGGATCTCGCGCCGGCCGGCGTCCGTCTCGACGGCGACGCGCCCTCCCGTCGCGAGCGGGCGCTCGTACTGGGAGATCTGGTAGCCCTTCGGGAGATCGGGGTAGAAGTAGTTCTTCCGCTCGAAGACCGATCTCGGCTGGACCGCGCAGCCGGCCGCGAGCGCGACGCGCAGCGCGAGCGTCACCATCTCGCGGTTCGGGACGGGCAGCGTGCCGGGATACCCGAGGCACACGGGGCAGACGGCGGTGTTCGGCGGCGCCCCGAACGTCACGGGGCACGCGCAGAACGTCTTGCTTTTCGTCTTGAGCTGCGCGTGCACCTCGAGCCCGATCACCGGCTCGAACGGGGACGTGGGCATGAGCGCGAGTGTAGCGGAGCGCCGCGGCTTCGGCCCCGTCAGCGCCGGCCCTGCGCGATCTTCACGGCTTCCGGCAGGGACCTCAGGCGCAGCATCGCGAGGACGCCGAGCGCGGGCCCGGGGGCGAGGAGGACGAAGACCCACCTCCAGGAGAGCGCGGGCAGGAACGTGGGGACGAGGTCGATCGAGACCGCCGTGAGGAAAAAGCCGATCGACGTCTGGATCGTGAGCGCCGTGCCCATGTACGCGGCGTCGCCGAGCTCCGTCACCGCAGCCGAGAACTGGGCCGAGTCCGCGACGACGGAGAAGCCCCAGACCGCCGCCACGGCGAGGAGGACGAGGGGAGGCCCGCCGTAGCAGAAGCCGATCGCGACGCAGCACGCTCCGCTGACGGCCATCGCGGCGGACGTCACGAGCGTGCGGCCGGCCCGGTCGGCCGCGAGCCCCGCGAGGACGCAGCCGGCGGCGCCGCTTCCGATCACGAGGAACGCCGCCGCCTCGGCCGCCGCGTGCGGGAGGCCGCGGAGCGCGAAGCTCGCGCGGAGCATGACGGGGATCCACGTCCACATCGCGTAGAGCTCCCACATGTGGCCGAAGTAGCCGAAGCTCGCGAGTCGCACGCCGCGGTTCGCGAAGACCTTCGCGACCTGCGTCGGGTCGAAGCGCGCCGGCGCGGGCGCGAACGGGCCCTCCCTCACGAAGAGGAAGACGACGAGGGCGGCGGCGACCGCGCCCGCCGACGTCGCGAGGAGCGTCGCGCGCCACGCGGAGCCGAAGACGGCGTTCGCGAGGTACGGGACGCCCTTGCCGAGCGTCAGCGCGCCGATGAGGACGCCGAGCGCGAGGCCGCGGCGCGCCTTGAACCACGTCGCGAGGATCTTCATGCCGGGCGGGTAGACGCCCGCGAGCCAGAAGCCGGTCAGGAACCGCAGGACGAGCGCCGCCGCCGGGCCGTGCGCGAAGAGGGCGAGGCCCGCGTTTGCGCCCGCGCCGAGGAGGCTCGCACCGACGACGAGCTGGCGCGGCGCGAAGACATCCGGCAGGTTCAGAACCGCGCTCGCGAGCGTCCCGGCGACGAAGCCGAGCTGGACGGAGAGCGTGAGCCAGGTCGCCGTCGAGTCCGCGAGCCCCCATTCGGCCTTCAGGAGCGGCGAGACCGCGGACGCCGAGAACCACAGCGACATCGCCAGAAGCTCGGCGAGCGAGAGAAGAACGAGGACCCGCCAGCGGCCCGGCGGGTCGACCGCGGAGGGCGGGCCGGCGGTCATCCCGCGGCCGGGACCAGCTTGCCCGGGTTCAGGATTCCCTTCGGATCGAGAGCGGACTTCACGGCGCGCATCGCGGCGAGAAAGGCGGGCGGACGGCGGATCGGCAGGAAGTCGCGCAATGTCAGGCCGACGCCGTGCTCGCCCGTGATCGTCCCTCCGAGCCGCACGGTCTCCTCGTAGATGGCGGTCAGGACCGGCGCGATCGCCGCCTCGTCGAGCGACGCGCTCCCCTCCTTCAGGAGGCGCACGTGGAGGTTGCCGTCGGCGGCGTGCCCGTAGGCGAACGCCCGGAGGCGCGCGTCCGCGGCGCGCCTGCGGACGCCCGTCACGAGCGCGACGAGCTCGGAGCGCGGCACCGCGAGGTCCAGCTCGATGGAGACGCCGAGCTCGTGGATCGCCTCCGCGATCCCGCGCCGGACGTCCCAGAGCGCGCGCCGGCGCGGCTCGTCGGCCGCGAGCGCCACGTCGAGAGCCCCGCATTCGAGGAGGATCTCCCCCGCCGCCGTCGCGCCGCGCTCGACCTCGCCGTCCGTGGCCCCGTCGAAGTCGAGGAGGAGGCGCGCCTCGGCCTCGGGGAAGGGGACCGCCACGCCCTTCTTCCTCGAGGAGACCTCGACCGCCGCCCGGTCGACGACCTCGCAGGCCGCCGGGAGGAGCCCGTGCCGGTGGATCTCGAGGACGGCCTTCAGGGCGAGCTCGAGCGACGGGAACGGCGCGAGGACCGTCGCCTGGACGGCCGGCTTCGCGATGAGGCGCAGCCACGCCTTCGTGACGACCGCGAGCGTCCCCTCGCTCCCGACGAGGAGCGCCGTGAGGTCGTAGCCCGCGACGTCCTTGCGGGTCTTGCCCCCCGTCTCGGCGACCGAGCCGTCCGCGAAAACGGCCTCGAGGCCCATCACCCAGCGGCCCGTCACCCCGTATTTGGCGGCGTGCGGCCCGCCGGCGTTCTCCGCGACGTTCCCGCCGATCGTGCACGATCCGCGCGAGGCGGGGTCCGGCGGGTAGAAGAGCCCCTTTTCCTCGACGGCCTCCTGCAGTGTCTGCGTCACGACGCCCGCCTCGGCGACCGCGACGAAGTTGTCCGTGTCGATCTCGAGGATGGACGTCATGCGGTCGAGCGAGAGGCCGAGACCGCCGTTCACGGCGAGCGCGCCGCCGGACAATCCCGTGCGGCCGCCCTGCGGCGTCACGGGGATCACGCGCTCGCTGCAGAACGCGAGGAGGCGCGAGACCTCGGCGGTCGTGCGCGGCCGGGCGACCGCCGCCGGCACGGCGACGAGGTCGCGGGTCCAGTCCTTCGCGTACGGGGCGAGGTCGTCCGCCGCGGCCAGGAGATGCGCCTCTCCGACGATCCCGGCGAGGGCGCGCGTTTCCTCGGGGGAGAGGTCGCGCCGCGCCATGGCGCGATCTTAAGATGGCGCGCATGACGCGCGTCGCCTTTCTCGGTCTCGGCGCCATGGGCGCTCCCATGGCTCGCAGGGTCGTCGCCGCCGGGCTGCCAACGACGGTCTGGAACCGCAATCCGGAGCGCGCCGCCCCGTTCGTCGCTCTCGGAGCCTCCGTCGCGCGAACGCCGCGAGAGGCCGCCGCCGCCGCGGAGGTCGTCTGCACGATGCTCTCCGACCCGGCCGCGGTCGAGGCCGTGGCGGGCGGGCCGGACGGCCTTCTCGCGGGCCTCGCGAATGGCGCCCTCTGGCTGGACTTCTCGACGGTCACGCCGGCGGCGTCCCGGTCCTTCGCCGCTCGGGCCAGGGAGAGCGGGGCGCGTTTCTGCGACGTCCCCGTTGCCGGAAGCGTCAAGCCCGCCGGGGACGGCACGCTCAAGATCCTCGCGGGCGGCGAGGCGGCCGACCTCGAGCGCGCGCGGCCCGTCCTCGACGCCGTCGCGAAGGGCGTCCTCCACTTCGGCGCCGTCGGCCAGGGCTCGGCGATGAAGCTCGTGAACAACCTTCTCTTCGGCGTCACGCTTGCGGCGTTCGGCGAGGCGCTCGGCCTCGCGAAGAAGCTCGGACTGCCGGACAAGGAGACGACGGAGTGGCTCCTCTCGATCCCTTCGGTCTCGCCATACCTGAAGGCGAAGATGGACTTCCTCGCGGCGGGCGGCGAGCCGCCGGCGTTCGCGCTCTCGCTCATGGAGAAGGACCTCCGGCTCATGGTCGAGGCCGGAGGCGGGCCCGTGTCCGCCGCCGTCGTCGAGGCCGCGCGGAGCGACTACGAGAGGGCGCGCAAGGCCGGCCTCGGCGACAGGGACTTCGCCCACGTCCTCTCGTTCCTGAAGCTCTGACCCGTCAGCCGACGTTCTTCAGCGCCTCGCGGATCGAGAGCGGCGAGAGGCGCGAGCGGTTCTTCTCCACGTATGCGACGACCGGCTTCGGGTCCGTCCACGCATAGGCGCGGAGCGCCCAGCCGATCGCCTTCCTGAGGAAGAACTCCTTCGAGGAGAGGGACGGTTCGATGCACGCGAAGAGGAAATCGAGATCCGTGTCCGTCTTGAACGAGTTCTGGCAGAGGATCGCGCTCCGCCTCTTCCACATGTCGTCCGACCGGCTCCACGCGCGCATCGCTTTCCGCATCGGGGCAGGCTCGTTCCGCAGGATCTCGCCGAGCCGCCTGGTCGCGAGCGCGTCGACGAGGTCCCACCAGGCGCCCGTGACGATCATCTCCTCGTACATCGGGAGGGACTCCATCGTCTGGAACGGCCGCGCGCGCCGGTCGCCCGTGAGCTCGATCGCGGCGTAACGCTCCTCGCGGAACCGCGCGCCCCGCCAGAGCGCGAGAACGTCCTTCCGCCACGCTCCCGCGTCGCGCACCGCGTGCGCGGCGAAGACGGTCCTGCAGATCGAGCGGAGCGTCTCCGTATCCACGCCGTGGAACGGCATCGCGGACTTCATGTACGCGCGGGCGCCCGCCGCGCGGGCGGGGCGTCCGGCTCGCGCGAGCTCGCGGCGGAGGACGGGAAGGAGGGCGATGGCCGATTCTAGCCGGCGCCGGGACGCAGGGAATTCGTTTGAGGTCAAAACAATTTCGTGCGACGATCGCGGCATGCCCGACTCCGCCCGCCCGTCCCGCCGGCCCGCGCCCCCCGCGGAGCTCGGCGACTTCACGACGTCCCCGCGCGTCCTCCTCCTCTCGGCCCTCGCCGTCGTGATCGGGCTCGCGAGCGCATTCGTCGCCCTCGTTCTCCTGAAGCTGATCGCGTTCTTCACGAACGTCTTCTTCTTCCAGCGCCTGAGCCTCGCGGCGGCCTCGCCGACCGGCCACCACCTCGGCCCTCTCGTCGTCCTCGTCCCGGTCGCCGGCGCGCTCGTGATCGGCCTCATGGCGCGCTACGGCTCCGAGCGCATCCGCGGCCACGGGATCCCCGAGGCGATCGAGGCCATCCTCATGAACGGGAGCCGCGTCGAGCCGAAACTCGCCGTGCTCAAGCCGCTCTCCTCGGCGATCTCGATCGGCTCCGGCGGGCCGTTCGGCGCCGAGGGCCCGATCATCATGACGGGCGGCGCGTTCGGCTCGCTCGTCGCCCAGCTCTTCCACCTCACGGCGGCAGAACGGAAGACGCTCCTCGTCGCGGGCGCGGCGGGCGGGATGTCCGCGACGTTCGCCGCGCCGGTCGCGGCCGTCCTCCTCGCGGTCGAGCTCCTGCTCTTCGAGTGGAAGCCGCGCAGTCTCGTCCCCGTCGCCCTCGCGAGCGTCGCCGCCGCGGCGATGCGCGTCCCGCTCCTCGGAAACGGCCCGCTCTTCCCCGTCCCCGCCCATCCCGCGTCCGTCGGCACCGCCGGCCTCCTCGGCTGCGCGCTCGCCGGGCTCCTCGCCGGCGCCCTCTCGGCGCTCCTGACGCTCGCCGTCTACGCGGCCGAGGATGCGTTCGGCAAGCTCCCGATCCACTGGATGTGGTGGCCCGCGATCGGCGGCGTCGTCATCGGCCTCGGCGGCCTCGTCTTCCCGCAGGCGCTCGGCGTCGGGTACGAGACGATCGGCGCCCTCCTCGCGGGCGACGTCGCCCGCCATCTCATCCTCGGGATCCTGCTCGTGAAGTCCGTGATCTGGGCGGTCTCGCTCGGCTCGGGCACGTCGGGCGGCGTCCTCGCCCCGCTCCTCATGATGGGAGGCGCGCTCGGCGGCGTCGAGGCGGGGTTCCTCCCCGCCCTCGGGCCCGGTTTCTGGCCGCTCGTGAGCATGGGCGCGATCCTCGGCGGCACGATGCGTTCGCCGCTCACCGGCGTCGTTTTCGCGCTGGAGCTCACGCACGACGTGAACATGCTCCTGCCGCTCCTCCTCGCCGCCGTCGTCGCGCACGGCTTCACGGTGTTGACGCTGCGCCGCTCGATCCTGACCGAGAAGGTCGCGCGCCGCGGCTTCCACCTGAGCCGCGAGTACGCGGTCGACCCTCTCGAGATCCTCTTCGTCCGCGAGGTCATGCGGCCCGGCGGGCCGGGCGCTGAATCCGGAGCGGACGGCCCCGCTTCCGCGCACCCGGACGAGCCGCTGCGCGTCGTGGTCTACCGGATGGCCGAGACGGGCCTCACGGACCTGCCCGTCGTGGCGGGCGACGGCGCCACCGTCGGGCGCGTCACGCTCCACGACCTCCTCCAGGCGCGCGTGCGCCACCTCGAGGAGGAGAAGCGGCGCGAGCGCATCCTCTTCCCGAACCTGCGCCTTCCGGCGGGACGGGCTGGCTGACGAGGCCCGATCGTCTCGCTCACGCCCTGCGGTAGCGCTCGCGGATCGTCGGAATGAGGTACTGGGAGAAGGCGGATTCGAGGCCGTACTTCGGCGCGTAGTCCCAGTCCGCGCGCGCGGCGCGGTCGTCGACGTCCGCGGGCCACGAGTCCACGATCCCCTGCCGCTTGAGATCCGGCTGGAACGTGACCTCGGCGTCCGGGAAGGACTTCAGGACGAGGTCACGGATCTCCGCCGCCGAGGGCGCGAAGGAGCCCACGTTGTAGACCTGCCGCGTGAGCGCCCCCGAGGGCGCCGCCGCGAGCTTGAGGAGCGCATCGACGCCGTCCGGCATCGCCATGAACGGGATCTTCGTGTCCTCGCGGACGAAGCATGCGTACGGCTTCCCTTCCGCCGCCGCGTGGATCATCTCGGGCGCGTAGTCCGACGTTCCCCCGGACGGCACCGTGACCGCCGAGATGAGACCCGGGAAGCGAAGGCATCGGAAATCGACGCGCCCCCCCTGCTGCTCGGAGGACAGCTGCTTGTAGAACTTCGCGTAGTACCGACCGAGGTGCTCGGCGTACAGCTTGTTGCACCCGTACATCGTCGTCGGTTTGTTGTGTTCGTCTTCCTTGACCTTGCCCGCCATCTGCTTGGTCGCGAGGTCCGACAGGCCGTAGGCCGCGATCGACGACGGGTAGAGGAACGTGACGGGCCGGCCGTGCGACTGGCGTTCGCTCTGCGCGAACTCCAGCATGTTGATCATCCCTTCGACGTTCACCTGGTGCGCCGTCACCGGCGTGAACTCGGCGCGCGTCGAGAGGAGCGCCGCGAGGTGGAAGATCACGTCGATCTCGTACTCGGACAGGATCCGTTCGAGAACGCTCCGGTCGAGGACCGATCCCGTGAACTCGCGCGCGACGAGCCGGCCGAGCGAGGGGTCGAGCGCCTTGAGATCGAGCGTGAGGATGGGGCGGGCGCCTTCGGCCGCGAGGCGCGTGATGAGGCCGTGCCCCATCTCGCCGCTCGCGCCGGTGATCAGAACGACGGGTCTTCTCATCACGCCACGGTGACGGCTTTTTCGAGGTAGACGTCCTGGATCGCGTGGAGGAGGGCGACGCCGTCCTTCATCGGCTTCTGGAACGCCTTGCGGCCGGAGATGAGGCCCATGCCGCCCGCTCTCTTGTTGATGACCGCGGTCGCGACGGCCTGCCCGAGGTCGTCCTTGCCGCCGGAAGCGCCGCCGGAGTTGATGAGGCCCGCGCGGCCCATGTACGAGTTCACGACCTGCCAGCGCGTCCACTCGATCGGATGCGCCGGGACGAGCTTCGCGTAGGCCTCCGCGTTCGGCTTGTTTCCGAACGGAAGGGCCGGGAAGCCGCCGTCGTTCTCGGGCTGCTTCTGCTTGATGATGTCCGCCTCGATCGTGACGCCGAGGTGGTTCGCCTGCGACGACAGGTCGGCGGACACGTGGAAGTCCTTTTCTTTCGTCTTGAACGCCGGATTCCTCAGGTAGCACCAGAGGACCGTGAACATCCCGTAGTCGTGCGCCTCGTGGAAGGCGCGGGAGATCTCCGTGATCTGCCGGCGCGAGTTGTCCGACCCGAAGTAGATCGTCGCTCCGATCCCCGCCGCGCCCATGTCGAACGCCTGCTTGACGGTCGCGAAGATCGTCTCGTCGTAGGACGTCGGGAGCGTCAGGAGCTCGTTGTGGTTGATCTTCACGATGAACGGGATCCGGTGCGCCCACGTGCGCGCGACCGAACCGAGGACGCCGAGCGTCGAGGCGACCGCGTTGCACCCGCCCTCGTGGGCGAGCCTCACGATGTTCTCGGGGTCGAAGTACTCCGGCGCGGGCGCGAACGACGCCGCACCCGAGTGCTCGATCCCCTGGTCGACGGGGAGGATCGAGAGGTAGCCCGTGCCCGCGAGCCGGCCCTTCTCGAACATCCAGGAAAGGCTGCGAAGGACGCCGGCCGGGCGGTCCGAAGGGACGAAGACCCGGTCCACGTAGTCGGGGCCGGGAAGGTGGAGCATCGAGGCGGGAACGCCCTGGGCTTTGTAGTCGAGGAGAGAGGCGCGTTCGCCGAGCTGTTTGCGGATGGTCTCGAGCATCGAGGTCCTCCTGAGGCGGGATCCCATCCTAGCCGAACGGCCGAGTCGAGACGGGGTATCGGCGGCGCGGCATTCCATGGCTCCGGAGAAGAACCGAAGAAAAAGAGAAGGTCCCGCGAAAGACCTCCGCCGGGCCGCGCGCCACAGTTCCAGCCGGAGGTCCGGTCATGCGGCACCCACACCTCTCGCTCTTCGCGGTCGCCTGCCTTCTCGCCGCCGCCCCCGGCCCGGAGGCGCGCGCAGACGGTCCCTCCGAAAACGTGCCCGTCGGCCCGGCCGGAAGCTCGAGAAGCCGGCTCGCGGCGCAGGGCGGCCGCCTCGTCGTCGCCTACGTGGACGGCTCGGGTGCACCCTCGGTCGCCGTCTCGACGGACTCCGGATCGACCTTCTCGCCGCCCGCCGTCCTCCCGATCCCCGCCGCGACCGGCGGACCGGACGTCGCATTCGCGCCGGACGGGACCCTCCTCGCCGTCTCGGCGTCGTCGTCTCCTGCCGGGTCGCCCCTTCTCATCCGATCCCTGGACGGCGGAACGTCCTTCCAGCAGGCATACGCGGCCTACCAGTCTCTCGTCGCGTCCAACCCCCGCTTTGCGGTCGATGCGGGCGCCGGATCGGCGGGTGTCGGGAGCCGGTACCTGTCGGGCTGGGATTACCCGTTCGACTATTACGGCGGACTCGTGCTCGGCGCCTCGGCGAAAGAGGGCGGCTCCTACGGCACCCCCTTCCTCGTCGACTACGACCAGTCGAGCGCGATCGCCGTCGCGCCGAACGGCGACGTCTACATCGCCTACCGTAATCCGCAGGTCTGCGTCGGGCGATCCACCGACGGCGGCGAGAGCCTCCAGAACCTCGGGCGGGGTACGCCCGTTCCGGGGACCCCCGCGAACGCGGGTCCCGTCGCGCTGGCGGTCGACGCGGCGGGCGTCGTCCACGTCGCCTACGCTGCCGCTCCGCCCGACAAGCCGGGAGACCGGGCCGACGTCTATTACATGCGCTCCGTTGATCAGGCCGCGACGTTCAGCGCGCCGATCCGTCTGAACGACGACGGGGGTCTCGCCG
>DATKLW010000120.1:0-12027 GCA_035542215.1 Thermoanaerobaculia bacterium | reverse complement strand
GGCGGTTGCGAAGACCTGCCGGGCGTGGACGAGGTCGCCGTCCGCGCGCGCCTTGCGCCCGAGCGCGACGAGCTTGTCACGGTTGTCGGGATTCAGCTCGGCGGCCCTTCGGAGCGCGTCGAGGGCCGGCTCCCATTTCCTGTCCGCCATGTAGAAGTCGTAGAGGTCGAGAAACGCTCCCTCGTTCTTCTCGTTGTATTTGAGCGCCTGCCTGAGGTTTGCCTCGGCGAGGACCTTCTCGCCCCGCATCACGAACGCGTCTCCGAGGAGCCGGTAGGCCTCGCTCGACTGCGGGTCGACCTCGAGGAGACGATTTGCCGCGGCCTGCGCGTTCAGGGCGTCGCCCCGCGAGAGGGCGGCGCGGCCGAGCGTGATGTAGTCGACGGCGGCTCCGGCCGGCGGCATCGCGCCCTTTACCGTGCCCGGTACGGACGCCGCATTCGGGACGGCCGGAGGCGCGGCCGGGACGGCGGGCGGCGCCGCGGCGGCGCTCGCGGGCGCAGGGGCCTGCGCGGGGAGAGGGGCCTTCGGCGGGTCGTCTTTCGCGGCCCGGATGCGCGACGCTTCGTTGAATTTCCCGAGCTTCTCGTACGCGGCCGCGAGGAGCTCGAGACACTCGGCGTCGATCTTGTCGCGCGGGACGTTGTACGTGAGGTCGTGGATGACGTCTTCGGCGGCGCCGTCGGCGAGCTTCTCCCGCGCGACGCGTTTGAGCTCCGCGAGATCGGCGGCGGGCGCGGCCGGAACCGGGCGCGAGGTCGCCTTCACGTCGCTGGCGACCTTCACGAACTCGGGCGAGTAGAAGTCCGCCACGATTTCGAGGTCCGGGCTGGCGGCGTACGCGCGGCGCAGGGCGTCCTGGGCGTCGGCGCGCTTGCCCTCGTTGAAGTGCGCCCATGCAGACTGGACGAGCATGCGCGCCTTGCGCGTCGCGTCGGCGGCCGCGGACGCGGCGCTCTCGAACTTCAGAGCGGAGCGCCGGAACTGGCCGGCGTTGAAGGCCTTGCGTGCCTCTTTTTCGAGCGATTCCGAGCCTTCCTGGGCAAACGCGGCCGCGCCGATCAGGAAGGCCGCACAGGCCGCCGCGAGGACCGTCCGGATGCGCATGGACGGATTCTAGCTATTCTTTCCTCAGGTCGATCCGATAGCTGGACTGGGCCTCTTCGTCGAGGTCGATCGCCTTCGTCTCGGTGCGGTAGCCCGCGAGGCTGACGACGATCTCGTGGGGTCCCGCCGCGAGGAACTTCTTGATCGGAGAGCCGGAGGCGGGGCCGGTGGAGACGCCGTCGATCCGGACCTCGGCCCCCGGCGGGCTCACCGTGAGGACGATCATGCCCTTGGCCGGAAAGACCGCCGTCACGGGCTTCGTGTCGGGGCCCGCGTCGAACGTCTGCGGCGGCAGCTTCATGAAGCCCGGGACCTCGAACACCGCCGTGTGGGCGCCGGGCTTCAGGCTCAGGCGCGTCCCGGCGGGCAGGACCGAGCCCTGCTTCTTCCCGTCCACGGTGAGCGACGCGCGCTGATTGGACCGGAACGTGACCGTTACGGGGCCGGCCGGCTTCGGAGGCTCGGTCGGCTCCGCCGCGACCGCGATGGGGGCGGCGGCAGGAGCCGGCGTGGATGGGCCCTCGGCGGCCGTCGAGGGCGCCGCGGTCGAGGGCTCCGGCGCAGCGGAGGTCGACGTCGCCGGCGCAGCGGAGGTCGTCGGAGCCGAAGCAGCGGCCGGCTCGGCGGGCACGGGTTGCGGATGAGCGGCCTTCTTCTGGGTATAGAGCCAGAACGCACCGATGCCGGCTGCGACGACGACCGCCGCCGAGAGGAAGACCCGCAGGGCGGGCCCGCTCTCGGTCGCGTGAGCGGCCGTCGCGGACGGGACGCCCGGGGCGCCCCCGGTCGTCCGGAGCCGGACGTCCGCCGCGCCGCCCTGCGTCGGCTGGAGCGCGGCCGAGTTCAGGGGAGTGTCCATGACGCGCGACGGCGGCCGGCTCGCCGCGCCTGTCTGGTATCCGGCGGAGGGCGTCGCAAGCGTGCGTTCCATGTCGGAGGCTGGCTCGGAGGCGCGCGCCGCGTCGTCGCCAAGCCCCGTGAGGACCACGGCGAGCTCGGCCTTGATCTCGGCGCAGGTCGCGTACCGGCGCGTCCGGTCCTTCTCGAGCGCCTTCAGGATGATCGCGTCGAGCGCGCGCGGGAGGTCCGGCGCGAGCGTCGAGGGCGGGGCCGGGTGCTCGTTCATGATCTTGTAGAGCACCGTCGAGATGTGATCTCCGGTGAACGGCTTGGCGCCGGTCACGAGCTCGTAGGCGAGGACGCCGAGGCTGAAGAGGTCGGTGCGCGTGTCGAGCTCCTCGCCGCGGATCTGCTCCGGGGCGAGGTACGAGGCGGTCCCGAGCGTGATGCCGGTCTGGGTCAGCGTGGATTGCGACACCATCGACTTCGCGATGCCGAAGTCCATCAGCTTTACGGTCCCGTCCTCGAGGATCCGGACATTCGAGGGCTTGATGTCGCGATGGATGATGCCCGCGCCGTGGGCGTATCCGAGACCCTCGCAGACGTCGAGGAGAATCGCGAGCTTGCGCTTGAGGGGCAGCGGTTCGCGTTTCTTGGCCAGTTTGTCGAGGTCCTCGCCCGTCAGGAACTCCTGGACGATGTAGGGCGTTCCCTCGTCCGTGACGCCGAAGTCGTAGATCGTCGTGATGTTGCGGTGGTGGAGGTTTCCCGCGAACTCGGCCTCCCGGAAGAAGCGCTTCTTGATCTCCTCTTCGTCGCTCTGGCAGGTCTTGATCGCGACGGCCCGCTTGATGAACGGATCCCGCCCCTTGTAGACGGTGCCGAAGCCGCCCACCCCGACCTTCTCCTCGATCAGGTACTTCCCGACTTGCGTCAGCATGGTGGAGGAAAAAAATCGTACCACGCGGCTATGATTCGGCGGTGTTCCGCCGCCGAGCCGCGTTCCTGCCGGTCTTCGTCGCCGCCGCGGCCCTCGGCGGCTGCGGCAATACGGACGTGCCGGCCTCGCCCCCGTCTCCGGCGCCTCTTCCGCGCGCGGGCGCTTCCAGGGACGTTTACCGGCCGCCCGCGGACGGACGCGTGACGCCGCAACAGGTGGAGATCTACCTGGGAGTCCTCGACCGGCTGCGACTCGATCGCAAGGAGGGGAAGACGCCGCCGCCGGCCGACCCGCTCACGTCCGTTCCGGCCGACCTCGCGGCCGCGCGCGTCCGCGGCGTGAACACCGAGGAGTTTCTCTGGGTGAAAGAGCGCGTGCTCGAGGCCGAAGCGGCCGCGATGACGGCTCATCTCAACGCCTCGGTTCTCTCGATGCTCGACCGGACGCTCGCAGACCTCAGGGCCCGGAAGGCGGACGCCGCGGACGAAGGTTCGAGGAAGCTCGTGGGCGAGCAGATCGCGAACTTCGAAGCGGAGGCCGAGCGCGTCCGGCGCGAGTCCCGCGAGAAGGAGCCGGACTCCATCCGGGCCAACATGAAGACGCTCGAGCCGTTCCGGGCGCGGCTCACGGCCGCGCACGAGGCGCTCGACCGCCCGCTGCTGCCCGCGGCGTCGAAGGAGCCCACGCGGACGACGGCCGGCAAGCCGTGAGCCCTCCGGAGGGAATCGGCGCCCTCCTCGACGACGGGCTCGAACGGGGCTTCTTCGCTGGCGCCTCGGCTCTCGTCGTGTCGGAGACCGGAACGCTCTTCGAGCGGCACGCGGGGTACGCGCGCATTGAGCCCGAGGGCGAGCGCCGCGCCGCGGGCCCCGACACGCTCTGGGACCTCGCGTCGCTCACGAAGCCGCTCGCGGGGGCGGCGCTCGTTTTGTCCTTGGTTTCGGAAAAGACCCTCTCGCTCGACGACGAAGTGGGGCGATTCGACGATCGGTGGAAGAAGACTTTCTTAGAAGGAATGAAAATCGGCCGGCTGCTCACGCACACCGCGGGCCTTGTGGACTGGTTTCCGATCTATTCGAGGGGAGAGGGGCGGGCCGCGTATGCGCGCACCCTCGGCGACCTCGACGCCGCGGCGCCGCCTGGGACGAAGGTCATCTACTCCTGCCCCGGCTATCTCTTCCTCTCGGAAATCGTCGAGCGCGTCGCGAGCGCCGCGCTGGACGCCCTCTTTCGAGAGCGCATCGCAATCCCTCTTCACCTCTCAGAGAATCTTCTCTTCTCTCCTTCTTCTCAGGTCGACCTCGCGCGCTGCGCGGGCGGCGAGCGGGACGACGCGACCGAGCGGAGGATGACGGCCGACCGGAAGCAGAGCTACGGCGGCTTCCGCCAGGGCGTCGTGAACGGGCAGGTGAACGACGGGAACGCGTACCGCCGCGGGAACGGCGTGTCGCTCAACGCCGGGCTCTTCGGCACGGCCGAGGCCGCGGCCGCCCTCGGGCGGGCGTGGCTCGCCCGCGACGGGCGCCTCCTGCCCGAGCGCCTCTTCGCCCTCGCGACGGAGAACGCGACCGCGGGCCTCGGCGAGGACCGTGGACTGGGCTGGCAGCTCGCGTCGACGCCGGGCGGCGCGGGGGAGCCGCTCGGCCCTTCCGCGTTCGGACACACGGGCTTCACGGGCGCATCGCTCTTCGTCGACCCGGCGCGCGGGCGCGTGTGCATCCTCCTGACGAACCGCCTGCATCCGGACGCGCGGGCCGTGGAGATGAAGGCGTTCCGCCGGCGCTTCCACGAGATCGCCGCCACGCTCTGACGCCTGGCATATCCTGAGGGACCCGAAGAAGAGAAGCGAAGACGAGGAGAGGATTTCTTCGAATGGCGAAGAGGCCGACGGGCCGCGGCTCGTGCGGCGAGTTGGGAGGGAGCCATGTGTGAGATTCGAACGGTCGGAGTGCTCGGGGCCGGGCTCATGGGTTCCGGCATCGCCGAGGTGTGCGCGAAGGCCGGGTACGCGGTCGTCGTCCGCGAGGTCGACGAGAAGGCGCTCGCCGCGGGCCGCGCCCGGATCGAAAGATCGCTTGCGAAGGCAATCGAGCGCGGCAAGCTGGACGCCAAGGCGGGCGACGAGATCCGCGCGCGGCTGAAATTCTCCTCTTCACTCGAAGAATTTGCCTCGGTCGACCTCGTCGTCGAGGCGATCGTCGAGAACCTCGACGTGAAGCGCGAGGTCTACCGGGCGCTGGACGGGACCTGCTCTCCGGAAACGATCTTCTGCTCGAACACGTCGTCGCTGACGATCACCGAGATGGCGGCGGCCACGAAGAGACCGGACCGTTTCGCGGGCCTGCACTTCTTCAACCCCGTTCCGGTCATGAAGCTCGTCGAGGTCGTCCGCGGCCTCGCGACGTCGGACGAGACCGTTGCCGCCGTCACGGCGTTCGCGCGAGCGCTCGGCAAGGAGCCCGTCGCCTGCCGCGACAACTCGGGCTTCATCGTGAACCGCCTCCTCGTGCCCTACCTCCTCGACGCGATCCGCGCGCACGAGCAGGGTGTCGGCACCCTGGAGGACATCGACACGGGGATGAAACTCGGCTGCGCGCACCCGATGGGGCCGTTCGAGCTCCTCGACTACGTCGGCCTCGACACGGTCTACGCGATCGCGGAGATCATGTTCGGGGAGTATCGCGAGGCCCGCTTCGCGCCGCCCGCGCTCCTCAGGCGTCTCGTGCTTTCGGGCCGGTTCGGGAGGAAGACCGGGAGGGGATTCTTCGAATACGATGAGCGGGGAAGCCGGCGGGCCTGAGCCGTTCGCCCCGCTTGCCGCGACGGAGTGAAAAAAGGAGATCCGATGCGCCTGATCGACCCGATCCTCATGGAGTTCGACCGCGAGTGCGCCACCACGAAGAAGCTCCTCGAGCGTGCGCCGGCCGACAAGTACGCCTGGAAGCCGCACGCGAAGTCGATGTCGCTCGGCCAGCTCGCGGGCCACATCGCGGGCCTTCCGCACTGGGTCGGCGGATCGCTTCTTCCGGGCGAGTTCGACCTCGCGAAGGCGGGCCCGGATGCCGGCCCGAAGGAACCGGCGAGCCGCGAGGCTCTGCTCAAGACCTTCGAGGAGTCCGTCGCGGGCGCGAAGGCGGCGATGGCGCAGCTCGACGACGCCAGGGCGATGGGGACGTGGACGCTCCGCAAGGGGCCCATGGTCATCATGGAGATGCCGCGCCTCGCGTTCGTCCGAACGATTCTCATGAACCACGGGATTCACCACCGCGGCCAGCTCTCGGTTTACCTGCGCCTTCTCGACGTGCCCGTGCCCGGCATTTACGGCCCGTCTGCCGACGAGAACCCGTTCGGGTGAGCCGATGAGCGTCGTCCTCACGGAGCTTTCCGAGCGGATCCTCACCGTCACGGTCAACCGCCCCGAGAAGCTGAACGCGCTGAACGCCGACGTCGTCGACGGGCTGCAGGCCGCGTTCGCGGCCGCCAAGGACGATTCCGGGGTCGGCGCCGTCATCCTCACGGGAGCGGGCGAGAAGGCGTTCGTCGCCGGAGCGGACATTTCGGGGTTCCATGCGTTCACGCCCGTCGGAGCGCGCGATTTCGCGCGCAAGGGCCAGGCGACGCTCGACCTGATCGAGACCCTCGGCAAGCCCGTCGTCGCCGCGGTGAACGGCTTTGCGTTCGGCGGCGGCTGCGAGCTCGCGATGGCGGCGACGTTCCGTTACGCCTCGAGAAACGCAAAGCTCGGCCAGCCGGAGGTCAACCTTGGCCTCATTCCGGGATACGGCGGCTCCCAGCGACTGCCGCGCCTCGTGGGGAAGGGCCGGGCGCTGGAGCTGCTCCTCACGGGAGACGCAATTTCCGCCGACGAGGCGCTGCGGATCGGTCTCGTGAACCGCGTGCTCGAGCCGGCCGAGCTCCTGCCGGCCTGCCGCGAGACGCTGAGGAAGATCCTCGGGAAGGGCCCGGTGGCGGTGCGCTACGTCCTCGACGCCGTGAACGCGGGTCTCGACATGCCGTTCGGCGAGGCCGAGGACCACGAGGCGACGCTCTTCGGGCTCTGCACGGCGACCGAGGACATGAAGGAAGGCGTCGCGGCCTTCCTCGAGAAGCGGCCGCCGAAGTTCAGCGGCCGCTGAGGCCGGGTTCGGCGGCCGGCGGCGACGTCAGCCCGGGATCCAGCTGTCGTGGTATCCGGCGGACTCGAGGGCGAGCGCCTGCTGCGTGAGGCGAAGCGGCGCGAACGTGTCCATCATGACGGCGAGCTCATCCGTCGACCGGGATCCGATCGAGCCTTCATAGGCCCCCGGGTGCGGCCCGTGCGGGACGCCGGCCGGGTGAAGCGAGACGGCCTTCGGCCCCACGCCCTTGCGGCTCGTGAAGTTGCCGCGCACGTAGTAGATGATCTCGTCGCAGTCGACCGACGTGTGGGGGTACGGGCACGGGATCGCGTCGGGGTGCGTATCGGTCACGCGCGGCACGAACGAGCAGACGAGGGCGTTCCGGCCGGCGAACGTCGAGTGGATCGTCGGCGGCAGGTGGACGAGCCCGGTCTTCGGCTGGAACTTCCGGATGTCGAACGCGAACGGCCACACGGTCCCGTCCCAGCCGACGACGTCGAACGGCGACGCGGCCGGGAAGCGCTCGACGAAGGCGTCGTCCTTCTTGACGAGGATGCGCTTCGGGCCGGGGCGGGGGCCCTTGAACTCGGGCCGGACGAAATCCCGGTGCGTGTACGGCGCGTCCATCCGGAGCTGGCCGACCGGGTTCCGGAACTCGCGAGGGAGGTGGAGGCCTCCCCGGAGCTCGAAGAGGATCCCTTCGAAAGGTGAAGAAACGCGGAGGCGATGGACCACGCCTCGCGGGATCGCCAGGTAGTCGTTCGCACGGACCGGGACGTCCCCGAACGGAGTCTCGAGGCTCCCTTCACCTTCATAGAAGAAATACAGGTCGTCGCCGTCGCCGTTGCTGAATCCGTCCGGCGACTCCGCTTCACGCGGGAGCCTGAAGAGCGACACGGTCACGTCCTCGTTGAAGAGGACCGGCGTGTAGCCCTCGGGCGCCTTCTCACCGAGGAGGAGGCGGCGGCGGAGCGGCTGGTGCTCCGCGGGGACCGGAGACTTGCGATCGAAGCGGCCGGGCTTCGCGGGACCGATGAGGGAGTCCGTCATCGGCGGGCCCTCGTGGTAGAGGATCGAGAACTCGCCGTCGAAGCCGCGTCGCGTCAGGCATTCCTCGAACCTGAGGGCGCCTTCCCGGGACCGGAACGCCGTGTGGGGCTTGGCGGGGACTTCCCCGAACTGCATCCGGTCGATCATGCGGGCGTCCGACTCTTACTCATTCGAAGAGTCTCTTCTTTCGGTCTCCCGTCTCAACCGACCACCTCGAGCGCCGAGGAGTCCTTCTGCTGGATGGACTCGATCGATTCGAAGAGGGCGCGGAAGTTGCCGTAGCCGAAGCCGCGGTCGCCCTCGCGCTGGATGAGCTCGTAGAAGAACGGACCGGCCTTCTCGTCGCCGTACATCGCCATCGCGTCGAGCATGAAGATCTGGAGCATGTACTTCTCGTCCGCGCCATCCACGAGGATGTGGTTCCTGCGGAGGAGCTCCATGGGCTCCTTGAGCTTCGAGATCCTGACGTCCGCCATCCTCTTCGGAAGCCGGTCGTAGTACGCGCCGGGCGCGGGGAGGAACGCGATTCCCTTCGCGCGGAGCGCCTCGACGGCCGGGATGATCTCCTTGACGAGGAACGCGACGTGCTGGACGCCGGCGCCGTGGTGGTCCTCGCAGAATCGGTTGATCTGGCTGTCGCGGAAGAACGGGCGCATGGGCTCGTTCGTCGCGAACTTCACGCCGCTCGTCGGGTCGGCCATCACGATCGAGCGCAGGCCGGAACCGTGCATCCTCCTTGCGCCCGCGACCTCGGTCGTGTGGAACTCGACGTCCCAGTAGTGCGTGAAACCGAGGACGTCGCGGTACCAGTTCACGACGGGAAGCATCGTGTAGGCGTTCGAGGTCACGTGGTCGATCGTCGCGAATCCGTGCGGGTTCTCCTTCGGCCTGCCGTCTCCGATCGTGTCGAAGTCCGGCGCGAAATGCGGGTAGTCGCCGTCTCGCTGGATGAACCGGAACGTGACGTCGTCGAGGGGCGTCGCGATGCTGAAGGTCCGGAAGGCGCCCTCGGGCGTCTCGTCCGACTGCACGTCCGACAGGAACGTAGCCCCGCGCCCGTCGAGGAACTTCCACGCGGCCTCGACGTCCTTCACGCGGAACGCGAGCGAAGAGATCCCGTCGGGATGGATTCGCAGATAGCGCGCCGCGCGGGAATCCTTGCGGACCGGCGTCGACACGAGGACGCGGATCTGGCCCGCGCCGAAGACGGATGCTTCCTCGCCGCCGCGCTCGACTTTGTCCCGTCCGGAGCGCGCGATCTCGGTGAACCCGAGCGCCTCCGCGTAAAACCGGCGGCTCCGGACGAGGTCCGAGACCACGAAGTGGAACGAGTCGTAACCGATAATGCCGATCGAATCGACCATAATGCGAGTCTAGACCGGGCGCGACCGCCTTGGAAACTGCGTCCGGATTTCAGAGGTGAGATGGACCGCAGCCGCCTCGTGTACGACTGGAACCGGGCCGCCGGAGAGGGCCGGCCGCGGCACCTCCCGGTCGAGCTCGTCGACGAAACCCTCCGGGACGGCCTCCAGTCGCCGTCCGCCGTGACTCCCACGGTCGACCAGCGCTTCGAGCTCGTGTGCCTCATGGAGCGCCTCGGGGTGGACACCGCGATCCTCGGCATCCCGGCGGCGGGTTCGACGGCTCGCGCGGAGTGCGAGGCTCTCGCGCGCCTCGTGACCGACGCGCGGCTCGCCGTCCTGCCGGGTTTCGCCGCGCGGACGCTCGCTTCGGACATCGAGCCGGTCGTCGAGATCGCCCAGCGCGTCGGGCGGACGCTCGAGATGACGACGTTCATCGGGTCCTCGCCCATCCGCCAGTACGTGGAGGACTGGGACCTCTCGAAGATGATGAAGCTCACGCGCGACGCCGTGACGATGGGCGTCCGCGAGGGTCTGCGCGTCACGTACGTCACCGAGGACACGACGCGCGCCCGGCCCGAGGATCTCGTCGCGCTCTACGGCACGGCGATCCAGGCCGGGGCGACGCGGATCTGCGCCTGCGACACGGTGGGCCACGCGACGCCCGAGGGCGCCGGCGCGCTCGTCGGCTTCCTCGCGGAGTTCGTCGCGCGGGAGAACGCGGCCGTCCGCATCGACTGGCACGGCCACCAGGACCGGGGCCTCGCGGTCGCGAACTCGCTCGCCGCGCTCCGGGCGGGCGCGCATCGCGTGCACGGCTGCGGCCTCGGCCTCGGCGAGCGCGTGGGGAACGCCCCGATGGACCAGATCCTCGTGAACCTGCGCCTTCTCGGCTGGATCGACCGCGACCTTTCGGCGCTCGCGGAATACGTGCAGAGAGTCGCCGCGTACGCGAAGGTGCCCATCCCGGACGGCTACCCGGTCGTCGGGCGCGATGCGTTCCGGACCGGGACGGGCGGCCACGCCGCGGCCATCGTGAAGGCGTGGGCGAAAGGGGACGACTGGCTCGCGGACCGCGTCTATTCCGGGGTGCCCGCGGGCATGTTCGGCCTCAAGCAGATCATCGAGATCGGTCCCATGTCGGGGGAGTCGAACGTCGTTGCGTGGCTCAAGGAGCGCGGGCTGGAGGAGGGTCACGAGCGCGTCGCGGCGATCCTGCGAGCGGCCAAGCTCGCGAACCACGTCCTCGCCGACGGGGAGATCCGCGCGATCCTCGGCTCGTTCCCGGAGGGCGGCGACCCGGCGGGAGCGCGCGACACGGGCGCCCCGGCGTCCGTAAAATCCTGACGTGAGCCACCGCGATCCCGCCCCCGCCCGCGGAGGCGTGTTCCTCGAGCGGCACGTCCCGCTCTTCCTGGACTATCTCTCTGCCGAGAAAGGGCTTGCGGCGAACACGCTCGAGGCCTATCGGAGGGACCTCGAAGGCTTCGGAGCGTTCCTTCTCGAGCGGCGCGTCGATCCCGGCGAAGTCACGCGGGGCGACGTTGTCGCGTACCTCGGGTCCCGGCGCGCCGGGGGGATGTCGCCGCGGACGCTCGCCCGCGAGACGTCGGCGCTGCGCGGCCTCTACGGTTTCCTCGCCGCGGAAAAGGTCGTCGCCGGCGACCCGACGGCCGATCTCACGAACGCGCGGCGCTGGGCGATGCTTCCGAAGATCCTCTCGATCGAGGAGGTCCAGAAGCTTCTCGACGCGCCGGACGTCGCGACTCCGAAGGGCCTCCGGGACCGCGCGATGTTCGAGCTCCTCTATGCGTGCGGCCTGCGCGTGTCCGAGCTCGCGACGCTGCCGGTCGAGAGCCTCCGGCTCAACGAGGGCTTCGTCCTCGTCCGGGGGAAGGGGAGCAAGGAGCGCATCGTGCCCGTTGCGGACTCGGCGGGGCGCTGGGTGAAGCGTTGGCTCGCCGAGGGACGGGATACCGGCGGCGCGGGGAGCCGCTGGGTGTTCCCGGGAACGAAAGGCCGGCCCGTGACGCGCCAGACCGTCTTCCTCGCGCTCAAAGCCGCCGCCGTCAAGGCGGGGATCGCGGCGTCGGCCGTCTCGCCGCACGTCCTCCGCCACGCGTTCGCGACGCATCTCGTGGACAACGACGCGGATCTCCGGGCTGTCCAGCTCATGCTCGGCCACGCCGACATCGCGACGACCGAGATCTACACCCACGTCTCCCGCTCGCGCGTGCGCAAGGTCTACGACCGGACGCACCCGAGGGCGTAGCGGCCGCACGCCATGGCTGTCATGTCCGAAGAGAACGGGGGATTTCTTGGAAGGGTAAGAGGGGCTGTGGCCGCGGGTGACGCACCGGCGCGCCCCGGGGGCGCATCGCTTCATTCACCTTCTAAGAAAATACGCCCCAACCATCTGTCCCTCCTGTCACTCGTCGCGCTCGGGTCCTTGCTTGCGTCTCGCCCCGTCTCCGCCACCCTCGTCGTCTTCGAGGACGGGCGGTTGCTGCACGTCGAAAAGTGCGAAATCGTCCCGGGCGCGTCCGACGCCGGCGAGGACGACCGCGTGTCGATGACGTTTCCGGGCGGCGGGACGATGACGGTGTCGCTG
>DATKLW010000119.1:0-23939 GCA_035542215.1 Thermoanaerobaculia bacterium | reverse complement strand
CGCGAGGAAGGCGGCCCCGACGATCGACCCGGCGAGGACGGGGACGAGGAGCTCGCCCCACGTGCGGGCGCCGTAGGGCGCGAAGGCGCCCGCGGCGAAGACGAGGAACCCCGCCCGCATCGCGGGTTTCCGGAGGACGTCGGAGAGGAGGAGCGTTCCGAACGCGCCGCCGCCCGCGAGGAGCAGGAAGCGCGATGTGACGGCGTCGAGGACGGTCGCGGCCGGGAGCAGCCCCTGGACGCCCGGCGGGAACGGGAAGCCGCCGACGCCCGCCTCCAAGGGGAACGCGGCGCCGATTGACCGCGCGAGGGCGCGCGCGGCGACGACGAGGAGGACGGCGGCTGCGGCCGCGAGGAGGGCACGGCGGCCGTCGATCGCGTTTCGGCGGAAGGCGGCGGGCGCGTCGGGCTTCACCGCGAGGACGAGGGCCGAGGCGAGAAGCGCGAGGATGTACGACACGAGAAGCGCGACCGCGAGGCCGACGCACGCGACGACGAGGAACATGGGGATCGGAACCCGCGTGTCGTACTGCGAGAAGACGACGGGAAGACCCGCCGCGCGCGAGGCGAGCGCGGGCACCGTGAGGAGCGCGGCGAGACGCAGGGCCCGGCGCCACGGGACGATCCCCGCGCGGGCGATCTTCACGACCTCGACGACGAGGAGACCGACGAGCGTCCCGAGACCGAGGACCTTCCAGACGAGAGCCGCGTACTTCGGCGGCGTGGACTTCTCGCGCTGGCGCACCCACTCCTCGGGGAGCTTGAGCGCGGTCGCGTAGAGGGACGGCACGTCGCCCGCGAGCGAAACGAAGAGCCGGCGGGCGGCCTCACCCGCGCGGTCCGTCTTCGACTCGAAGACGACGCGCGTGTCGCGCCGCGCCTTGCGGTTTTCGCCGGAGACCGACACGACGTCCCAGCGGGCCGGATCCTCGCCGAACGTCCGAAGCGCATCCGCGGCCTTCGCGCGGGCCGCGGCCTCGTCGGGCGAGGCGCCCTTCTCGGCTTCCGGGAACGTCCGCCGGAACGCGACGACCTTCCCGGTCCGCGCGTCCACGGCGGCCGTCGTCCCGTGCTCGTCGAGGGCGCGCATGTAGCGCACGTTCCAGACGGGTCCGGGCAGCGCCTCTGTCGCCCAACGCGTGAGGAGCGGCATGCCGCCTCTCTCGAGGAGCCAGCGGGCGGCGAGCTCCGAGGCGTCGTATGGGACGAGGCCCGAGCCCGTGTCGGAGGGATCGTCGAGGGCGGGCAGCGCCGTCGCGGTCGTGGCGGCGGCGAGATAGGCGGCGGGGTCTTCGCCCGACCTCTCGAGGAATTCGTCCGCGGCCGCCTTCGCCCCCGCCCGGTCGACGCGGACCTCGAGGGAGTCCCAGGGCGTCGCGCGCGGGAGGACGACGCGCGCGAGGAAGAGGACGGCGAGGGCGAGCCCGACCGCGAAGGCGACGCGGCGCGGGACCAGCGCGCGCGGGGGCGCGCAGGCGAGCGGCGCGCTGTCCACCGCATGGGGCGGCGCCGGCGCCGTCCCCACGGCCGCGTTCGAGAGGTCGTCGTCCGGCGCGAACCCTCCTCCGCGCACGTAAAGGACGAGCGCGACCGCCATCGGCAGGAGAAGGACGAGCGCGGAGGCCGCGCCCGACACGGCGACGTACGGGTTCGTGGAGCGCACGAGGAGGAGCGCCGTGTAGATGGCGTCCACCGTGAAATGCCAGACGAGGAGCGGGAGCATCCCCGCCCTCAGAAAGACGACGCCGATCATGACACCCGCAAATCCCACCTCGAGCCCGCGGATGTAGAAGGGCTGGTTCGGGTACGTCGAGTGGGCGAAGCCCCAAATGAACGCAGGGAGGGCGACCGCGATCCAGGCGGGCGCGAAGCGGCGCACGAACGGGATCGAGAACATCCGCGAGGAGAACTCCTCCGTCGTCGCGGGCAAAAAGCCCATGAGGAGGACGCCAAGCCAGGGAAAAGGCGTCGCGAGGAGGCTCGACTGCGGGACGTCCGCCGGCGCCCATGCCCCAAAGCGTTCGGCGACGATGTAGAAGACGACCTGGTACGCGAAAAACGAGGCCGTCATCGCGTATCCGAGGAGGAGCCCCCGGAAGAATCGCTTCGAGCGCAGGCCGCGGAGGGACAGGATCCGCCCGAGGGCCGGCTGGCCGGGATACATCTCGCGGAAGAGCGGCTCGCCGGCCGCGACGAGGAGGAACAGGATCGCCCCGAATCCCACCGCGCCCGCGACGTCGGCGAGGAGCGATGTCGCGAGGAAACCGGTCCAGCCGTCCGCCGTGTCGTAGTCGAAGAGGCGGATCGGCAGCTCGTTGAGGGACGCGAGGAGCTGGAGGACGGCGCCGACGGCCGCGAACGCGAGCGCGAGCCGCCACTTCACGTCCTTGCGCCGCACGCGCTGGAGGAACACGACGAGGACGGCGAGGAACGTGAGGATCAGGCCGAACGTCGCGACGGTTCCGGCCGTGACGTTCTTCGAGCGCAGCGTCTCGTAGTCGCGCCGCCACTTCTCGGGCACCTCGAGGTGGAGCGACGTCCGCCCGACGCGGTCGCCCTGCACCTCGACGAGGTAGCGCAGCGCGGCGTCGCCGAAGCGGATCGTGTTCGACTCCCACTCGAACGTCCGGTCCGTGCGCGCGGGGCGCTTCTCCACGACGGCCCGGATGAACCGCAGCGACCCGGCGTCGAGGCCGCGGTCCTGCCGGATCGCCCCCTCGGCGAGAGCGCGCGCCGCCGCGTCGCCCGGGTCGGGCGCGGCGTCCTTCTCGGGCAGGAGCCGGCGAACCGCGAGGACGCGCCCGTCGGGCGCAACCGCGGCCCGGTACTCGAGCTTCTCGAGCGGCTTCACCCAGCGGATGGACCAGCGCCAGACGGGCACGTCCGAGGCGAAGCGCGGGTTCGCCTTCGCGAGGCCGAGCGTCCTCTCGAGGAACGTCTTCGCCTCGTCGTCCACGTCGAACGTCGCGAGGGCGCGCATGCCCGCCACGGAGAAACCGCGGGCCCCCAGGGCCGCCTCGCCCCGCTTCACGGCCTCCTCGCGCGTGACCTTGAAATCGATCGAGGCCTCGGGGAACGCGCGCGAAAAGCCCGCGCGCCCGACGGCCGCGCCGGCGACGATCACGGCGAGGCAGACGGCGATGAAGGTCCGGTCGCGCCGGTCGAACCGGACGCGCGACCCGGGTGCGGCCGGAATCACGGGCGGAGGCGCGCTCACCCGGCGGCCCCCTGCGCGGCGGGACGAGAGAGAGAGAGGAGCCACGCCTCGAGGAGCTCGCTTCCCGAGCCCTCGCCCGTCTTGACGCCGCGGTCGACCGCCTCGATCCCGACGAGCGCGTCTGCGAGCTCGTCCGTCGTCCAGTTGAGGCAGCCGAGGTACGCCTTGTGGAGGACGAACGGGTGCCCCTCGGGCGGGAACGGCGGCAGCCCAGGCCGCGCCGCCCGAAGCGACGGGAGAATGCGGTCCGCGAACGTGCGGTAGTCCGCCCGGCGGATCGGCGCGCCCCGCTCCTCCAGCGCCGCGCGCAGGGCGAGCATGCGGCGCACTTCGCCCGCGAGAAGGCCGAGGAGCGGGAAGAACGCGTTCTCGCCGCGCGGGCCCTTCTTCGCCGCCTGCGGCGGCTCGTCCTTGTCGCCGAAGGGGCGGAAGGCCGTGAACGTCGCGCCCGAGAGGAGCTTGCCGAGAAGGCGCAACGCCTCGACCATGTCGCGCTTCGCGACCGCGTCCACGAAATCCGAGCCGTACTCGCGGCTCTCGTTTTCGATCTGCCGCAGCGCGTGCTCTTCGGTGACGCGAGGCCCCCCGGACGAGTCGATGAGGCGGTCGAGGTCCGAGAGGAACGGCCGCGCCTGCAGGCGTCCGCGCTCGGTCAGGAGCTCGAACACCTCCGCCTCGACGATGACCTTGCGGTCGATCGCGCGCTCGAGGCCGAGGGTGTGGAGGCGTTCGGCACGCTCCCCGTCGCTCTTGGCGCCGAGGTCCACGGCGCGCCCAGCCCTCCTGAGAACCGGGAGCGCCGCATGCTGGGGGTCGGGAGAGACGGCGTGGACGAGGAGGACGTTGTCGGACGGCGAGGCGCGCCGCGCGAACGCGACGAGCCGGTCCGTCGCCGACTCGGCGCCCTCATCCTCGGCGCCCGGCTGACCGAGGAGGGTCGCGAGGGCGGCGGCCCTGTCCGCGCGCTTGACGCGCCCCGCGATCCGGCGCGCGGCGTCGTCCGGGTCGGCCGCGACGTCGGCGGCCGCGATTCCGGCCGCAGTCGCGAGGGCGCGCGCCTTGCGCGCGAGGCGAGCGAGGGCGCGTGCATCGTCCCCCGCCTCGGCGGCTTCGTCGACGAGCGCGTCGAGCTCCTCGGCCGAGAGCCCCTTGCCGCGCAGGAGGTCCGAGGCGTCGAGCGTCACGAGGCGGTTCGTCGAAAAGAGAGCGACGGTCGCCACGTCCGCGACGGCCTCGGCGACACCGCCGCCTCCGGCCTCGTAGGACGTCACTTCGCCCTCGACGAAGCCCTCGAGGAACGCAGCCGCGATGCGGCGCACGGCCTCGGCGACGATCCAGTCGTCGTCGCCGGTCACGAGGAAGAGAGGCGGCAAGGGCGTCGTCCGCGCCGCCGCGACGAGCGGCGCGATCTCGGCGAACGGCTCCGGGCTCTTCACGGAACCATCCTACAGAGACGTTCTTACAGAAGTCCCTTGTCCTGGAGCTCCTGACAATCGAGACAGTGGCGCGCCCAGGGCACGGCTTCGAGGCGCTTCTCCTGGACCGGCTGGCCGCAGTTCACGCACGTGCCGTACGTCCCGGTTTCGAGCCGGCCGATCGCCTCGTCGATCAGGAGGAGGATCTTCCGGTCGCTTTCTGAGAGCGAGTACGCGAACTCCTTCGTGTACGCCGACGTCGCGCGGTCGGCCATGTCCTGGGCGGACTCGTCGACCGTCTCGTCGGAGACTTCGCGGTTCTTCGCGAGGTCGTTCAGGAGCTCGTCGCGCTTGGCGAGAAGGCGCTTCTTCGCCTTTTCGCCGGATTCCTTCTTGGAGAATTTCGCGGTAGCAAGCGCCGACTTGGGAGACATGCGATTTTTCCTCGGAGTCACTTTGAATACGCGACGCCGGAGAGCGTCGCGGTCGCCCGGTAGACCTGCTCCGCCAGGAGCAACCGTGCCAGCTGGTGGGGCAGGGTCATCCGGGAAAGCGAGAGGATAGCACGCGCCCGTGGGGCCAGAGACGCATCGAGACCGAAGGCTCCCCCCACCGCGAAGGCGACCGCGGAAGGCCCGGAATCGAGCCAGCCGCGCAGGTCCCGGGCGAACTCGTCGCTCGTCCGCTCCTTCCCCTTTTCGTCACAGAGGACGAGGAGGTCGCGCGGTTTCAGGGCCTCGAGGAGGCGTTCGGCCTCCCGCACGCGCACCCGGAGGGCGTCCGCCTTCGCGCCCGGCTTCTCCTCCTTGACGACGGTGACCTCGCACGGCGCAAAGCGCGCGATCCGTGCGACGTACCGCTCGACGCCGCGCGCGTACTCGGCGTCGTCGCTCTTGCCGACGAAGAGCAGCCGGATCCGCACCTCAGCCCCGGCGCTCGTAGAGCGTCTTGCGCGCGATCCCGAGGCGGCGGGCGGCCTCCGCGACGTTGCCGCCGGAATCCTCGAGGACGAGCCGGATGTAAGCGTCCGTCAGCTGGCGCAGCGTCCAACCCGCGTGCGCAGCGGCGGCGAGGACGGCCGCGGGCTCGGACGGGCCCGCGAGCTCGAGGTGCTTCGCGTCGATCGCGGCGGACTTTGCGCCGAACGCCAGGGCCGCCGCGCGCCGCACGACGTTCTCGAGCTCGCGGAAGTTGCCGCGCCACGGGTGGGAGAGGAGCAGAGAGCGCGCGGCCGGCGTCAGGACGGACGGCCCCCCCGCCTCGCGGGCGACCGCCCGGGCGGCGGGAAGCAGGTCCTCGCGGCGCTCGGCGAGCGGCGGAAGGGTCACGGTGACGACCGCGAGCCGGTAGAAGAGATCCTCGCGAAAATCGCCGCTTCGGGCCCGGCGCGGGAGGTCGGGCCCCGCCGACGCGACGAGGCGCGCCCGGAGCGCCGTCTGCCGCGTGCCGCCCACGCGGCGCACGAGGCGCTCCTCCACGACGCGCAGGAGCTTGCCCTGGGCGCGGAGGGACAGGGCGTCGATCCGGTCGAGATAGAGTGTGCCGCCGCCCGCGCCTTCGAGAAGACCCGGCTTCGGGGAGACGGCGCCCGTGAAGGCGCCGCGCTCGTGGCCGAAGAGCTCGCTCTCGAAGAGGTCGTCGGAGATCGCCGCAAGGTCGACGCGCACGAACGGCTCGCCCGCGCGCCGCGAGCTCTCGTGGAGGAGCCGCGCGAGGCGGTCTTTGCCGGTGCCGGCGGCTCCGAGCAGAAGGACCGTGTTCGCCGAGTCGGCGGCCCGTGCGAGGCGGCGGAGCTGTTCCCTCAACCCGCGGTGCCGGGTCGCGAAAAACGGCGCGGGGGCCGGAGCGCGGGCGCGCCCGCGCGTGACGCCCATCGGGAGCTTCAGCGGAACGACGCGGTGGCGTCCGGCGCGTCGCCCCAGAGGCGCTCGAGCCCGTAGAAACGCCGCGCCTCGTCGTGGAAGATGTGGAAGACGACGTCGCCGTAGTCCACGAGGATCCATGGCGACGAGTAGCCCTCGATCGAGAGGGGTCTGCGTCCCTCGGCCTTGAGCGCCGCCTCGACCGCGTCCGCGAGCGCCTGCGCCTGCCGGTCGCTCGAAGCCGTCGCGAGGACGAAGTAGTCGGCCATCGCCGTCAGGCCCTGGAGGTTCAGGACGACGAGCTTCTCGGCCTTCTTGTCGAGGAGCGCGGCCACGCCCTTCTTGAGGTGCGCCGTGAGCCGGGCGTCGAGCTCCGCGTCGGCGGCCCGCGACGGGCGCTCGGCGGCCGGTCCCGCCGCGCGCGCGAGCGTCGCCGCGATCAGGTCGTCCACGTCCCCGATCGGGGAGACGGGATGCCTTACGGGAGGCGGTAGAGGTCTTGCTTTCTGAGGTAAGCGGCCACGCTCGCCGGGAGACTTTCGCTCAGGTTTTCTCCCGCGGGGATCGCGCGCCTTAACCACGTGGACGAAATTGTAACCGGTGCGTTGCCGCCCCAGTAGATCGTTTGTTCCGAGGGCTCCGCGCCGGGCCGCGCGCCCCCGGGGGCGAACCGCTCGGCGACGTCGCGCGGGAGCGTCGCGGCGAGGCCCTCGCGCGTGAAGCCCTCGCGCCCGACGACCGCGAGCCGGAACTCCGCGAGAAGCTCGCGGAAGGACTTCCAGGTCTCGATCTGGGCGAGGGAGTCCGAGCCGAGGACGAGGAGGATCTCGGCGTCCTCCCGCTGCGCGCGGAGCTGGCGGAGGGTCTCGATCGTGTACGTCGTGCCGCCCCGTGCGACCTCAAAGTCCGAGAGGACGAGGTCGGGGTACGGCTCGAGCGCGAGCGCGAGCATCGCGAAGCGGTGGTGCGCGGAGGCCGACGGCGAGGCCGGCTTGTGCGGCGGGTGATAGGCCGGGACGTAGAGGACACGGTCGAGTCCGAGCCGCGCGCGCGTCTCCTCCACGGGCCGCAGGTGCCCGTAGTGGACCGGGTCGAACGAGCCGCCGTAGACCCCGATCCGGAGCGTCACGGGACCTCCGCGTCTCCGGCCGCGGGCGCCGGGGCCGCGAGGGCGGACAGCGCGTCGAGACGGGTCCCGAGGTGGGCGACGAGGGGCTCGAGGCCCTGGCGGGCCGCGGCCGAGATCGCGAAGAACGTCAGGCCGCGCTTCTTCGCGGCCTTCCGGACGGCCTCGGTCTGCGCGGGCGTCGCGGCGTCGGCCTTCGTCGCGACGAGCACGCGCTCGCGCCGCGCGAGCTCGGGCTGGAACGAAGCGAGCTCGTTCTCGATCGTCGCGACCGCTTCTTCCGCGGCCTTCCCGGCGTTTTCCGCCGGGAGCGAGGCCGCGTCCACGAGGTGCGCGATCAGGCGCGAGCGCTCGACGTGCTTGAGGAACCGGATCCCGAGTCCGTGGCCCTCGTGGGCGCCGGCGATGAGGCCCGGCACGTCGGCCGCGACGAACGTCCGGAAGCGGTCCCACGAGACGACGCCGAGGTTCGGGACGAGCGTCGTGAACGGGTAGTCCGCGATCTTCGGCCGCGCCGCCGAGATCGCCGCGATGAGCGTCGACTTGCCCGCGTTCGGAAGGCCGACGAGCGCGACGTCCGCGAGGAGCTTGAGCTCCAGCGCGAGCTCGCGGATCTCGCCTTCCGTGCCGGGATCGGCGCGCCGGGGCGTCCGGTTCGTGGAGGTTGCGAAGCGCGCGTTCCCGCGGCCTCCGCGGCCGCCTTTCGCGACGAGCAGGGTCTGGCCCTGTTCGACGAGATCGCCGAGGACGTCGCCCGAACCCTCGTCGCGGACGACCGTGCCGACGGGGACGGAGACTTCGCGGTCGGCGCCGTTCTTCCCGTGGCGGTTGTTTCCCGAGCCGTGGCCGCCGCGGCCCGCGACGAAGCGCTTCGTGAATCGAAACGGGTAGAGCGTGTTCAGCGACAGGTCGGCGACGAGCGTAACGGACCCGCCGTCGCCGCCGTCGCCGCCCGAGGGCCCGCCGTGCGGGACGAACTTCTCCCGCCGGAACGCGACGCAGCCGTTCCCCCCGTCGCCCCCGGCGACGTGGATGGCGGCTTCGTCGATGAACATGGTGCTTTTCTTTCGGAGCGGCGGCGCTGCGCGCCGCCTTGCTTAGAAGAAAATGCGACGACCCCGAAAACGAAAAGAATGGGCTCTTACTTGCCCTGGCTCTCGACCGGGGTGATCGACACGTAGCGTCCGAGACGGCCCTTGTCGTGGAAGTTCACGACGCCGTCGACCTTCGCGAAGAGCGAGTCGTCCTTGGCGCGGCCGACGTTCAGGCCCGGCTTGAGCGGCGTGCCGCGCTGTCTCACGAGGATGGAGCCGCCGCTCACGAGCTGGCCGGCAAAGCGCTTGACGCCGAGCCGCTGCGCGTTGCTGTCGCGGCCGTTGCGGGACGAGCCCTGACCTTTTTTGTGTGCCATCTGTCCGTCTCCGCTCTTCCCTAGGCCTTGATCGAGGCGATGCGGACCTCGACGAGATCCTGCCGGTGACCGTGCGTGCGCTGGAAGCCCTTCCGGCGCTTCTTCTTGTAGACGAGGAGCTTGGGCCCGCGCGTCTCTCTCACGACGACGGCGGTCACGCTCGCGCCTTCGACGAGCGGCGAACCGAGGTGGAGACCGTCTTCCCTGCCGATCGCGAGGACTTCCCCGAGGGACACTTCGGCGCCCTTCTTCAGGGTCTCTTTCGTGAGGCGCTCGACGCGGACCACGTCGCCTTCGGCGACGCGGACCTGCTTGCCCCCGGTGCGGATCACTGCGTACATGGCTTCTCCTGAAACCCCGACCTCGTGAAGGTCAAGAGGGCCGGTAAAAATACCAGAGGGCTCCCCCCCTGTCAAAACTGCGGAAACGGCCCGCCGAACCCGTCACCAGCCCGACGGCTTCCCCGCGTTCTGCTCGTCCAGCCATTTCTTGAGCGGGGCGAAGTAGTCGAGGATGGCGGTCGCGTCGATCTCCCGCTGGCCCGTGAGCTTCTCGAGGGCCTCGGGCCAGGGGCGCGAAGCCCCCATCTCGAGCATCTCGTTCAGCCGCCGGCCGGCCTCCTTGTTCCCGTAGATCGAGCAGCGGTAGAGCGGCTCGGTGCACCCCGCGGCCTTCGCGAGCGCCCGGTGGAACTGGAACTGGAGGACGTCGGCGAGGAAGTAGCGCATGTAGGGGACGTTGCCCGGAACGTGGTACTTCGCGCCCGGGTCGAAGTCCGCTTCCGAGCGCGCCGCGGGCGGCGCGACACCCTGGTATTTCCGCTTGAGCTCCCACCACGCGGCGTTGTACGTCGCGGGCGTCACCTCGCCCGAGAACGCCTTCCAGCGCCACTGGTCGATCAGGAGGCCGAACGGGAGGAACGCGACCTTCTCGAGAGCCCGGTCGAGCAGGAAGCCGATGTCGCCCGAGGAAGGCGGCTCGGCGGCGATCAACCCGAGCTGCTTGAGGTATCTCGGCGTGACCGAGAGCGCGATCGTGTCGCCGATCGCTTCGTGGAAGCCGTCGTTCGCGCTGTCGCGGAAGAGCGGCGGCTGCTTCGCGTACGCGCGCTGGTAGAAGTTGTGGCCGAGCTCGTGGTGGACCGTGACGAAGTCCTCGGCGGTCGGCTCCGTGCACATCTTGATCCGGACGTCGTTCTCGAAGTCGACGTCCCACGCGCTCGCGTGACAGATGACGTCGCGGTCCCGCGGGCGTGTGAAGAGCGAGCGCTCCCAGAACGTCGCGGGCAGCGGCGCGAATCCGAGCGACGTGAAGAAGCCCTCGCCGTACTTCACCATCCCCTTCGCGTCGGTCTTCCGCGCCTCGAGGATCTTCGTGAGGTCGTATCCGGTGCCTGCGTTCTTCGGAGCGAGGAGGGGGTAGATGTTCGTCCAGTCCTGCGCCCACATGTTCCCGAGGAGGTGCGCCGGGATCGGGCCCGTGGCCGGGACGGCGTCGCCGTACTTCTCGCGCAGCTTCGCGCGGACGTACGTGTGCAGCGCGACGTACAGCGGCCTCACCTGCTCCCAGAGGCGGTCCAGCTCCTTCGCGAACGCGTCCGGCGGCATGTCGTACTTGCTGCGCCACATCGCGCCCGTGTCTTTGAACCCGAGCTCTTTCGCACCCTCGTTCGAGAGCGCGACGAAACGCGCGTAATCCGCCCGCATCGGCGCCCCGACCGCGTGCCACGCGTTCCAGAGCGCCGCGAGCTCCTTCGGGTCGCGGCTCGCCGCCATCCGCCGGTTGACCTCCTCGAACGTGAGGCCCTCCTTCGTCCCGGGGAGGACCGCGCGGCCGCGGCCGTACGCGGCGTCGAGGCCCGTCGCGAGGCGCGTGAGCTCCGTGGCCTTCGCGGGGTCTGCGGGCGCCGCGAGATCCAGCGAAAGCCGGATCCTCTGCAGCTTGCGCGCCGTTTCCGGCGGGACTGCGACGCCCCGGTACGTCTCGGCCTGCTTCGCGAGCTCCGCCGTGGCCGTGATCAACCGCTCGGCCGCGAGGGCCGAGAGCGCCTCGGTGTCCTGCGTGATGAAATTCGCCTGCACCCAGCCGGCACGGCTCGCCTCGACCGCGAGGGCGAAGATGCGCTTTTCCGCCGCGTCGGCAAACTTCACCGCCTCCTCGGGCGTCGGCCTCACGGCGGGCGCCTGGGCGGCCGCGGGTCGGGCGAGGCCGGCGGAAAAGGCGAGGGCGCTGAGCAGTGTGAGGGCTCGCTTCATGGTGATCTCCCCGGGCTCGCCGCGAGCGGGCCCGCGTTTCAGTCTTCGGTGACCTCGTCGGGCAGCTCGTTGACGTCGGGCGTCCCGTCCTTCGGGAAGTGACGCGCAAGCGCGTCGCCGAGCTTCGCGACCGCGGCGACGATGCCCTCGGTGAATTTCCCTTCCGTGAACTTCTCGCGCGCCGCGTCGCGGGCCTCGAGCCAGAAGGCGTCGCCGACCTTCTCGTGGATTCCCGCCCCGCCGACGACCGCGAACGCGCGCGAAGCCGGCGCGAGGAAGACCAGGCAACCCGATCCGCGGACGGTCCGGTCCATCCCGAGCTTCCGGAACGTCTTCTCGGCCTCGGCCCGCGCGTCCGCGACGCGTCCATGGTGGAGATGGACCCGGATCTCCCCGTAGCTCTTCGCCTCGGCCATCTGGATCGCTTCGACGATCGTGGAGCGGTCGAGGCCCTCGAAGAACGCCTTCACGTGCTTGCCCGCCATCACCAGCCTCCGCTCGCGCCGCCGCCGCCGAAAGAGCCGCCGCCGCCCGAGAAGCCGCCGCCGCCGCCGAATCCGCCGCCTCCGAATCCACCAAAGCCGCCGCCGAATCCGCCACCGCCCCAGCCGCCGCGGTTGATGTACGAGTAGCCGCGGCCGCGCCCGAAGAAGGCGGGAATGATCACGAAGAAAAAGAGAAACCCCAGAAGGAGGATCAGCGGAAACGGCGCCTTCCGCGCCCGGCCCTGGCCCTGTGTGCGGCCGGTGCCCTTGTACTCGCCTTTCGTCGCGGCGATCGCGGCGTCGACGCCGGCCGAGATGCCGCCGTCGTAGTCCCCGGACCGGAAGCGCGGGAGGACCTGCTCGTCGAGGATTCGGATCGCGAGCGCGTCGGGCATCGCGCCCTCGAGCCCGTAGCCGACCTCGAGGCGCACTTTCCGCGATCCCGGGAAGACGAACAGGATCATCCCGTTCTTGCGGCCCTTCTGGCCGGCCTTCCAGGCCTGCGCGCACGCAACCGTGTACTCCTCGAGCGTCGTTCCCTCGGGCACGACGCGCTCCGTGTAGACGAGGAACTGGTCCGAGGTCTCCTTCTCGAAGGTCTCGAGACGCTGCTCGAGGCTCGCCGCCGTGCCGGGCGAGAGCACCCCGGCTTTGTCCGTCACGAAGCGTGTCGGGGCGGCCGGGACGGCGGGGCCCGAGGCGGGCGCCGCGGCGGACGCGAGAAAGAGGACGAGCGCGAGCACGGTCTTCAGTCGCATCGGCCGCTCAGTATGAATCACTCGAGCCGCCCCCTCCGCTGTCGCCGCCGCCGCCCGAGAAATCGGAGGAGGAGTCGGACGACGAGGACGAGGAATCCGACGACGACGAGGACCACGAGGAGCCCCCGGACCAGGACCGCCAGCCGCTCGCGCCCGCCGGGCCCGCGCGCCTCCGCGCGTACGCCGCGAAGACGAGGACGAACGCGACGACGACGAACGGAAGGAAAATCGGGAGGAAAAACCAGAACGCGTTCGGATTCCGGCGCGTCTCGGCGGCCGTGCGGCCGGTGCCCTTGTACGGCTCGCCGCGCGCGGCCGCGAAGATCGCGTCGGCGCCGGCGTCGAGCGCGCCCGCGACGTCGCCGGCCTTCAGGAGCGGCCCGATGATCTCGGTGTCGATCCGGTGCGCGCGCGCGTCGGGGATCGCGCCCTCGAGGCCGTAACCGACCTCCATGCGCATCTTCCGGTCTTCCGTGAACAGGAAGAACGTGACGCCGTTGGACTTGCCCTTCTGGCCGACGCCCCACTCGTGCGCGCAGCGGTTCGCGAACTCCTCGAGCGTCGTGCCCTCGGGCACCCGGCGGTCGATCCAGAAGATCACCTGGTTCGACGTCTCGCGCTCGAACGCCGCGAGCTTCTCGTTCAGCGCGGCGGCGCGGTCGGGCGCGAGGACGCCCGCGCTGTCGGTGACGTATTTCGCGGGACGGGGAGGGACGGGCGGCGGCGCCGCGGACGCGGCGCCGGGGAAGAGGACGAAGACGAAGAGGAAGACGAAGCCGAGAGAAGAGAAGAAGAGGGAAATTCCTTCGAAGGTAAGAGGGGCCGCGCGGCGCTCTCCGGCGACGAACGGCCGCTGGCCCCCGCCTCTTCTCATTCGAAGAAAACCCGAATTCTTCTCTTTTTCTCGATCCGCGTCAGAACTTCACGGCCGGCGGCTTGTCGGAGCCCTCGGCGGCCTTGAAGTACGGGCGCTCCTTGAAACCGGCGAAGTTCGCGACGATCACGGTCGGGAACGAGCGGCGCAGCGTGTTGTAGGCCTGCGTCACGTCGTTGAACCGGCCGCGCTCGACCGCGATCCGGTTCTCGGTGCCCTCGAGCTGCGCCTGCAGGTCGCGATAATTCTGGTTTGCCTTCAGCTCCGGGTACTTCTCGACGCTGACGAGCAGGCGCCCGAGCGCGCTGCCGAGCCCGTCCTGAGCCTGCTGGAACTTCGCGAAGGCGGCGGGGTCCTTGATCGAGTTCGCGTCCAGCTTGACCTGGGTCGCCGACGCGCGAGCCTGGATGACCTGCGTGAGCGTTTCCTTCTCGAAGTTCGCCGCGCCCTTCACTGTTTCGACGAGGTTCGGGATCAGGTCGGCCCGGCGCTGGTAGACGTTCTCGACCTGGGCCCAGCCTCCGCTGACGGCCTGGTCGGCTGCGTTCAGCCGGTTGTAGGCCCCAGCCGCCATGCCCCCGATGACGAGAACACCGACGAGGATGAGGACAATGCAGCCCAAAGCGACGCTTTTACCCATATTCGAAACCGTTCCTCCAAGAACGGGGGATGCTATCAGGAAACCGCCCGTTAACCGGTCAAGTCCCTGTAAACGTCTGTCAGGACAACTCTTCCAGGAGACGAGGGGGCAGGTAGAACTTCAGCTCCGCCCGGGCGAGGGAGGGATCCGCACCCGCCTCGAAGGCCGCCAGGCCCGCTTTCTTCATCGGAACCTCGAGGTCGGACCGCCCCGAAAGGAGGAGCCCGAAGAGGCGCCCGAGATGCGGCTGGTGGCCCACGAGAAGCGCGGCCCCGGGCTTCAGGCGGGCGAGCTCGTGAAGGACGGCCACAGGCTCGGCGTTTGGAGAAAGGGCCCCTGTCTCGACGAGCTGCTTGCGGAACCCGCATGCCGCGGCGACGGGCTCTGCCGTCTGGCGCGCGCGCACGAGCGGCGAGACCAGAATCGCGTCGTACCCCGGCTCGAGCTTCGAGACGGCACGGGCGACGGTCTTCATCCTCCGTCGTCCTTCGTCGGTCAGGCGCCGGTCCGCGTCGCGGCCCGAGGAAGAAACGTCTTCGGCTTCGGCGTGACGCAGAAGGTGGACGATCACGGTGAGATTCTAGTGCGCGGAGGCGGCCTCGACGCCGGGCGCGAGGTCGCGGGCCAGCTCGCGCCTCGTCTCCGGCGACAGGAGCGCGCTCGCCCGCACGTGCGGGTGCGCGAGATGGAGGACGACCGGGAGCGGCCCCGACTCGAGCGCGGCCCGAACCGCCGGGTCGCTCCCGACGGGAAAGCGCAGGTACTGGACGGCCGCGATCCTGTCCTCGCGGCTCTGTCCGCCCAGGAACCGCCCGAAGACCCGCCGGCCCGCGATCTCGAGCCAGAGGTGTTCCCCCGACGTGAGGCCGAGAAGCTTGTCGAGCTCGTCCTTCACGCGGTCGACGTCCGTGATCTCGACGAGGAGCGTCGCGGCGAGCTCGCCCGGATCCGGCAGCAGCTCGTTGTAGACGTCGAGCTCCTGCTGGACGGCGGCGGGCTTCACGATGCGCTCGACGCGGCACATCTCCTGGACCTGGTGGAGGACGGTCAGGCGGTTCTCGAAGACGAGCGAGATCCACTCCCCGAGGGAGACGCGGCGCCGCGCCTTCGCGGCGATCACGTCCCTCTTCCAGTCGTCGCGGATGAGCTCGTACTCGTGGAGGTTTTTGACGTCGGAGAGCGTGAGCTTGTTCATTTCGGGAGACCGTACGCGTCCCTCAGGACCTCGATGGGGTGGAGGACGTCGACGCCCATCCCCTGGTGAATCTGCACGCCCGCGAGGGCGCAGTCGGACGCGACGACCTCGGCGCCCGCCGCGGCGAGGCCGTCGAAGAGCTTCTGGCCGACCTTCATGGACTCGTCGAAGTACTCGGCCTTCATCGCCCACGTGCCGTCGTGCCCGGAGCACTTCTCGACCATGGTGACCGTCGCGCCCGTGGCCGCGAGGAGGTCGCGGGACTTGAAGCCCATGTTCTGGACCTTGAGGTGGCACGGGAGGTGGTAGGCAACGGACTTAGGCGCGTTCGGGAAGTCGAGGGAAAGCGCGCCCTTCGCCTTCAGCTCGGCGAGGAACTCGAAGAGGTCCCGTGTCGCCTTCGCGACGAGTGCCGTGTCCGCGTCCGGCGCGCCGCCTCGCGCGGCGAGCCACGGATACTCTTTCTTGACCATGAGGGAGCAGGACGGCCCGGGCGTCACGATCGTGTAGCCCTTCTCGACCCAGCCCTTCATCGCGGAGACGAACGTCCGGCGCGCCTCGTCGGCGCCCGCCACGTCGCCCACGTCGAAGAGCGGCATCCCGCAGCACTGCGGGTACGCGACCGCGACCTCGACGCCGTTCCTTTCGAGCACCGCGACCGCGGCTTTCCCGATCTCCGGGCGGTTCCATTCGACGGAGCACGTCGGGAAGAGGACGACCTTCGCCACGGGCGGTTCGGTGGGCCGCGGAGCCTCGCGCGTCTCGAACCAGCGCGTGAACGTCTGCCAGACGAAGCGCGGGAGGTCCTTTTGCGCGGCGATTCCCGCGGTCTTCTCCATCGCCCATCTCGCGAGAGGAAGGGTGTTCATGAAGTTCGCGACCGGGGCCACCGTGGACGCCGCGCGCCCGAGGGCGTCGGGGTCCGAGAGCAGCCGCTCGCGCAGCGGGAGGCCGCCGTTCGCCTTCATCCTCACGTTCCGCGCGTCGAGAACGAGGTGCGGGATGTCCACGCTCCAGCGGTGTGGCGGGATGTACGGACAGTGCGGGAGGCAGAGCTTGCACTCGTAACAGAGGTCGACGAAGTCCTCGAGGACCTTCGGGGGCAGCTTCTCGGCCTCGCCGTCCACCTCGGGGACGTCGAGGGCCACGAAGAGGACCTCGAACGACGGGCAGAGCGAGAAGCACCGCCGGCACCCCTGGCAGATGTCCGCGATGCGGGTGAGCTCGGCGGCGAGCGAGCTCGCGTCTTTGACGGCGATGGGTGTTCCTACGGCGCCCATGAGATTCTTCTGCTCCCTCTCATCCCCGTGGCGATCGCGCCTGGCGTGTTTTCGGTGCGCGCAGGGTCACGGTGTCCTTCTTAGAAGGGTGAGTGGGGTCCGCGCGCCTCGTGCCGCCTCCGCGGGAACTCGTGCGCCTCGACTTCCATTCACCTTCTAAGAAAAATGCGCCCCGGCCGTCTGCGCCGCCATGATTCGCGCGCTTCAGCGCCGAGGCGCACGGGTCCCCCTCAGCCGATCGTCGTCAGGAGCTTCGCGAAGCGGTTCGCGTGCGACTTCTCGGCGCGCGCGAGCGTCTCGAACCAGTCGGCGACCTCGGCGAAACCCTCCTCGCGCGCGGTCTTCGCGAAGCCCGGGTACATCTGCGTGTACTCGTAGGTCTCGCCCTCGATCGCGCTCTTGAGGTTCAGCGACGTCGAGCCGAACGGAAGGCCCGTGGCCGGGTCGCCCGCCGCCTTGAGGTAGTCCATGTGCCCGTGCGCATGGCCCGTTTCGCCTTCGGCCGTGTCGCGGAAATTGCCGGCGATCTCGGGGAAGCCCTCGATGTCGGCTTTGTCCGCGAAGTAAAGGTAGCGCCGGTTCGCCTGGCTCTCTCCCGCGAACGCGTGCTTGAGGTTCTCGTGCGTCTTGGTTCCCTTGAGTTCCGCCATGTGGCCTCCTTGTTCGTTTCCCCGGGAATCTCGTCCCCGCGGACGGTTCATGCAACCATGAGGGCTGGACTTTATCTGGACTTGGTCTAAACTACAAGAGCCGGGGCGGCCCCGCCCCGAAAAATCCGAAAACGAGACCGAAGGAGAAATCCCATGCCCCAGATCGTCGGCCGCCAGGCCCCCGACTTTGCCCTCGAAGGCGTCCTGAACGGACGCTTCACCACCTATCGCCTCTCGGACTACAAGGGCAAGTGGGTCGTCCTGTTCTTCTACCCGCTCGACTTCACGTTCGTCTGCCCGACCGAGATCCTCGCGTTCTCGGACCGGCTCGGCGAGTTCAAGAAGGTCGGCGCCGAAGTCCTCGGCGCCTCCGTCGACTCGAAGTTCAGCCACCTCGCGTGGACCGAGAAGCCGCGCGAGCAGGGAGGCATCAAGAGCCTCGCATACCCGCTCCTCGAGGACCTCGGCAAGGAGCTCGCCGAGGAGTACGGCGTCCTCGACGAGAAGGGCCGCGTCGCGCTGCGGGGCCTCTTCATCATCGACCCGGACGGCGTCGTCCAGCACGCGACGATCAACAACACGAGCGTCGGCCGCTCCGTGGACGAGACGCTGCGCGTCCTTCAGGCGTTCCAGTTCGTGCGCGAGCACGGCGAGGTCTGCCCCGCCGACTGGAAGCCCGGCACGAAATCGATGAAGGCCGACTGGGAGAAGTCGAAGGAGTACTTCTCGGCGGCCTCGAAGTAACGGCGGACCCGGCGCGGACGAGGAGTGAAAGAATCGCGGACATGCCCCAGAAAACTCATTACAAGGTCGTGATCATCGGATCGGGTCCTGCCGGCCTCACGGCCGCGATCTACGCCTCCCGCGCGAACCTCGCGCCTCTCGTCCTCGAGGGCATCCAGCCGGGCGGCCAGCTCACGACGACGACCGAGGTCGAGAACTTTCCCGGCTTCGAGCACGGCATCCAGGGCCCCGCGCTCATGGACGTGACCCGCAAGCAGGCCGAGCGCTTCGGCACCGAGATCGCGGGGGACACGGTCCTCGACGTCGACGTGACGGCGCGGCCGTTCGCGCTGACGCTGGAAGGCGCCGGCCGGATCACGGCCGACGCCGTCATCGTCGCCTCCGGCGCGTCCGCGAAGTACCTCGGCCTCGAGAGCGAAAAGAAGCTCCTCGGCTATGGCGTCTCGGCCTGCGCGACGTGCGACGGCTTCTTTTTCCGCGGCAAGGAGGTCGTCGTCGTGGGCGGCGGCGACACCGCGATGGAGGAGGCGGGATTCCTCACGAAATTCTGCACGAAGGTCCACCTCGTGCACCGGCGCGGCGAGTTCCGGGCTTCGAAGATCATGGCGGCGCGCGCCCTCGCGAACCCGAAGATCGAGGTCCACCTCGACACGGTCGTCGAGGAGATCCTCGGCGAGCCGGGGGTCGGCGTCTCGGGCGTGCGCATCCGGAACGCGAAGACGGGCGAGGCGAAGACTCTCGCCGTGTCGGGCTACTTCGCGGCGATCGGCCACCAGCCGAACACGGGGATGTTCAGGGGCAAGCTGGACATGAACGAGGTCGGCTACCTGACGATCGCCCACCCGACGACGAAGACGTCCGTCGAGGGCATCTTCGCCGCGGGCGACGTCGCGGACTTCCACTACCGGCAGGCGATCTCGGCTGCCGGAGAGGGCTGCAAGGCTGCAATCGACGCCGAACGCTGGCTGGGAGCGCAGGGGATCCACTGATTCCGCGCCGCCGGCTCAGAAGGCCTGGCCGGACGCGAACGACACGAGCCACCCGGTGCGCCCGAGCGGGTCCGGGTGGAGCACGCGGGCGACGTCGATCCTCACGAGGCTGTTCTTGCTCGCGCGCGTGATCCCGATCCTGAGACCGACGCCCGCGTCGGCGAGGTGCCAGGAGCCGTCCGGCGGACCCCACGAGTAGCCGGCGTCCCCGAAGGCCGCGAGCCCGAAGGACAGAAGCGAGAAGACCTCGGGCACGATGAGGACGCGGGCCTCTCCGTTTCCGACGAGGCGCCGGTTCCCCTCGACGGCGTTGAGGCGATAGCCGCGCACGCCCGTCGTCCCGTCGAGAACGACCTGGTTCTCGGGGTCGAGGTTCCAGCCGACGAGCGTCCCGAGCCGCCCGACGAACGTCCACGGGCCGGACAGGAGGTAGCCGCGCGCATCGGCGTTCACCATCGCGTTCTGGAACCCGCTCTCGAGGCGGGTCGAGCCGGAGGACGTGAACAGCGCGAAGCCGCGCGGGAACGACGTGCCCGCCTGGAAGGTCGCGATGACCCGACCCGTCACGCCCCGCGTGTCGAAGCCGGGCGAGACGCCCGCCTCGATGTGCACGCCCGTCGCGAGGTTGAAGTCCTCGTCGCGCTCGATCTGGTCGACCTCGCGGCGCGTGATCCATTCGGAACCGACGTGCTCGAAGCCGGCCGACACGTAGAGGAACTTCCGGTTCGAGTCCGGCCCGGGCGGCGGAGGCGGGCCGCTCCCGGTCGGGCGGAGGACCACCTCGTTCCATTCGAGCGACGCGAGGAGCCGGTCCGCCTGCTGGAAGTCGCCCGAGAACAGCGAGCCCGCCGTGATCGTCGCGAGGCGCTGCCGCTCCTTCCACGTCGAGGACACCTCGCCGCCCGCGTAGACCTTCGTGTCGAAGTCGGAACGGTTCACGGCGCTCCCGAGCGCCCACGGGACCTCGAGCGCGTAGAACGGCAACCCGTAGGAGGCCGAGAAGCGCTGCCCGTCCGAGAGATCCGACGCGTTCAGCGCGAAGATCGCGTGGGGCGCGAACGCATTCGGGTCCACGAAGAAGATCGACCGCGACGTGCGGTCGACCTCCTGCTCGAAGCCGATCCCGAGCTGCATCCCGAGCCCGAGAAGGTTGTATTCCTCGACCCCGGCCGAATACGTGGTGACGCCTCCCTTGTTCGAAAGCGAGCCCCGCAGGAGGAGCGTCCAGGCATCGGCCGTCTCGACGACGACGCGCGTCCCCTCCGCCTTGACGGAAACCTTGCGGAAAAGGCCGAAGGCGCGAAGGTTTCGCTCGGTCTCCGCGAGGATCTCGGGCTGCAGACGGTCGCCCGGCTTGAAGAGGAGCTGCGTCTCGATGAAGGAGGCCTTCGTCGTGATGTGGAGGGCGTTCGCGAAGCGGTAGAGGAAGAACTTCTGCGCGGCTTCCGCGTCCGTGAACACGTTCGTCGGGCGGATCTCGACCGTCGAGATCGCGGGCCGCTCCTGCGCGGCTGCGGGACAGGCCGCCAAAGCGGCCAGAAGGCCGCTCCGGGCCGCTGCCGAGACGCGCGTCAACCCTTCTCCGGCTCCCAGAGTGGCTCGGTCTCCCCGCGGGCGCGCGCGGCCCAGCGGCCCATGACGAAGAGGAGGTCCGACAGCCGGTTCAGGTAGACGAGGACGTGCGGCCCGACCGCCTCCTGCCGCGCGAGAGTCGTCACGAGGCGCTCGGCGCGCCGGCATACGGTCCTCGCCTGGTGGAGGAACGCCGAGACCCATCCGCCTCCCGGCAGTACGAATGAACGGAGCTCGGGCAGCCCCTCGTTCATCTCGTCGATCGTCTTCTCGAGGAATAAGGTGTGCCGCTCTTCGATGACGGGCTGTTTCGGGTGGCGGTCCTCGGGAAGCGTCGCGAGGTCCGAGCCGAGATTGAAGAGCTCGTTCTGGAGCCGCGTCAGGAGGGAGTCGAGGCGCGCGCGGTCCTCCTCCAGGCCTCCCGGCGTCTCGCGGTTCGCGGTGCGTGCAAGGCCGAGGACGGCGTTCAGCTCGTCGACGGTCCCGTAGCTCCGGATGCGGATGGCGTCCTTGGCGACGCGCGGGCCGCCCACGAGGCTCGTCTCCCCCGCATCGCCTCCGCGCGTGTAAACGCGATTGATCCGGATCGCCATGGCTTCCCCCGGAAGGAAGACTACACTTCGCGGGCCCGATGGCGACCGCGAGCCGATCCGGAACCGAGTACCACGTCCACACGGCGCGCTGCGGGCACGCCGGCGGAACCATGAGGGCCTACGTGGAGACGGCGCTCGCGCGCGGGCTCTCCGAAATGGCGTTCACCGATCATGTCCCGCTCTACTTCCTGCCCGGCGACGACCCGGACCCCGGGATCGCGATGACACGGGCCGAGCTGCCGGGCTACGTCGACGAGGTCCTCGCCTTGCGCGAGGAGTTCGCGGGGCGAATCGACGTCCTCCTCGGGCTCGAGGCCGACTTCGCCGAGGGGCACGAGGCCGCGCTCGCGGAGATTCTCGCGGCGCACGACTGGGACGTCGTCCTCGGGAGCGTCCACTGGGTGAAGGGCGACTGGATCGACGCGCCGCACTCCGGCGCGCGCCACGAGCGAGAGGGCACGGAGGTCCTGTGGGGCGAGTACTACCGCCTCCTCGCAAAGGCCGCCGCGACGGGCCTCTTCGACGTCCTCACGCACTTCGACCTCCCGAAGAAGTTCGGCCACCGGCTGCCGGCGTCCCTCGCGGGCGCGGAGGCGGAGGCCGTCGCGGCGGCGCGCGAGGCGGGCGTCGCCGTCGAGGTCTCGAGCGCGGGCCTGCGGAAGGCCGTCGCCGAGGAGTATCCCGCTCCGCCGCTCCTGAGGAGCCTCGTCGCGGCAGGCGTCCCGATCGTCTTCTCGTCCGACGCGCACGCGCCCGCGGAGGTCGCCTGGGGGCGCGAGGCGATCGAGGCCGCGGCTCTCGCCGCGGGGGCGCGCGATCACTTGATTTTTCGGAAGAGAGTGAAGAGGCGGCTCCCTCTCTAGGGCGCGACCAGCTCGACCGCGAAGTTCGGCGTCACCGTGAGGCGCAGGCTCTGGAGCCGGCAGGGCCAGCCCTCCTTCGCGATGCGCGCGGCGAGGCGGTCCCAGATCCAGCGGGCGAGGTTCTCGGCGGTCGGAACCGTCTGCGCAAACTCCGGGATCTCGGCGTTGAGGTGCCGGTGGTCGAGCGGGCGGTCGACCTCCTCCTTCAGAACGCGGTCGAGATCCGTGAGGTTCACGAGCATCCCCGTCACGGGGTCGGCCTCGCCCGCGACCGAGACGTCCAGAGTGTAGTTGTGGCCGTAACCCGCCGGGTTCGCCGCGTCGCCGTACGTCGCGCGGTTCCACTCCTCGCTCCTCCCCGGGTTGAAGAGCCGGTGGGCCGCGTTGAAGTGGATCGTCCGCGAGAGGAGGACCATCGCGCGGACTATAAAGCCGCGTGGCCGGGCCCGGAACCAAGGACCGCTAGACGGCAGCCCCCTTGTGAGCCGGAACGACCTTCACGACTTCCGCTGCGAGCGAGCCGCGTGCGACCTCCTCGAGCTCGTACCGCACCCGGACGGCGGGCCTCGCGAGCGTCACGACCCGCGTGAGGTCGATCGGCGTCCCGACGACGACGACGTCGCAGGGCGTCGCGGCGATCGTCTGGGCCAGGTCCGCGATCTGCGCCTCGCCGTAGCCCATCGCGGGCAGGATCCCGGCCGCGTTCGGGTACTTGCGATACGTCGCCTCGAGCGAGCCGACGGCGTACGGCACGGGGTCGACGATCCGGGCCGCTCCCGCCTTCTTCGCCGCGACGAGGCCGGCGCCGAAGGTCATCCCGCCGTGCGTGAGGGTCGGGCCGTCCTCGACGACGAGGACGCGCTTGCCCCGGACGAGCTCGGGGCGGTCGCAGGCGACCGGCGAGTTCGCGCGCAGGACGCGCGCCTTCGGGTTCAGCTTCACGGCCGCCATCTCGACGGCGTGGATATTTCCCTCGTCGGCCGTGTCGCACTTGTTCACGAGAATGACGTCCGCCCGGCGGAAGTTCGCCTCTCCCGGGTGGTAGGCCGTTTCGTGCCCCGGCCGGTGGGGATCCGCGATGCAGATGTGGAGGTCAGGGACATAGAACGGCAGGTCGTTGTTCCCCCCGTCCCACAGGATGACGTCGGCTTCGGCCTCGGCGCGCCGCAGGATCTTCTCGTAGTCGACGCCCGCGTAAACGACGAAGCCGTTGTCGAGGTGCGGCTCGTACTCCTCGCGCTCCTCGATCGTGCACATGTGTTTGTCGAGGTCCGCGTACGTCGCGAAGCGCTGGCAGGCCTGCGCGGCGAGGTCGCCGTACGGCATCGGGTGCCGGACCGCGACGGTTCTCAGCCCGAGCTCCTTGAGGATGCGCGAGAGGAAGCGCGTCGTCTGGCTCTTGCCCGCCCCCGTCCGGACCGCCGTGACGGCGATGACGGGAACCTTCGATTTGAGCATCGTCCGGTCGGCGCCGAGGAGGAGAAAATCGGACCCCGCGGCGATCACGCGCGAGGCAATGTGCATGACCTGCGTGTGCGCGACGTCCGAGTACGAGAAGACGCAGAGGTCGACCTTCTCCTTCCGGATCACGTCCTCGAGGGAATCCTCGGGCACGATCGGGATTCCGTCCGGGTAGAGCGCGCCCGCGAGAGCCGCGGGGTACCGGCGGCCGTCGATCCCCGGGATCTGCGTCGCCGTGAAAGCGACGACCTGGTGCCCGGGCTTGTCGCGAAAGACGGTGTTGAAGTCGTGGAAGTCGCGGCCGGCGGCGCCGAGGATGACGACACGCCTCACGGGGCTCTGCATGAAAACCCTCCGCGGGGAGGGCACCCCCGCACCTCAAATCTAGGCGCTGGCCCCGCGGAAGGCCTGATTCCGATGCTCTAGAGCCCTATTTCAGTCCGAGAAGCTCCACGTCGAAGACGAGGGTCGCGTTCGGCGGGATGACGCCTCCGGCGCCGCGCGAGCCGTACCCGAGGCTCGCCGGTATGAGAAGCGTGCGCTTGCCGCC
>DATKLW010000118.1:0-14286 GCA_035542215.1 Thermoanaerobaculia bacterium | reverse complement strand
GAACCTTCCATCGCCGTCGGTCTCGACGGAGTCGGAGCTGTCGGCGGAGAGAATCGCCGCCTTGGGGACCGGCATCCCCGCGGCGTCGACGACTCGTCCCGAAAGCGAAATGCCCCTGCGAAGCGAGGTCTCTCCGAAGTCTTCCAGATCGCCGGTATCGCCGAGGCCGTAGATCGCGCCGCGCGCTACGCCCGGACCCGCGTAGCGGAGCCCCACGATTCTCCCGGGCTGGCCCGGCGGAACCTCGAGAGCGATGCGCCATTCGCCCTTCGAATTTGTGACGGTCTTTGCGACGGCTTCCGGCGGCGGCTCCCGTCTCGCTTCACGGCGGTCCCTTTCGGGAGAGGACTCGTACGGCACCGCGGACACGGTGATTCCGGGAGCGGGGCGATCGTTCAGCATGAGCCGCCCCGACAGCTCGCCCGCGAGGACCGGCCCGGCGGACAGGAGAAGGCAGGACGCCAATTTGTATCCCATCGCCTGGAACATTCTTCCCACGGAGCGTCGGCGCGTCAATCGCGCCGGACGCAATTCAGTCCGCCCTCGCGGCCCTCGGCTCCCTCAGACCAGGACGGCGCTCGTCCGCGGCACCTTCTGCGCCTGGATCGCGGTGAGGTTGATCGTGAAGACGATGTCCTCCACGAGGCAGCCGCGCGAGAGGTCGTTCACCGGCCTCGCGAGCCCCTGGAGCATCGGGCCGATGCTCACGACGTTCGCGGAGCGCTGGACGGCCTTGTAGGTCACGTTGCCGGTGTTCAGGTCGGGGAAGATGAGGACGGTGGCCTGCCCCGCGACCTGCGAGCCCGGCGCCTTCAGGCGCGCCACGTCGGGCATCACGGCGGCGTCGTACTGCAGGGGCCCGTCGATGAGGAGGTCGGGGCGCCTCTCCTTGGCGAGGCGCGTCGCCTCCTTCACCTTCTCGACGTGTTCCCCCGTCCCGCTCGCGCCGGTCGAGTACGAGAGCATCGCGACCCGGGCCGGGATCCCGAAGGCGGTCGCGGAGTCTGCGCTCTGGATCGCGATGTCCGCCAGCTCCGGAGCCGTGGGGTCCGGGTTCACCGCGCAGTCGCCGAAGACGAGCACCTGGTCGGGGAGGCACATGAAGAAGATGCTCGAGACGAGGTTGCAGCCCGGGACCGTCTTGATGATCTGGAGCGCCGGCCGGATCGTGTGAGCCGTCGTGTGCACGGCTCCCGAGACGAGGCCGTCGGCCTCGTCCAGCGCGATCATCATCGTGCCGATCATGATGGGATCCTGGAGCTCGATCTCGGCGCGCTCTCTCGTCATCCCCTTCGCCTTCCGCCGCTCGACGAGCGGCCCGACGTAACGGTGCGCGACCGTGGCCGGGTCGACGATCTCGACGAGGTTCGAGAGGTCCGCCCCCTGCCGGGCGGCGACTTCCCTCACCTCCTCGGGGTTTCCGAGGAGGACGCAGCGCGCGATCCCGCGCGCCCCCACGATGGCCGCGGCGGCGACCGTCCGGGGCTCCGTCCCCTCCGGCAGGACGATCCGCCGAACGTCCGCCCGGGCCGCCTCCACGAGCCGATGCCGGAACGCGGCCGGAGAGACGCGCGCGACGCGCGACGCCTGCAGGAACCCCTTCACCCAGGCCGGGTCCACGCGGTCGGCGACGAAGTTCATCGTCCTCTCCACGCGCTCCTGATCGTCCGTCGGGATCTCGGCGTTCATCGAGGCCATCCGCGTCGCCGTGCGGTAGCTCGAATCCCTCATCGCGAGAAGCGGAAGTCCCGCCTCGAAGGCTTTCCGGCAGAGACCGACGACGCGGGGATCGGGCTCGATGCCTCCCGAGAGGATGACGCCGGAGAGCGGCAGGCCGCTCTGGACCGCCATGGCGGCGGCGAGGAGGATGTCGCTCCGGTCGCCCGGTGTGATCACGAGCGTGCCGGGATTCATCGCCTTCAGCGCGTTCGGGACCGTCATGGCGCACAGCGCCACGTCGCGGACCCGGCGCGTCCGGGCCTCGCCCGCGAAGAGCAGCCGGGCCCCCAGAGCCGTGGCGACGTCCGAAACGCGCGGCGCGGCGAGCGCCCCGTTGCACGGGACGATCGCGAGCGGGCGGAGCCGCTCGGCCTCGAGCGCCTTGCGGTACGCCGCCTCGAGCTCCGCCGGGACCGGCGAGCCGACGCAGCCCGCGCAGTCGCCACAGATGGGCCCGAATGCCTCGCTCTCGGCCTCCGCGTGCCCGGCCTCGCCCCTGCAGACCCGGCTCAGGACGCAGTTCACGACTCGCCCGCCGTCGAGGGCGCCGTATCCGTGCGCGGCGCTCGCGAGCGACTCGGCGACTTCATTGGGGCTCTGGTTGCGGGGGGACGCGACGAGAACCAGCTCGGCGTCGAGCGCCTTCATCATGAGCGCGTTCACGCGCGTGGCGTGGACGGTGCCGGACTCCGGCTTCATCCCCTCCACGATCAGGACGTCCGTGCCGTCGCCCGCCCGGCCGGCGATCTCCACGACGTGCTCCATGAGGGTCTGGTCGTCGCCAGCCGCGAGGAGCCGCTCGGCCTCGTGCCGGGGGACCGACGGCTGCGGCCAGAGGTGCGCTCCGAGCGCGACGAGGGCCGTCGAGTGGTTCGGCTCGCGGTTCGAAACCGGCTTGGCGAAGGAGACGTGCAGGCCCTGGCGGTCGAGGGCGCGAACGAGCCCGAGACAGGCGGACGTGAGGCCGACGCTTCGGCCGGCCGGAGCGACGAGGACGGTCGTGGGCATGGAATCCTCTTTCTTCTGCGGTTCAGCGGCCGTTTCCGCGGACGATCTCGGCGGTGTCGAGCGCGATCAGGAGCTCTTCGTTGGTCGCGACGACGAGCGCCTGGGGCCGCTCCCCAGTCGTGATCCGGCCGTGACGGCCCCGCCCGTGCGCGGCGTTCGCCTCGGGATCGAGGACGAGGCCGAGAAATCCGAGGTGAGACACGGTGCGCGCGCGCACCGCGGCCGAGTTCTCGCCGATTCCGCCGGTGAAGACGAGAGCGTCGAGCCGGCCGAGCGGAACGACGAGGCTCGCGATCGACCGGGCGAGGATGTAGCAGAACAGATCGAAGGCGAGGCGCGCGCGCGGATGGCTCGAGGCCGCCGCCTCCTCGATCGTCCGCATGTCGTTCGAGAGGCCGGAGACGCCGAGCAGGCCCGACCTCTTGTTCAGGTCGTCGAGCACCGCTCCCGCCGCTCCCCTCCGCGCCGCCGCGACGTGGCCGATGATCGCCGGGTCCACCGAGCCGCTCCGCGTCCCCATCATGAGCCCTTCGAGAGGCGTCAGGCCCATCGTGGTGTCGACGCTCTTGCCGTTCCGGACGGCCGCGCACGAACAGCCGTTTCCGAGGTGGGCCGTGACGAGGGCGTGGTCTTCCGCCGGCAGCGCGGCCTCGGAGAGCGCTTTCTTCGCGACGTACCGGTGGCTCGTCCCGTGGAAACCGTAGCGGCGGACGCCGAAGTCCTCCTCCCACTCCCGGGGAACGGGATAGGTGTACGCGACGGGCGGCATCGTCTGGTGGAAAGCGGTGTCGAAGACGGCGACCTGAAGCAAACCCGGGAAGAGCTCCCGCGCGATCCGGATGCCGACGAGGTTCGGCGGGTTGTGCAGAGGCCCGAGCGGGATGCACTCCTCGATTTTCGCGATCACCTCGGGCGTGATCGCCGTCGAAGCCGAGAACCTCGAGCCGCCGTGGACGACCCGGTGCCCGATGCCGACGAGGTTCCCGTTCAGTCCTTCCCGGGCCAGGTCGTCGGCCACCGCCCGGAGAGCCTCGGCGTGCGCCGCGCCGGGGAGGACGCGCGACGACCGCGCGCCGTCCCGCTTGACGTCGAGCGTGGCGTCCGGAGTTCCGAGGCGCTGCGCGATCCCGGAGACGAGCTCGCGCTGCGCCTCGGGATCAATGACCGCGAACTTGAGGGAGGAGGATCCGCAGTTGAGGACGAGGACGTTCATCGTGATGCGCGGGCGACTGTCGTTCGACAACGCGCGGCTCACGCATGCTACTGCGCCTCGAGGCGAAAAAGCGTCCGCGCAACCGCTTCTGATTCAGGTGAATCAGATGGGATCCTCCGACCCTGCGCGTGGTGGCGCCTCGCGGTGGCCGGGCCCTACATTCGAACAGCAGGCCTTCTTGCGAGGTCACGGGTTTGTGCGTCTCGCGCGACCCGTGGGCTGTGCCCGCTCAATGCGCCGGCGGAGAAGAGTCCTTGCCGACGTCGCCCGAGAGCATCAGCGTGAACGGCAGGAACGCCACGAACGCGAACATCAGCATCCAGAAGACGTCCACGTAGGCCTTGGCGAAAGACTGCCGCGAGAGGCTGCCCTCGAGGAGGCCCAGCGACAAGGCGCGGACGCTGGACGGGTCGAGGCCGGAGACCGCGGAGAGGCCGTGCGCCGTGGCCGAGAGTCGCTCCTGGACCGTTGGGCTGTAGACCGAGAGGCTCTCGCCGAGACGCGCGTGATGGACCTGCGCGTGCCGCGCGAGAACGGTCGCGGACATCGCGATGCCGATCGAGCCCCCCTCGTTCCGGAGGAGGTTGAAGAGGCCGGTCGCCTGCCCCATCTTCTCGGGCCTGAGGTGCGAGAACGCCGCCGTCGAGATCGGGACGAACAGGAACCCGAGGCCGAACCCCTGCACGAGGCGCGAGACCATCACGTACGTGAAGTCCGCGTTCAGGTCGATTCCGCGGAGGAGCCAGAGCGCGAAGAGGTTCAGGAGCGCCCCGACGGCGACGAGGAGGCGCGTGTCGATCTTCCCGATCAGGTTCGCGACGATGACCATCGCGAAGAGGGACGCGATCCCACCGGGCGAGAGGACGAGGCCCGCCCACGTCGCCGTGTAGCCGAGCATCGTCTGCGTGAAGAGCGGCAGCATCGTGAACGCGCCGAAGAGCCCGAACCCGAGGAGGAACATCAGGATCGTCCCCGACGCGAACGCCCGGTCGTTGAAGACGTGGAGGTCCACGAGCGGGTTCTCGGCGGTGAACGACCGCCAGACGAAGAGCGCGATGCCCGTGAGCGAGGCGAGGGCGAAGAGGGTGATGAAGCGGCTCTCGAACCAGTCGTAGCGCTCGCCGCGGTTCAGGACGACCTCGAGGCTCCCGAGCCCGACGCAGATGAAGGCGAAGCTCAGGACGTCGACGCGCCCCTCGGGGCGCTTCATGTGCGCGGGGTCCGTGATGTACATGAGGCCGAGGACGATCCCGAGGATGCCGACCGGAATGTTGATGTAGAAGACCCACGGCCAGCCCCAGTTGTCCGTGATCCAGCCTCCGAGCGTCGGGCCGATGATCGGGCCGAAGACGACGCCGACCCCGAACATCGCCATCGCCTTGCCGCGCTCGTGCGGCGGGAACGCCTCGAGGAGGATCGCCTGCGACATGGGCACCATCGCGCCGCCCGCAAAGCCCTGGACGACGCGCATGAAGACGAGGAACGGAAGCGTCGGGGCCGCGCCCGAGCCGAGCGACGCGAGCGTGAAGACGCCGAGGCACGTGAGGTAGAACTTGCGCCGTCCGAAGTAGTTCCCGAGCCAGCCCGTGATCGGGAGGACGACGGCGTTCGCGACGAGGTAGGACGTGATGACCCACGTGATCTCGTCCAGGCTGGCCGAGAACGTCCCCTGCATGTGCGGGAGCGAGACGTTCGCCACGGAGGTGTCCACGACCTCCATGAGCGTGCCGAGCATGCACGTCACCGCGATCAGGTACGGGTGGGTCTTCGTCGCGTCGGCCATCGGGTCCCGCCGCCGCCTCAGCCCGGGACGTTCGCCTTCGCGGCCGGCGCGGCCGCGGGTGCGGGCGCAGGCGCCGAGACCGTGTCGACCTCGACGTGGACCGAGAAGCCGAGCCGGAGCGACCCGTCCGCGTCGCTGCCGGGGTCGATCGCGATCCTCACGGGCAGGCGCTGGACGATCTTCACCCAGTTTCCGGTCGCGTTCTCGGCCGGCAGGAGCGCGAAAGCGGCCCCCGTCCCCGCGCTGATGCTCTCGACGTGGCCCCGGTACTCGCGGTCCGGGTTCACGTCCGTGTGGAAGACCGCGGGCTGGCCCACCCGGATGCGCGTGAGCTCCGTCTCCTTGAAGTTCGCCTCGACCCAGACGTGCTCGCCCTTCAGCGGGACGACGGCGCAGAGCGGCTGGCCCGGCGCGACGACCTGCCCCGCGAGCGCCGTGAGCTTGCTCACGACGCCGTCCGTGATCGCCGTGATCGTGCAGTAGGAGCGGTTCAGCCGGGCGTTCTTGAGGCGCGATTCCTGGACCCGCACGCGCTGCTCGGCGACGCCGAGGTCGGCCTCCTTGGCGGCGAGCGACTTCTTCGACGCGGAGAGCTCCTCGGCCGCGACGGACTCGGCAGTGACCGCGTCGTCGTACCGCTGGCGCGGAATGGAGTTTCGTTTCACGAGCTCCGAGTACCGCGCGAGGTTCGTCCGCGCGAGCGCGAGCCGGCTCTCGTCCGCGGCGGACTTCGCGCGCTGCTGCTCGATCTCGGCCCGGCGTGTCGCGAGGGCCGCACGCGCCTCGGCGAGGGACGTCTCGACCTGGTCCACCGCCATGTCCGCGTCGCGCGGATCGAGCGTCGCGAGCGTCTGGCCGGCCTTGACCTCCTGGTTCTCGTTCACGTCGACCGTCAGGAGCGTGCCCGGGATCCGCGACGAGACGGAGTAGACGTCGCCCCCGACGAAGGCGTCCTCCGTGTTCGGATGGATCTTCGAGCGCCTCCACGAACGGGCCGCGGCCGCGAAGATCCCGAGGGCGACGGCGAGGATGACGGCGAGGCTGATCCACTTCCGCGACATGACTAGCGCTCCTCTGGGGCCGGGGCTGCGGCGGCGAAGACGTCCGGGAGGTCGAGGCCCGCGGCCGCGGCGAGGATCCCCTCCTTCAGGTAGGCGGTGTAGTGCTCGTTCACGAGCGAAAAGCGGCTCTCGGCGAGGACCGCCTCGGCGTCGAGCACGTCGATCGTACGCGAGAGGCCGGCCTTGTACTGGTCCTCCTCGATCCGGAGGTTCTCCGCGGCGGCCTCGACGTTCGTCCGGGCCGTTTCGGCTTCGCGCTGGGCCTGCGTGAAGTCGCGCCATGCCTCGTCCACGCGGATGTCGAGGCTCCGCGCAAGCTCGCCGATCTCGCTCTGCGTCTTCTGCGCGGCGATCTCCGCCTGCCGCACCGCGGCCTTGCGGGACCCGTTCTCCCAGACCTGCCAGTTGACGCCGACGAAGAAAATGTTCGCGTTGGGAAAGGCGAGGAAGTCGTTCTGCTGGTAGGTGTGCGAGAGCTGGGCGTAGAAGCTCGGCCAGCTCTCGCCCTTCCTCACGGAAGCGGCGCCCTGGTCCACGCGCAGGCTCGCCCGGAGCGCCTCGAGGCGCGGGTTCCCCGCGGCCGCGCGCTTCTTCAGCCCGTCCAGGCCGTCCGGGAGCGCGGGAGGCGACGGCAGCGATTCGGGAAGGACGAGCGCTTCGTCCGCCGGCCGGCCCATCAGGCGGCGGAGCGTCTGCGTCGCGACCGCGATCCCGTTGTCGATCTGGCCGGTCTGGTCCTTCACCGTGCGCAGGCGGACCTCGGTCCCGAGGAGGTCGTTGCGCGCCACGATTCCCTGATCGTAAAGGTCCTTCGCGATGCGCAGGTGCTCCTCGAGGCTCGCGATCCGCTGGTCCACGACACGGCGCTGCGCCTTGAGGACGAGGATCCGGAGGTACGTCCCGAGGCCCTCGAGCTGCGCGGACTGCACGTCCGCCTTTCCCTTCGCGGACGTCGCGGTCTCGGTCGCGCGGGCGATCTCAAGCGCCGCGGACCGCCGGCCGCCGTCCCAGATGAGCTGCGTCAGGTCGGCCTCGGCCGAGAAGAAGTTCTTGTCGGTCGTCGCGACCTGGAGCGGGCCGAGGACCGCGACGACCGCGTTGTCGCGCGCCTGCCAGTTCCCGGCCACCGAGAGGGACGGCCAGAACGCCGCCTTCGCCCGCTTCGTCCCTTCCTGCGCGGCGCCGGCGTCGAGTCCGGCGGCGACCGACGCCTGCGACTCGGCCGCCGTCGCCCGGAGCGCGTCCGAAAGGGTGAGGACCGTAGGAGCCGCGGGCGGCGGTCCCTCGGCGAAGGCGGCGCCGAAACACGGCGCGAGCACGAGTGAAACGAGAAGCGCGGCTTTCGAGGACATCTGCTCCCTCCCGGATCCGTTCTCCGGTCCGGGGGGATTATCGGCGTGAGCCGCTCCGCGTCACTTCTCCTTCTGGTGATGTCCTCCGCCGCCGCCCTTCGGCGCATGCGCCTTCTGCCCGGCGCCCGGCTTGCCCGTCTTCGCGGCCGCCTTCGTGCCTGTTCCGGTCTTCGTCGCGGCGCTCTTCCCCGTCTTCCCGGTGCCCGCGGTCTTCGACGCGCTCGCCGCGCCCCCGGAGCCCGCCGTCTTCGACGCCGCCGCGCCCTGCGGCGTCGCGCGCGACACGTTCGCGCCGCTCGCGTAGAGGTTCCGGTTGACGGTCACGTTCCGGTTCACCGTCACGTTGCGCGTCACGTTCACGTTCCGGAACCCCGGCCTGTAGAAGCCTCCGGGCCCGCACCACCGCGCGCCCCAGCCGTAGCCGAACCCGTAACGGAATCCGCCCCACGCCCCTCCCCAGCCGAACCCCCATCCCCACCCGAACCCCGGGGCGTATGCGGCATGGAAGCCCCACGTCCACGGGCGCGGGTAGTACGCCGCGCCCCACCACGGCCGGTAGTACCAGCCCGTGCCGAAGACGACGGAGCCGTAGTACGGGTACGAGCCGAGGTAGGCGGGCGTGTACGCGACGTACACGGTGTCGGGCGTGGAGTCGTAGACCTCGACGAAACGCGTGTTGTAGACGGGGCTCTCGGGCGGGATCGTCTGGATCTCGTCCTCCGGGATCGCGTCCGCGACGCGCCACGGCCCCATCGGCTTGTCCCCCGTGAACCACACGCCCTGGTCGCAGACGTAGTAGCGGCCCCGGATCCTGAGGACGCTCTCGGGCGTGTTGAGCGCGTACTCGACGTGCGAGCCGGGCACGGCCTCGAACTTCGGCTCGCCGTCCCACGTCACGTTCACGTGCGCGTCCGCGCGGCGGACCGCGGCCGTGCGCGGCGTCGACGCGTCGCGGAGCGCCTCGCGCGCCGGCGCCGTTCCCGGCACGAACGAGAGGACGGAGGCCTTGTCCGAGTCCGCCGGGATCCGGCGGAAGCCCGCGGGGAGCTGGTCCGGCTCGACCCACGAGAAGGGCCCCGCGAGCGTGGCGCCGCGGTACCAGCGGCCCGAGATCACGAGCCACACGCTCCCGTCGGAGGGCGTCCGGAAGACGTCGCTCTCCGAGTTCGACAGCGTCTCGACCTCGTCCGCGACGAGCGGGCTCCACTGCGGCGCGCCGTCCGAGACGACCAGCTCCGCCGGCTCCGTCGTCGTGAGGATCTTCGGGACGCGCGCGTCGGCCGACGCCTTCGCCTTCTCGACGTCCGCCTCGGCGACGCCGGCCTCCTGCCGGTCGCGGCGGGCGATGCGGAGCGCCTCCGGCGGCACGACGCCGGCCTTCGTCCACGGGCCCGCCGTGTCCGCCGCGCGGAACCACGCGGTGCCGCCGTCGAGGTAGTACGCGTTCGCGACCGGATCGTGCAGGACGAGGAACGGCGTGTTGAGCGCCCGCTCGAGGAAAGAGCCCTCGACCGGCTTGAAACGCGGCGCGCCGTCGAAGACGACGAGGACCGCGGGCTCCGTCTCGAAGAGGATCTTCGGCGGGTCGGTGCCGAGCTTCGGCGGCGCGCCGGCGCCGTGCGCGGCGAAACGCGCCCCGGCGAGGACGTCGTCGAGCGACAGCGTGACGTGCTGGCGCGTGACGGCCCCGCTCAGGCGGGTCGCGAGGCGCTGCTCGCGCGCGGGGGCGGCTCCCGGGAGTTCGACGCGCGTGACGCTGACGGCCAGAAGCGTGACGAGGCGGCGCTCGTGGTCGATCCTCACGTCGGCGTCGTACCAGAGCGTCGCCGCGGCCGCCTCGGCCTCGCCTTCGTGGACGAGACGGGCCGTGCCTTTCGCCTTCAGCTTCGTCCCCTCGAGGCTCTCGGCCTGAGGAGCGTCGAGGAGCACCGTCATCTCGCCGAACGGAATCTTCTTCGGCCACTCGGTCACGCCGGGCCGGACGAGACCGCCGGCCTTCGCGCGCGGAGCGGGCTGGCCGGCGGGCTGAGCGGCGGACCGGCCGCTCAGCGCGACGAGCACGGCGGCGGCCAGGAGCGGGGAAATGCCACTTCGCGACCGGTTCTTCATCGAGGCTCCTCCTGAATGCACTCCATCGACGCGCCCGCGCGCCCGGCGGTTGACGCGCTGTGATACGCGTCACGCAGAGACCGGCTCCGCACTTCGTGCGCTGCCGGACGGTGCCATTCTCTCTTTTTCGCTAGAAACGGAACCCGAAGCCGGCCGACACGAGGAGCGGGTTCCACCTGAGATCGGTCGGCGGCCCCGACGCGCCCTGCGACTCCGGCTTGAGAGCGAGGTACTTCGCGTCGACGACGAAGCCCGCCGAGGCGCCGAGCTTGACGCGCACGCCCGCGCTCCCCGCGAACCCCGCCTTGCCCTTGACGGTCACGGTCCCGATCCCGGCGGCGTCCAGCGCCGAGTCGGTCAGGTCGTTGAATCCCGCGTACGCGCCGCCGGCTCCGACGTAGAGGTCGAACGTCCCGTCGCCGAGCGGATGGAGCTTCGCTTCGAGGACGCCCGTCTTCGCCTCGAGCGACCCGGCCGAGACGAGCGTCGAGCCGTTTGCCGTGATCGCGGCGCTCTGCCGCGTGTAAAAACCGGAGAGCTCGAACGAGACCAGCTTCCACGGCCGGACGTCGACGAACAGCCCTCCGCCCGCGCCGTCCTGGAACTTGACGCCGATGTCGTATTGGGCGTTCGTGACGGTCGTCGTCGTCGAGTGGATCCACGTGCCGAGGAACCCGATCTCGGTCGTGACCTGCGCGGCGGCAGGCAGGGCGAGGAGAGCAAGGACGAGGACGAGCGCGGCGATCGAGGTCTTCTTCATGGCGGTCTCCCTCAAGGCGCCCACGGCAGCGTCGGGCCGCCCGCGAGCTCGGCGGGATACGTCGTGTTCGTCAGCCAGAGGGGCAGGATGTCGATGTAGTGCGGAGACGTCGGCAGGGCGCTCACGCCGCCGGGCAGGCTCGTCTCGGCGTGGATCGACGCCGAGCCCACGTCCGCCACGTAGCGGCGGGAGGGCCCCGAGCTGAACATGAAGCCGTCCAGCGTGTTCGCGCGGATCGGGTGGTTCCCGACGTCGGGCGTTCCGACGCCGCCGGAGCGCGGGATCCCGTTGAGCCCGGCGACGGGCGCGGGGAACTGGCCGAACGCCGGCGGGACGCTGAAGGGCCCGCCGAGCGGGTGCGCGAACGTGATCCGGTGGAGCTTGCCCCAACGGTAGTCCGCGAGGTTCGTGCTGCCGCCGAACGCCGCGGTGAACGTGCTCCCCGAGAGGAGCGAGATCGCGTCGACGAGGCTCTGCAGGATCACGACGTCGCGCCGGTCGGCGGCGGCCGCGACGCCGGGCACCGCGAAGAAGTTGAGGCCCGACGCGCCCACGCCCTGCAGGGTCGCGAAGTTGTCGAGCATGTGGCGGAGCGCCGGGAGCGTCGAGTTCTGGTCGTTGCCGGGCGGCGTGAGGTTGTACGGCGCGATCGTCTTGTCGATCACGTTCGCGGCGAAGCGCCCGCGCCACGCGGAGTAGAACGCCGCGGCGACGCTCGCGTCGATCTGCGCCTGCGTCGGCGCGGTCCCCGACGGCTTGCCGGCGTCCCAGCCCGCCGCGAGGCCCGTCGGCGTCGAGTAGTCCCACTTCTTCAGGTAACCGATCACGCCCGAGAGTGCCTGGTTGGCCGCGAACGCTGCGAGAGCCGGGTCGGCGCCCGACGCGTTCGCGTGGTCCCAGGCGGCGAGGATGTACGGCGTGAAGACCTCGGCGTCGATGAGGACGATGTCGGCCTGCGTCGCCTTCATGTCGTCGAACGAGATCTTGCCGCCGCCCGCGAGCTTCTTCTGGAGGACCTGCGTGATCCGCGCGCAGCGGAAGCCGTCGTACCCGTAGTTCAGGTAGAAGATCCCTCCGCCGGGACGCTGCCGGCCGAGCGGGTTGTTCCCGAGCGTGAGGCCCACGGGATCGTTGTTCGCGTTCACGAAGAACCCGGCGGCCGGGTTCACGGCCTGGGGCCGCTCGGCGGGCGGCAGGATCTCGTAGAGAAGCGCCTGGTTCGGGTAGACGTTCGTGCGCGCCATCCACTCGTTTCCGCCCGTGCCGTCGCGCAGGAAATACGGCGGGAGGCCCTTCGGCGCGTTCGCCTGAAGGTCCTCGCGCAGCGGCTGTTCGCCGCTCGTGAGATACGCGAGATTCCCGGCCGAGTCGGCGACCGCCCAGTTGAACGAGCCGATCGTGAGATACGTGAGGCCCCGCTGGAAATCCGCGAGGCTTTTCGCGGTGTTCCACGTCCGGAACCCGTCGACCTCCCGCGTCGCGGCCGTTCCCTCGTACTGGAGCGAGATCGCGGACCCGTGCGCGAGGTCGAGCGAGATGATCGGCCCGAGGTTGCGCCGCGGCACGATGATCGTCGCGGGCGGGATCGCCCCGCCGGCCGGGACGACCGTGATGTCGTCCATCGCCCCGTTGCCCGGGTTGTTCTGGCGGAAGACTTCCGGGATCGCGAGGACGGGCTCCTTCGCGCCCTTGTACGTCGTCGCGAAGCCCGCGAGCGAGGTCGGGTCGAGGACGAGCTGCTCGACGTACATGTCCGTGACGTCCGTCGGGTTGTTCGTCGCGCCCCAGGCGATGTACGGCGTCTGCCCGACGAGGACGAACGGCACGCCCGCCGCGCCCATGCCCGTCGCGTTGATCGGGCCGCCCTGCACGGCCATCGGGTACCACGTGGACGGCCAGCCGAGCGAGAGGTGCGGGTCGTTCGCGATCATCGGGTTGCCGGTCGCCGAGAGCTTCCCGGACACGCCCCACTCGTTCGAGCCGCGGTCCTTGCCGCGGTTCAGCGCTTCCTTGAAGTACGGAGCCGCGTCCACCTTCGCGAGCCAGTCGTTGATAAGGCCGTCGACGCCGAGCGCCGCGAGCCGGCGCGCCTCGGCCTCCGCCCGCGCGTAAAGCTCCGGGCGCGCGGCGCGGATCTGCGCCGTCCGGACGGCGCCGGACGCCGGGACGGGCAGCGTCGTCGTGTGGTCGAAGGGCTCGAAGCGCGCGAGGTCCTCGAAGAAGAGCTTCGTTCCGTCGAACCCGGCCGCGGCGCCCGTGCCCTGGTACGTCAGGAAGGCCTGGGTCCGGCCCGCGTCCGAGTCGTCGAAGAACTGGCCGAGAAGGAAGAGGTTCGCGAACGCGAGGCTGTCGAGCGCCGTCCACGGCGCGAACTTCGTGAGCTCGAGCGCCGCGTACTCCGGCGGGAGCGGGTTGTTCAGAGCCCACGCGTTAACGCCCGCGGCGTACGCCTCGAGCGCCGCACGCCCTTCGTTCGAGAGGATGTTCATCGAGCTCGACGCGGTCCGCCGGAGGCCGATCGCGCGAAGCTGGACGTCGCTCGAGAGCGCGGCCGGGCCGAGGAGCTCGGCGAGCGTGCCGCTCGCCTCGCGGCGGTAGAAGTCCATCTGGAAGAGACGGTCCTGCGCCTGCGCGTAGCCGGTCAGGAAGTGGGCGTCCCACTCCGTGAAGCCCGTGATGTGCGGGATCCCGCGCGAATCCCGCGCGATCGTCCCGCCGACGTGCATGCCCGGCAGGCGCAGAACTTCGTCGGCGGCGGCGGGAGACGCGAGAACGGCGAGGAGGGCAAGGGCGAACACGGGACGGCGCATCCGGCGATCCTCCGCATTGATGTGTGGGTTGAGTCTCAGGCTGGGTTCGCTGCGGACCATATCGCCGTTCGCCCGGCGGTGCAAAGACGCGCTAACGCGCTCCGGCGAGCGCGATCCGCTCCGAAGGCCGTTCCGGCGGGCGTCACCCTCCCGCCATCGCCCCCACGACGAGAAAAGGCTCGGCGCCCGAGGCGACCGCCTCGGGCAGCGGGGCGTCCGGAGAGTCGTGCGAGCGGTCCTCGGCGCACGCGAAGAACCTCACGAACGGCCGGCGCTTCTGCGTCGCGTGATCGCGGATCGTCCCGCGCAGGACGGGGTAACGCGCCTCGAGCGCGTCGAGGATCGAGCGCTGCGTGACGGGCCCCTCGAGCGAGAGCGTCACGTCTCCGTCGACGTGCGCGAGCGTCCGGAGATGCGCCGGGAGAGCGATCCGGATCACGGCAGGGTCTGGACCTCGACGGACAGGACGGC
>DATKLW010000117.1:0-3355 GCA_035542215.1 Thermoanaerobaculia bacterium | reverse complement strand
CGAATAGAGGGACCCGGGGACCCGGGGACCCGGAAGAACGAGGATTCTGCAGCGGGCCCTTCGGGCCCGCTGATTTCTTAGAAGGGCGTGTTGACCGCGTGCCGCTCGAGTTACCGCGGCGCGCTCACACCCGCCTCGGCGCCACACACACCTTCTAGGATTCTTCCTCTTGCTCTCACTTCTTCTTTCTTCCCCTCTTCCTCAACTCCTCGAGCAGCTTGAGAAAGTCGCCCGGGGGGTCGGCGTCGAGCGACACCGCCTTCCCTTCCTCGGTCTTCCAGCCGAGGTGCCCGGCGTGGAGTGCCTGGCGCGGGAACGGGACCGGGAACGGCTTGGCCTTGCGGTCGCGGTAGACGGAGTCGCCCACGAGGACGTGGCCCGCGTTCGCGAAGTGGATGCGGATCTGGTGCGTGCGCCCGGTCTTCAGGCGCGCCTCGACGAGCGTCGCGATCCCGAAGCGCTCGAGCACGGTCCACTCCGTGATCGCCTTGAGTCCCGCCTCGCCGGATTTCGCCACCCCGCGGCGCCGCTCGCCCGGTTCCGCCTGGAGGTCCTTGTCGAAAGTGCCCGCGTTCCCGGCGAGGTCTCCCTCGACGACCGCCCGGTAGCGCCGGTCCATCGTGTGCGCGCGAAGCTGCGCCTGCAGGCCGACCATCCCGCGCCGGCTGCGCGCGAAGACGAGGATCCCGGACGTTTCCTTGTCGAGCCGATGGACGATCGAGACGTACGTCCGGGCCCCGCCGCCGTGCCGTTTCTGGACGTACGTCGACACGCGCGCGAGAAGCGTGTCCTTCTCCTTCGCCTCCGTCGGGTGCGTCAGGAGGCCCGATGGCTTGAAGACCGCGATCGCGTCGTCGTCCTCGTAAAGGACCTTCAGGGCCGTCGCGACGCGGCGTTCGACGCGCCGGTCCCGGTCCCACTTGAGGTCGGCGCCCGGCGGCACGAACGCTCCGGCATCGTTCACGACGGCGCCGTCCACCGTGACCTGGCCCTCCAGGACGGCCCGCTTGAGCCGCGCCCCCGAGAACCCGGGGTAGCGGGTCCGGAGCGCGGGGACGATTCGGGAATCCATGCCCCATCCTCGCACGCCGCCGCCGGTTAGACTCGCGCCATGGCCGGCGACTCCGTCTTCGCGCGCCGCAGGGCGCGTTTCTTCGATGCGATGGGCGAGGGGGTCACGCTTCTTTTCGCCGCCCCCGAAGCCGCGTTCGGGCACGACGTCCACTACCGCTACAGGCCCGACCCCGATTTCTACTACCTGACGGGCTTCGCCGAGCCAGGCGCCACCGCGGTCCTCGATGCGGACGCGCGCGCGTTCACCCTCTTCGTCCAGCCGCGCGACCGCGAGCGCGAGACGTGGGAAGGCCGACGCGCGGGGCCCGAAGGCGCCGTGAAGACGTTCGGCGCGGACGCGGCCCATCCGGCCGGCGAGCTCGGCAAGCGCCTCCCCGACCTCGTCCGGAAAGCGCGCGTTCTCCACCACGCGCTGGGCCTTTCGGACGCGAACGACCGGCTCGTCGCCGGCATCCTCGCGCGCTTCCGCCGCGAGGCCCGGCACGCTCATCGGGGGCCGGTGAGCGTCTTGGACCCGACGGACCTCCTTCACACGATGCGTCTCGTCAAGTCGCCCGAGGAGATCGCTCTTCTCGAGCGGGCCGCCGCGATCGCCGCCGCCGCGCACCGCGACGCGCAACGGACGGGCCGCCCGGGCCGGTACGAATACGAGGTCGAGGCCGCGATCGACCGGCGCTTCCGGGCGATGGGCGCGAGCGGCCCCGCCTACCCGACGATCGTCGCCTCGGGCGAGAACGCGACGATCCTCCACTATGTCGAGAACTCCCGCCGTCTCGCCGCGGGCGACCTCGTCCTCGTCGATGCGGGCTGCGAGGTCGGGGGCTACGCCTCCGACGTCACGCGGACGTTTCCCGCCTCGGGCCGCTTCACGCGGCCGCAGGCCCGGCTCTACGCAGCCGTCCTCGCGGCCCAGCGCGCGGCGATCGCGGCTGTGCGCCCGGGCGCCCCGTGGGACGCCCCCCACGAGGCGGCGCGCGCCGTCCTCCTCGACGCGGCCCTCGACCTCGGCCTCCTGAAGGGCCGGCGCGACGCGCTGAAGAAGAACGCCGTGCAGCGCTTCGCGCTCCACCACACGTCGCACTGGCTGGGCCTCGACGTGCACGACCGCGGGCGGTACCGCGACGAGCGCGGCCGGCCGCGCCCGCTCGAGCCGGGGATGGTCCTGACCGTCGAGCCGGGCCTCTACGTGAGGCCTGACGAGGCGCGCGTCCCGAAGGAGTACCTCGGCCTCGGCGTCCGGATCGAGGACGACGTCCTCGTGACGGAGTCCGGGGCCCGCGTCCTGACGGAACGGGCCCCGAAGGCGGACGCCTAGATCCAGCGCCGCGTGCGCGCCTTGAACTCGAGGTACTCCTCCCCGAACCTCCGCTCGAGGTAGGCCTCCTCGCGGTCGATCACGAGGCGCCGCAGCGCGATCCACACGAACGGGAGCGCCGCGAGAAGCCACGGCGTGTTCGCGATGAGCGCGAGCCCTGCGGTGAACGACGAGAGCCCGACGTACATGGGGTTGCGCGAGACGCGGTAGGGCCCCCACGTCACGAGCGCGCTCACGGGATGGTTCGGGTGCGGCGTCGTCCTCGCCCGGAGGAACATGAAAAACGCCGAGCCCCCGAACGCAAGGCCCAGGAGCGCGAGCGCCGAGCCGGCGGAGGCAGCCTCGCTCTCGAAACCGGCGGGTACGAGTCGCACGGGGACGAGCCAGCGCATGAGGTAGCCGGCGCCGATCCCGGCGCCGAACAGAACCGGAGGGATGACCGGGACGTTCGCGTTGTCTTCGCTCATGTGCCGCGTCGCAGCATACCGGCTCGTGTCAACGCGCGTTTGCGCGGCGCTGCGCCGGGCTCCCTTCCGTCGCGGCGTCGGAGGGCAGCCAGCGGCGCACGAGGCCGTCGTCCGTGACGAGGCATTGCGGCCCGGGCAGGGCGCGCAACTCGGCGGAGAGCGCCCGGTTGCGATCCGGGCCGTGGTACGGAACGAACCGGACGCGCTCGTCGCTCAGAAACTGGAGCGTGTACGCCGCGTCGTACCCGGCGTGGCAGACGGCGTAGCCCTCGTCGAGGATCGTCCGGAGCGTCGCGCTCCGGTCCGGCGCGCGGAGCACGAGCGCGACGGCGGCCCGGGCGTTCCGCGCGAGAAAGACGGCGAGAGTGCACGCGAGGCCCACGCCCGCGAGCGCGACGGCGGCGGATGGAAGCCGCCTGCGGAGGAGCCGCCCCGCCTGTGCGAGCGCGGCGACGAGGATTGCGAGCAGGGCGGGAAGGGCCGGGGCGACGTACCGCGC